>JAPLMQ010000194.1 GCA_026386955.1 Planctomycetota bacterium
TCGGTGAGGTCGGAGGCGGCCTGGACGCGGCGGAAGTCCTTGTCGTACCCAAAGGCGTGGAGCGAAGCCCCGCGCCAGGAGGAGCCGCGGAGCCAGACCACGCCGCGGTCGTTGGCCATGATGACCCCGACGGGGCGGACATCGCCGAAGAGGTCGGCGTTGTTGGGCAGCTTGGAACCGACGCCCGCGGGCTGGACGGCGACCACCGCGCCGCCTCGCACGGTCTTGGGCACGGTGATGGAGAACTGGTCCTGCTGGCGGACGCTGATCTGCGAGCTCAGGGGCTGGGGCGTGTTGAGGGCGGCGCCCGAGGCGCCGATGTCCGGGGCATCGACCAAGCTGGGGATGTAGCCCAAGACGAAGGAGGCCAGGGCGGTGAAGTTGCCGCGGTTGAGCGAATCAAGGTCGTCGTCGGGCGTGTAGTCGCGCGGGCGGGCGTCGCGGACGGTGGCGAGCGTCAGCTCGGGGATGGAGAACTGCAGCATCACCCGGCCCGGGAAGGCGAAGCGCCCGCCGAGATAGGCGGCCCAGGGGATGCCGCCCACGCCGCGGATGGTGTTGACCAGCAGGTTGGGCGCGCCGGAGGACTGGGCGTAGGCCTCGGCGGCGTCGATGGTGCACTTGGAGACGCGCTGGAACTGGGTCTCGGTGGTGGGGAGGAACTCGGTGTCGCCCGTGTCCCCGCGGGTGCTGTCGAGGTGGAAGAAACCGGCCGTCGAGGCGCCGAAGGAGAGGTTGAGCGCGAGCCCCAGCGAGACCGGGACGCGGGGGTAGCGGATGGCGAAGACCTCGGCCGCCTTGAGCGGGGCCTTGGCGGGCGGCGTGGCGAGCGAGCCGAGCAGCCGGCGGACGGCGATGTTGTCGAGCAGCTTGCGGCGCGTCTCCTCGAGGTTGGCGGTGGCGGCGAGGGAGTCGGCGGCGACGTCGGCGAAGAGCTTGACCGTGCGCTCCACGCCGTCGGGCGGGAGCTGGTCGAGCCGGGTCGTCTCGCCGAACCGGTTGAAGAGCCGCAGCAGCTTGGTGAGCTCCTCGGCCTCGTGCTGGAGATACGTCAGCCGCTCCTGCGCCTCGGCCTTGGCGGCGAGGGTCATGCGCGTGGGCTGCCCCTTGCGGGCCCGGCGGTCGTCCTCCTCGATGCGGAACTGCAGGCGGTTGCGCTCGTCGCGGCGGAGGTTGCGGGTCTGCGTCAGCCGGTCGACCGCCGTCTCCTTCTGGCGGACCAACCGACCGCCGACGGTGCTCTCGGCCGTGCGCATCGCCTCGATCGACTCCACGGTCGGCGGCTGCCCGTAGGCCTCCGCGAGGAAGCGCTGCTCGGCCAACTCGCTCTCGATCCACGCCAGCTCCGCGCCGGCGGCGGCGGGCTCGGCGAAGAGCGACCAGCAGAGTTCCTGCTCGCCCGCCAGCGCGTTCGCGTGGTCATTGACCGCCGCGAGCAGCACCGGGCGGCGCGGCTGCTTCTGCTCGAACCCCTCGAGCATCTTGAGCATCAGGGCCAAGTTCCCGGCCCCGGTCACGCCCGGGGAGAGCTCCGGGACGATCGAGGCCGTGTCCTTCGCCGCGAGGATCACCACGACCTGACGGCCGGTGTCCTGATCGATGTCGGCCTTGCCCTCGGCCGGGGCGACGGTGCCGGGGATGAAGATCCAGTCCGACGCGACGCGCTTGCGCTGCCAGCGCCCGGGCTCGCCCTGCGTCAGCTTCACCGCGGGCGTCGCCTTGACGGCGGTCTCCCAATCGTCACCCAGCGCCTTGGCCAGCTCGGCCCGGCGCACCATGAAACGCGGGATGCTCAGCGGGGCCGAGACGGTCTTCTGCGCGGCTTCGGTGAAGGTCGCGTCCGCGCCGGCGGGCGGATCGAGCACCAGCACCGCCCGCGCGCCCAACTGCACCGCGTCGAGCCAGCGCGTCGAGCTGGCGAACTCCACCAGCACCACCGAATTCTCGAAATGCCGCCCCGCCAATTCCGCGGGCGTCGCCGCGCCGGCGTAGACCAGCGGCCCCTCGATGCCCGCCTCGGGGACGTTCGCGGGGTCGACCAGGTTCGGCGCCATCTGATGCAGGCGGACCGGCGAGCCGCCCGCGACGGCGAGCTCAGCCTTGCCGGGGATGAAGGCTGCCGAGTCGTGCCAGACACGCCCGGACTGCCACTGCCCCGCGAGAGCCTTGGCGGCCTTGCGGTCGGCCTCGAGGGCGACCATGCTCGCGTCGAACAATTCCTTCTCGAGCGCCTGCGCGGTCGTCGAGACCTTCTTCTCCCGCGCGTACTTCTTCGCGGGCGTCTCGACCTGCGTGGAGACGACCCAGAGGATCGGCGCCGCGGCGAGGAAGACCGCGCCGACGATCCACGCCGCCTTGCGCTTCTGCAGATGCCCCGCCGTGAAGTTCGCCGCGGCGATCAGCACCAGGATCGCCATCAGCGAGGCGGGCTCGTCGATCGTCACGCGGATGTACCAAGGCGAGGCGATCGCCTTGGCCTCGCTCGAGCCCTTGCTCTGCCCGTTGCGCACCGCCGTGAGGTCGTCGTCGGCCTTCTTCGCCTCCGCCAGCAGCTCCTGGGCTGCGGCGAGCCTCCCGGCGTCGGCGTGACGCTCGACGGCCTTGGTGAACCGCTCGTGGACCAACGCGTCGACCGCGTCGTTCCCGGGCTGCCCGACCTGCCGGGCCGGGGCGATCTTCGCGATGTTCTCAAGTTCAGCCAGCGCCCCCGCCGCGGCGGCGGAAGGCGCGGAGGCCGGGGATTCCGAAGTGGTGGAAGCCGTCGCGGCGACCGCGGGCTCAGCGGCGGGCGTCTCCGACTCCTCCGCCAGCACGGGGCGCGGACAGGCCAGCAGCGCGAACACCGCCAGCGCGACGACCGCAAGCCGAAGCACAGCCGACGCGCAGGCGAAGCCCACGCCCCGGCGATCGCGCCGACCTTGGCCCATGCCGCTGCCCATCCCGCTGTCCGACCGGCCGACGGCCATGCGATTCTCCGGCTGTGCCATTGCCACGGAGGCCCGTGCACTTGCGTTGCGTTTGCGGCTCAATGCTTGCCCCCGTCGATGCTGCCGACCTGGATGTTCAGGTCCTCGCGCCGCTCGATGCGTTCGATCTCGCCGTCGCGGATCCAGACCACGCGGTCGCAGATGTCGAGCATGTTGTGGTCGTGCGTCGCGCTGATGACCGTCACGCCCATCTCGCGCGACAGGCTCTTGAGCAGCGCGATGATCTGGGCCCCCGTGCGGTGGTCGAGGTTGGCGGTGGGCTCGTCGGCGAGGACGATCGCGGGGTTGTTCGCCAAGGCGCGGGCGATGGCGACGCGCTGCTGCTGCCCGCCGCTCATGCGCCCCGGGCGGTGGTTCCACCGCTCGCCGATGCCCACCTTCTGCAAGAGGTCGTAGCCGCGGTCGCGCGCCTCGTCGGGGTCGACGTTGGCGAAGACCATCGGCATGGTGACGTTCTCCATCGCGGTGAGCGTCGGGAGGAGGTTGAAGCTCTGGAAGATGTAGCCGATCTTCCGGCAGCGCATCCAGGCCAGCTCGTAGCTGTCGAGCGCGGCGACGTCCACCTCGTCGATGAAGACCATGCCCTCGCTGGGCTTGTCGAGCCCGCCGACCATGTTGAAGAGCGTGCTCTTGCCCGAGCCCGAGGGGCCCATGATGGCCATGTACTCGCCGCGGTAGATGTCGAGGTCGACCCCGCGCAGGGCATGCGTGATGGTGTCGCCCATCTTGTAGATCTTCTTCACGCCCAGGGTGCGCACGACGATGTCGCGCACGAGCCCCGAGGCGGGGGCGGCGGCCCCCGGATTCTCCGCGGGCGTCTCCGGCGTGGCTGGCGACGGTGTTGGCGAAGGCGTGTCGCTCATTCCTCGACCCTCAGCGCGTCCACCGGCCGCATGCGCGAGGCCGCGAAGGCGGGGTAGACCGCCCCGACGACCGACAGCAGCACGCCGCCCAGGACGGAGTACCCGATCACGATCACCGCGCCCGACACCGGGAAGTTCCCCAGCCCGTAGGCCCCGTACTGCATGAAGGCCGCGAGCAGCGCCACCGCCACGCCCAGCAGGATCCCCAGTAGCGCGCCGAAGACGCCCAGGAAGGCCGACTCGAGCAGGAAGAGCTCGACGACCAGCCCGTCCTGCGCGCCCAGGCACTTCATCGTGCCGATCTCGCGGAAGCGCTCGGTGACGCTCATCAGCATGGCGTTGGCGATGCCGACCGCGCAGGTGAGCATCGCCATGATGATCAGCCAGGTGTCCATCGGGTTGCCGGCGAGCGTCGCGTCGGTGTTCACGCCCGCGCGGCGCAGCATCGTGCGCAGCTCCGAGGCCGAGGTGCGCGACCGCTCCTGCGCCAGCGCGTCGGCCAGCGGGGCCATCTCCGCCCCGCCGCCCGCCTTCTCCGCCAGGGCGAGCATCTCGCGCTGCTGCATGAGCTGCTCGGGCGAGGCGTTCCCGCCCGGCTTGCGGATGCGCCCGATCATGTCGGTGTAGCGGTCCTTGAGCGACTGCGCCAGCCGCGGGGCGAGGTCGGGCCCCTTCCCGGTCTCGAGCCACTCGCCGAACTCCACCGACGACTGCAGCGCCGCCTCGCGCTTGTTCAGCGACTCGAGGGCGGCGTCGGCGCGGGCGACGCCCGCCTTGGCGCTCTCCACGTCGTACGGGTCGGCCTTCGGGTCCTTCTCCATCTTCGCCAGCGCGGCCTTGCTCGCCTGCACGAGGTTGGTCGCCTTGAGCTTCGTCTCGGGCAATGCCACCAGGACCGCCCGCGCCTCGGCCGAGGTGTCGAGCCCCAGCTTGCGGGCCATGTCGCGCCGCTGATCGGGCGACATCGCCCCCACCACGTCGAGCGTCAGGGCCTTGTCCGCCGCGGCGTTCACCTTCTCGCGGTCGACGGGCGCGAACGATTCGTAGCTCTTCACCGCCCGCGCGAGGTTCGAGAGCAGGTTGTTGCTCAGCCCCGTGTAGGCCAGGAACGCGATCGCCAGAACCACCGAGAGCATCGTCACCGCCGAGCGCATCATGCGCACCCGCAGCCCGCCCATCGCCAGGGCGAGCAGCGTCTTGAAGGGCAGCCGGGTCGAGTTCGCCCGCAGCCGCGCCACCAGCGAGTCGCCGTGCAGGTCCTCGATCTTGTCCTTCCCGTGCAGGTTGACGCGAGTCTTGGAGCGGTCGGCCTCGTCGGCGGCCTGCTGGGCGGCGCCGGTCGAGATCTTCCCGACCTTGATGTCCAGGTCCTTGCGCAGCTCGATCTTCGCGATCTTCCCGTCGCGGATCGTCACCACCCGGTCCGAGACCGACAGCATCTTGTGGTCGTGCGTCGCCGAGATGATCGTCACGCCCCGGTCCCGGCTGAGCCGGCTGAGCATGTCGATGATCGCCTCGCCCGTGCGCGTGTCGAGGTTCCCCGTGGGCTCGTCGGCGAGGATGATCGCCGGGTCGTTCGCGAACGACCGCGCGATCGCCACGCGCTGCTGCTGCCCGCCCGACAATTGCTCGGGGCGGTTGTGCAGCCGGTGCCCGAGCCCCACGGCCTCGAGTAGCTCCGACGCCTTCTTGTTCGCCGCGTCCACGCTCGCCCCGCCCAGGATGATCGGCAGCGCGACGTTCTGCATCGCCGACATCACGGGGATCAGGTTGTACGACTGGAAGATGTAGCCCAGCGCGAAGTTGCGCAGGCAGGATTGCTCGACGCGAGAGAGCACGGCGATCTTCACCCCGTGGACCGTCACGGCCCCGGTGGTGGGCGTGTCGAGCCCGCCGATCATGTTGAAGAGCGTGCTCTTGCCCGAGCCCGAGGGGCCCATGATCGAGAGGTACTCGCCCGCGAAGATGTCGATGCTCACCCCGTTGAGTGCCCGCACGACCTCGCCGCCCACGCGGTACTCGCGCACCACGTCGCGCACCGAGACGATCACGCGCCGCGAGCTTCCCTCGGCGATCGCCCCGGGCACGGGCACGCCAGGCGTGTTGTCGGACTCCGCGCTGGGCTGATGGCTCACCGTTCGGACTCCGCTTGGACCGCGCTGCGCCCCGGCTGCGCCGAGCGGCGGATCATACCATTTGCCCCGGCCGACGCTCCGCCCGTGTTCCCACGGTCGTTTCCACTTGCGCTGTCGGCCCGGCGAGGCAGGCCGCGCCGCAACAGCGCCAGCCAATTTCCGTGGAAGATCGCCCGCACATCCGCCTGCGAATAGCCGCGGGCCTCGAGCAGCCCCGCCAGCTTTTGCAGGTCGGCGATCGTATCGAGATCGCCCGGCGTCTGCTCGGTGCCGAAGCCGCCGTCGAGGTCGCTCCCGATCGCCGCGTGCTTCACGTTGCCCGCGAGCTGGCAGACGCGGTCGATGTGGTCGACCACGTGCTTGAGCGTCGGCGCGCCGGGCGACTGGGGCGTGGTCGTCCCGATCTTCCAGCCCGGCGCGAGCATCCACGCGTCGAGCACGGCCCCGATCACGCCTCCGCGGGCGATGATCGCCTTCACCTGCTCGTCGGTGTATTGCCGATCGCCCGGCACAAGGGCCTGGCAATTGTTATGACTTGCCAAGACTTCTCCGGAGAAGGAGTCGAGGGCCTGGAAAAAGGCGGTGTGGGCGGTGTGCGTGAGGTCGAGGATCATCCCCAGCCGGTCGAACTCCTTGATAAGCTCGTACCCGCGGGGCGTGACCGGCCCGTCGCCCCCGGTGCCGAAGGCGTAGGCGCTCTGCCCGTAATGGGCGAGGCTGGCGACGCGCAACCCGTTGTCCCACCAGTCCTGTGCGTAAGACGGATCGGGGATCGGGTCGGAGCCCTCCATGCTCAGGACGTACCCGATGGGCGGCCGCCCGGAGGGAATTCCGGGGGCATCCTTATAGAGGGACGCGGCGGCCTCCGGGCCGTCGGCCCAGACCGTCCACATCTCGTCCAAGGTTTCGACGTCGCGGATCATCCGCACCCATCCGCGGGATTCGAGCAGGTTGTAGTACGACAATTGTCCGCGCCCGACCGCAAAAGCGATGTCCTGCGAGGCGTGGTCGAGGTCGGTGCGGAGCTGGAGGGCGGGAGGCGGGGCCGAGGGCTTGGCCCGCGAGAGGATGGTGGCGAGGCAGATGCCGATGCCGGCGTTCCGCAGTTCGGGCAGGCTGGTCGTGCAGCGTCCCCACCCGCCCCGCGCGCCCGGAGCGCCGGATTGGCCGGAGTTGGAGTGGACGAGCCGCCCCTCGCGCTCGCGGAGCTGGGCGACGGTCAGCGTCTGGTCCCGGTCGAACGACAACGCGTTCCAGGCCAGGTCGAGATGGCCGTCGATCAGGGGGATCAGTGGAGGCATGGGGGAGCGCCCGCGGCAGGCATGCGCCGCGTTGCGCGGCTGAGGGACAGGCCTGCGAGAGAGGCGATGGTACTGGAACCCGCGGGGCGCGGGCAACTCAGGACGACATGCCGTCCGATCCATGCATCAAGTCCACTATTTCAAGCCCACTGATCACGACGGTACCCCGTCGGGTTCGGTGGGGTCGGGGGACGCTTCGCACGGGGCCACCGGTGAGCGTGAAGACCGGCCGAAGGCGAAACTCCAAACGAAGGCCTCGCCACCGACCCTCTTCAAGGTGAGCGGCCCAGGAACAAGACGTCCCGTGATTCTGACGTCTGAACGTGGGCCTCGCCTGTGAGACTAGGGCGTTTCTCCGGCGGGAAACAGGAACTCGGGGTAGGCCCAGACACAGTGATCCATGTCAGCGGATCCGAGGGGGTCGGCGCGTAGTTCGATCTGCCGTGCCCCCTTGGGCAAAGGAATTTCGATAGGAATCTTGCCCCCTGCTTCTCGGATGCCTCCGGAAAGAAAGACCTCACAATCGTCGACACAGACCGCTAATCTCCATTGCCCAATGTCCGGGCGAAAAGTTCCGGCTGGGTGAGTGCCGATCGCCCGAAATCCGATTGCGCCGTCAGGAATGTTAAAGATCAGGCTGCTCGGCGCGTGAGCAAAATAGAAACCGCCCACATTCCTTGCCATCGATCATGATCAGGTTTTTACCGGGGGCTTGATTGATCATGAGATCACCCCAGCCCGCCTGGGTAGCACGCGGACGCAATTCCGTGAGTGAAACGGATTTTCCGATGCGTAGAGCGTGAAACATTTGCGATTGTGCTCGAATCTCTTGAGCATTGAGGTGATGCATTATTTTGCCCGGCCCACTAATCTCGTCAACATCTGCGGCATGAACAACTACCGCATCGTTGCCAATGCATAACCCCAGTACACCAGCACCAATCCCTAGACTTCCCGGAAATCCCAAATTCTTAAAGTTTGTAGGAAATTGCTTAACAATCCGTCCATCGATCGATGCCAACAGCTCGTTTCGACGGACCGAAACCACCATTTTATGGCGATGGCCCGCCTCAAATACTCCCTTCAGATTGTTTGAAAGGGTGGGATTCCCCTCCCCCCATACACCATTGACCGCGCCGAATAGAAGAGTAGAATTATTGCCACCCCCTCCTGCTACCCACCCAAAGGTGGAATCTCCTGCTGCACAGATCATGATCATGTCGCCAGGCTTGCCAAGCGAGCCGATAGTGAACTCCATAGTAAAGTCGTATTCAGCAGGAGGCTGATAGGGAAATCGAATGCTATTAACCCATTTTCCCTTACGATCAACTACTAACGCCCCATTCTCCCACTTCCAAACTCCATAAAGAACCAGATCGCGATCCAAATCCACAAGCTTGAGCAGATTGATTTTCCCCGGCTTCTGGTCCGCCGGGACCACCTGCACGGCATTCCCCACCGGCACCGCCGACGTCTGCCCGAACTCCATCACATTCGCCCGCTCGATTTCGCCCACGATCCGATTCGCCTCCTCGATGTCCTTCGCCTCGCTGAGGGCGGCGCGTTTGGCGGCCTCCAGGTCGAAGACGTATTGCCGGCGAGCCGCATCGAGTGTGCGTTTGCGGTCTTCTTGGGCCCTTTCATTGGCCCGGGCGAAGCGGTTCTGGGCCGCCGCCGCCATTGGCAGCTTGGGTTTCTCCCCCGACATGGACTCGCCGGCCTTCATCCGCTCGATCTCCGCCTTGGTCCACTTGGCATCCTCCAGGCTCGCGGCCTTCAGCGCGGCGTCCAAGACCTGCTGCAGGCTGGCCAGATACGCCTCGCGGGCCGAGGCGACGAACACGTTCCTCGCCTGGTCGGCCTTCGCGACCACGCCGTCGAGTTTCTTCCGCGCGGCGAGGGCGGGGGCCGAGGTCGGCCCCTCGGCGGTCGGCTCAGCCTGCGCGATCAGCGCCACATGCAGTGAAATGAGAAAAGCCAGCAAAGCGATGATGCGCATGATCTCTCCCGGTCTAATCGCTCAAACAATGTCGTAGGGGCCAACAAAAAGAATCGGCATTCGCGGAGCGAAATCCTAACCGGTGTGCCGGATCGACACCACCGATTGCCGTCACGACGGGCGGCCCAACCCCACCGAACCCGACGGCGTACCGTCGGGATCAGTGGGCTTGATTCGGTGGAGTCGATGATGTTCCGTGCGCAGCCGGGAATCCACGCCTCAGCGCCCCGTCGGCCCCGCCACGCGGTCGAGCGTCTCGCGGGCCGCGAGGACGTAGGAGGTGAGTTCCGCGGTTTGCTGCGGGCTGAGCTTGGCCCGGCGGGACATGTCGGGAAGTATCTTCGCCCGCCAGCGCTCCAGGCCGTAGTCGCCGATCGCCTCGGCGACGTGGCAGCGGATGCAGGCGTCGAGGTAGATCCCGCGCCCGCGGGTGAGCGCCTCCGCGGACGCGCCCTGCGCGGAGGAGAGCATCGCGGGGCCCACCGGCGGGACGACCTGCTCCATCGAGCGACAGGCGGCGACCGCGAGGCAGGCCAGGGCGAGCAGCGCGCCGGCGATTCGCGTCGTTCGAGGATGTCGATTGGCGATGCTCATCGGGGCGGGTCCGTGACGTGCGTTTCGCGTTCGATCAAAGGCCGGCCGCATTTGTTAGCCGGAAGCGCAAGCGACGGGACAGGGGTTCTCCGGTTCACCGCCTGGATCGCCATCACAAAAAACTTCCGATCGCATGCGACCCCGTCCAGTCGCTTGCGCTTCCGGCTAACAATTCAAATCAATTCAAACCCAATCAGAAATTGATCCCCGCGATCAGCCGGGTCTGGAAATCGGGCTCCGCGTGGTTGCTCGTCACCTGGATCAGCGGCGTCACCGTCACCCACCACGAGCCCGCGCGGTAGGACATGTTCGGCCCGGCGTAGAGCTGGTGCTCCTCCTGCTCGCTCCAATGCGGGAAGTCGACTTGGTGGAGCAGTTCCACGCCGAGCGTGAACTTCGGGCAGACTTCGTAGCTCACGCCCACGGTCTGCTGGAACTCGCACTCGGTGTTCCACAGGCCGTCCTCCTGCTCCCACGCGGCCTCGAGGCTGACGTTGTAGGCCAGCACCCAGCGGTCGATGTTCTTCTGCACGAGGACCTTGGTCTCGAGGGCGTGGAGGTCGGGCCCGCCGTTGTACTCGCCGTAGACCGCCAGGCCGAAGGGGTCCTTCGCGGGGTTGAGCAGGTTGTAGATGAGCTCGAAGCCGGAGCTGTCGTAGTTGACGCCGTCGCCGTCGACGCTCTTGCCGTCGGTGTAGCTCCAGTTGGCGACGTAGACGGAGGCCATGAGGCGGTCGGTCAGGCCGAACTCGACTTCGTGGCGGAACTCGAAGCGGTCGTAGGAGGGGTCCTCGTTCTTGTGGGACTTCCAGGTGATCCAATTCTCGAACTCGAAGGCGCCGGGCGGGGTGGTGGTGGTTTCGTAGACGAAGGTGAACCGGCGTTCGTCGGCCTGGGCGGGCGCGACGCAGGCGAGCCCGGCGAGGCCGAGGGCGAAGAGCGCGGCGGCGCGGGTGAGGCGGCTGGCCGCGCGGCGGGCCAAGCCCCAGGCCAAGGATGACGTCGAGCGCGGGGAAGTCGTGGGTGAGGAAGCCTGGTTCATGGGGTCGGCCCTTGTGTGAGAATGCGTCTCAACATCATTTTCGCGGCGGGGAGGATAGCGGGGGAGTCGAGGGGGTGCAAATCGGGGAGATCGCGCGTTCCGCGATGAAGTTTTTTCTGATCAGAGCCGGACACTGTGTGTCCGTCGATCGGGCGAAAGCGGTACTCCGCTCGCACGACTCGTCGGGAGCCTGGAGGGTCCGTAAAACGGATGACGCCATCGGCAGCACGCTGTCGATCTGTCGACGCGGCGTTGAATGTGGATTGTTGGGCGCCTGCAGATGCGGCACTTCGCGCGCGGCGGAGTACCGCCTTACGCCTGAAAAACGGACACACAGTCTCCGGCTCTGATCAGGCAAAATCCCCCGCCCCGAACCTCCGCGCCAGCCCCCTCTTCTTTGACAGCCCCCCACCCCGGCGGCAAGATGCTCCCCCCTGTTTTTCCGCTGCGCCAGCCGCATCGCCATCCCCCCCCCCGGAAATCCGGAAACCCGGACCCCCGGAAATCGGAGCATCCGCCATGGCCCAAGCCCTGAAAATCCGCGACGCCAAGACCTGCGAGCTCGACCTGGTCGCCCTGGGCGAGTGCATGGTCCGCCTCAGCCCGCCCGGGCATGGGCGCATCGAGTTCGCCAACACCCTCGAGGTCTGGGTCGGCGGGGGCGAGTACAACGTCGCCTACGCCCTCTCGCGCCTGGGGCTCCGCACCGGATGGGTCGGCGGCCTGGTCGACAACCCCGTCGGCAAGATCATCTCCAACCACGCCCACACCGCCCGCGTCGACACCTCCCAGGTCGTCAACCTCCCCTACGACGGCGTGGGGCGCGAGGCACGCATCGGGCTCAACTTCACCGAGGTCGGCACAGGCGTCCGCGCCAGCGTCACCCTCTACGACCGCGGCCACTCCGCCACCAGCAAGATGAAGCCCGGCGACGTCGACTGGAACAAGCTCTTCAAGACGCGCGGGGCCCGCTGGCTCCACACCGGCGGCATCTTCACCTGCCTCTCGCCCACCACCAAGCTCCTCGCCGCGGAGGCGCTCAAGGCCGCCCACGACGCGGGGACCATCGTCTCCTACGACCTGAACTTCCGCTCCAAGCTCTGGTCGAGCAAGGAGGCCATCGCCACCACCCGCCCGCTCGTGCCCTACATCGACTGCCTCATCGGCAACGAGGAGGACTTCCAGAAGGTGCTCGGCTACGACGTCGAGGGCGCCTCCGGCCACGACCTCAAGGGCGAGCTGCCCATCGAGAGCTACAAGAAGATGGTCCGCAAGGTGGCGAAGGACTTCCCGAACCTCAAGGTGATCGGGACGACGCTGCGCGAGGTCGTCTCGGGGCTGATCAACAACTGGTCGGCGATCCTGTATTGGGCCGAGACCGACACGTTCTATCACGGGCCGGACTTCAAGAACCTCGAGATCGAGGACCGCGTGGGCGGCGGCGACGGCTTCGCCAGCGGCTTCGCATTCGGGTTCCTCACCGGCTCCGACCCGCAGACGGCGGTCAACCTCGGCACCGCCCACGGGGCCCTGCTGCAGACCACCCGCGGCGACACCTCGCAGATCACCCTCGCGGAGCTCAAGCACGTCGCGGGCGGCGGGTCGGCGCGGATCCAGCGCTGAGCGATTCGACGTCGATAGGATCGTCCACATGTCTTCCGACGATGCGATGGACATCGAGCGAGACGCGCTGCTCCGCGAGATCAAGCAGGCGTTCAAGGACGTGGACCGCAAGGGCGGGACGTCGCTGCATCAAGCCGTCGCCGCCGACGACTACATGACGCCCGAGCAGCAGTTCGGTGCCCGCGCGAGGGACCGCGACAGGCACTGGCTAGACATCCCCCACGCCGAGATCGCGGCCCATCATTGGGTATTCATCTTCTTCAACGACATCTGCTGGCGGTACCACCTCCCCGCGTACATGACGTGGGCACTGCTCTGCGATCGCGAGATGGAGAGTGATTCGCGTCGCCGCTTACGCAGGCGAACGGCAGCTGGAGACGGCGAACAAGGCGATTCGCTCTTATTGGGGCCGTTTTGCGGACGACTCCGGCGCCAGCACACCGGCAAGCTGATGCACTCGTGCATCTGATTCATCACGATTGTTCTTGAACTTACAGTCGCCCGGCCTGAAAGCGGGCAAGAACTCGCCCGTCTCGATTGTGGAAAGTTGATTCACGTTGATTCACGCATGAATCAAAACCCGGTTCAGAACGGCTAAAAACGCACCCCGCACGATCAGCGGAATCCTGATTTATTATAAGTATATTACAATAATGATTTTATAGTTTAACCACGGATTCCGCCAACACCCCTCCCACTGTGCTGATTTTTGATTCTGATTCAGAATCAAGAATCAAGATGTGGATAAACCCCGGCCCCGGCACCCGCGGGCCGCATCCCGAACACCGTCGCGCATAAGTCAATTGATGAACCAAGACCCAGGCACACAGCGCCTGGATTTCGTCGCGGACTCTTTCGCTGTCGTTTTTCAGACCCCCAGCGTCTGGAACTCGAACATCCCCGAGGAATCGTTCCGCCTCCGCAGCCGCTCGTCGATGGTCTCGATCACCCGGGCGATCGCGGGCATCCTGGGGTTGATCGACAGCGCCTGTTTGTAGCATTTCAGCGCCTGGTCGAAGTCGCACATCTGCACGTAGGCGTGCCCCATCCCCGCCACCGCGCCGAAGTGCTGCGGAACCCTGCGGGTCGTCCGGCGGGCGTCGTCGATCGCGTCTTGCCAATGGCCCAGGAGGTACTGGGCCAGCGAGCACTGGTTGTAGGCCTCGGCGAAGTCGGGGTCGATCTGGGTCGAGAGCTCAAAGCGCTCGATCGCGGCTGCGTAGCACTCGTCGTTCAGCAGCGCCACGCCCTCGCGGAACGAGGGCACGGCCTCGGGGTCGCCGCTGCGGAAGAGGATCGACATCAGCCCGAACTCGGCCATCTCGTTGACCACCGCGTCGACGTCGTGCAGGGCGCGGGCGAGGCAGGGGACCGCGGCGCGGTCGCCCATCAGCCCGAGCACCACCGCGGCGACGCGGCGGACATCGATGTCGGGGTCGCAGAGCAGGCCGCAGACGGCGGCGGGCTTCCAGTTGGCCTCCACGGCGTGGGCCAAGGTCTGGGCGTCACCGGTTGCGAGCAGGGGGCGAACGGTCGCCAGAAATGATTGCCCGTCGATGGATCCCATATGCATCGATCCTATGACCAGCGAGATGGTGAGGCAACAAAACCAGTCAGTTTGTCGTCGCTAGAAATGAGTTCGCACCGGCAATATCCGCTTGACCGACATAAATGATCGTACGCAGCCCGCCGCCAGATTCAATACCCATTCGCGCATGACCGATATAAACGTCATTCCCGCGATAAACGGCCCCCCCGGAATGCCGCCGGAACAGGCCCCGCAACGCCCCAATCGGCCCCTATCGGAATTTCCCCGATGCCACCCGCCCCCAGCGCCCTCCATCCGCGTCCCGCCGAGCGCCGCCGCGACGCCCGCCGGGCGGCCGTCCGGCCGATCAAGGTGCGGGTCGACGGCGGCGGGAAATACTATGCCGGCCAAACGGCCGACATCTCCTCGAACGGCGCATTATTGGAACTGGCGGTCCCCACGGCGTTGCGCCCGGGCCAGATCATTCGCGTGGGAATCTCCTGGACCTCGCACGATGTGGTGCTCGCCGGCCGCAGCATGATCGAGGCGACGGTCGTCCGCAGCCTCGGCATGAACGGCCTGCAGCGCGTGGCCGTCACCTTTGCCCAGCGGCAGGAGCTCGCGGCCTCGGCGTGAGCGAACGTCGCCCGCTTTGATCCCGCCCCCCACCGGCGTATGCTCCATTGGCCATGGATTCCCAAGCCCTCTACGCCGCGACCGTCGCCCATTACCTGGCGCCGATCCGCTCCTACCTCGACGACACCGCCGTCACCGAGGTGATGATCAACCGCGCGGACGAGATCTTCATCGAGCGCGACGGCAAGCTGGAGCGCACCAACGCCCGCTTCGCCGACCAGGAGGCCTACGAGGCCGCGGTCAACAACATCCTGCAATTCACCGGCAAAAGCTTCGTCGACGAGGCGGCGCTGGTCGACACCCGCCTGCCCGACGGCTCGCGCGTCCACGTCGCCAAGGCCCCCTGCGCCCGCTTTGGCACGGCCGTGACCATCCGCAAGTTCGCCAAGGCGACGCTCGACATCGACTGGCTGGTCGAGCTGGGCTCGCTTACCGATCTCGCGAGGCAATTCCTCCGCATCGCCGCCCGCGCCGAGCGCAACATGCTCGTCGCCGGCGGAACCAGCTCGGGCAAGACCTCGCTGCTCAACGCCCTCTCGGCCTTCATCCCCGCCGGGCAGCGCATCGTCGTCATCGAGGACTCCTCCGAGCTGCAACTCCAGCAAGACCACGTGATCTCGCTCGAGACCAAGCTGCCCGACCGCTACGGGCGCGGGGGCGTGAGCATCCGCGACCTCTTCCGATCCAGCCTGCGCCTCCGTCCGGACCGGATCATCATCGGCGAGGTCCGCGGGGGCGAGGCCCTCGACATGATCCAGGCCATGACCTCCGGCCACGGCGGCTCCATGGGCACGCTCCACGCCAACAACCCCGCCGACGCCCTCAGCCGGCTGGAGACCATGGCCCTGATGAGCAAGGTCGAGCTGCCCCTGCACGCCCTGCGGGCCCAGGTTGCCTCGGCGATCGACATCGTGGTGCAGATGAGCCGGCACATCGGCGGGCGGCGGCTGGTGACCCACATCACCGAAGTGGACCCCCTGGGCCTCGAAGCCCGATATCACTTCCGCGACATTTTCACGCTCCAGCCGCAGGTTGGCAGCAAACAGATGCAATTGACATGGACGGGCCAGCGTTCAGCCATGGCGGGCAGCCTCCGCCCCGAAGAGCAAGACCTGGTTACCGACGACCTCTGCCCGATCTTCACCCCCCAGCCCGCCCAGCCGTGACAACCGGCCAAACGCCGACCCACCCCCGATCCACCCCGCCCGCAAAACCGTGACCGATCCGAATCCAATCCTTGCAACAACCGCATTTGGGTGCGAGAATTAGAGCATGAGCGACGTCCAGCGGCCGACTTTCCGGAGGCTACCCTTTCGGTGGTTGGCCCGCCTCAAAGCAGTGCCCTCGCCGCTCGACGACCAACGCGGCGGCACGACTCTTGAATGGGCGATGTTGCTCCTCTGGATCGTCCTCGCCTCCTACGTCCTGATCCGGCTCTCCCTCTACATCATCACCGGCCACTTCGGCATGGTCACCACCGTCAACTCCCTGCCTTTTCCCTGAAGCAACCCTGAAACAGCCCTGAAACCCCGCCCCTGATGCCCCGCACTCAATCCTTAAAGCCCCTTTTCAGAAAGGCCTGCCCATGAAAGACCTCTTCCACGACCTCAAGGTGTTGCTCGGCCGGATCCACCGCAGCGAGCAAGGCGCCGAGGCGGTCGAGAAGCTGCTGATCATCGGCGCGATCGTCATCCCCCTGCTGGGGCTGCTGATCGTGCTGCGCAACAAGCTCTCGGAATGGCTAAGCGGCAAGTGGGAGACGACCACCCAGGAAGCCGACACCGCCGTCACGACTCCGAACTGAGTCGGCCGGTCCGGATCGGCCGACTGCTTTGGATCAGTTGGCGCAGCCCGCCCACGAGACCCCGCATGGCTGACGTCATCGCCTGGATCTTCCTGACCGTCGCCCTCGTGGCCGCGGGCATCGACGATTGGCGAACCGGGCTGATCCACAACCGCCTGATCTATCCGGCGTTGGTCTTCGGCCTGCTTTTCTGGACATGCGTCGGCTTCCGCCAGAACGGCTTCCCCGGCGCCGCCGACGGATTCACCCGGGCCTTCCTCGCCTTCCTCGCAGGCGCCGCCCCCACGGCGGTGATCTTCGCGGCGGGCGGGCTGGGCGGGGGCGACATCAAGCTGATGGGTGCCATCGGCGCGATGACGGGACGGTGGGAGTGCGTGCTGGGGGCCGCGGTCTACGGCTCGGTCCTCGCGGCGGTGATGGCGCTGGTCTTGATGGTCCGCAAGCGGATCGTCGCCCAGACGCTTCGGCGGGTCTTCGGTGCAGCCCTCACTGCGGTCGCGGGCGTGAAGCCCAACCTCCCGGACGACAGCCCGCGCATTCCCCTGGGCGTCCCGCTGGGCATCGGGGGCATCCTCGCGGGCGCGGAAGTCCTGCTCGGGTTGCGTCTCCCTTGGACGCCGGTCTGGTAGAACTCCTCTCTGCAAACGCCGGCCCCGACACACCCTCAGCGAATGCCCCCAACGAATACTGCCATCGCCCATGACCCCCGCCCCCGACATCCTCGCGCCTGACGGCTGGTGGTGGGCGGCGCTCACCGGCCCGGTCGCGCGCGGATGCATGGCGGTCGGCGTCGTCTCGCTCGTCGGCATCGCCTTGGCCTGCGTCGTCGTCTGGCGGCTGGGCGCGCCTGGCCGAGCGGCCACGCGTGGACGAATCCTCCCCGCCCTCGTCGCCGACGCCCGCGCCACCGCGACCATCGAGCTCGCGCTGGTCTTCCCGCTCATGCTCTTCCTCGCCTTGACGCTCGCCCAGACGACCTACCTGATGGGCGACAACCTCTTCGTGCATTACGCCAGCTTCTCCGCCGCGCGGGCCGCGATCGTGCAGATCCCGCTCGACCGCGCCTTCGACGGCGAACCCGCCAACGCGATCATCGATGCCCCGTCGCTGGCCAAGCACGAAGCCATCCGCGCCGCCGCCGTGGCCGCGCTCGTCCCCGCCGCCGGGCTCCTCGAGACCGGCACAGCCGACGGCGACGTCTACGCCGCGGGCCTCACCCAACACTACGCCGCCTACGGCATGGCCCCGCCCGCCTGGATCGCCGCGACCGCCGCCTCGCGCTACCGCTACGCCAACGCCCCGTTCAACACCGCCGTCAATGTCTGCCGCTACGTCGAGCCCGACCCCGCGGTCACCGGAGCGGAGGGCACGCTCGTCCGCCTCCCCGCCGACGCCGCCTACACCTTCGGCCCGCGCGACGCCGTCGGCGTCATCGTCACCCACCAGGTCAGCCTCAGCGTCCCCTACGTCAGCATGATCTTCTCCAGCGGCCTCCACACCCCCGCCACCGGCCGCGGACGCTACGCCACCGTCTCCGCCTCGTGCATCCTCACCAACGAGGGCGTCGTCGACGCCCTGCCCCCGCTCCCGACGCTCCCACGCGACCCCTGAGCCGCCGCCCTCTATGACCACCAACCCCGCCCAGCCCATCCACCCTCCCGCCGGCATCCAGGTCGGCGACAAGCTCGACAAGTTCGAGATCGTCGAGCAGATCGGCGCCGGCGGCATGTCCGTCGTCTGGAAGGGCTACGACCCCCTGCTCGACCGCGCCGTCGCCATCAAGCAGCTCATCCCCGGCCCGGGCGACCTCGACACCCTCCGCGAGCGCTTCCGCCTCGAGGCCCAGACCCACAAGCGAGTCGCCCCCAACGAACGACACATCGTCCGCATCATCGACTTCCTCGACGAGCCCCGCGGCCTCTTCATCATCATGGAGCTGGTCGACGGCTCGTCGCTCGAGCAGGTCCTCGCCACCACGCCCGGCCCGCTCGAGGAGCGCCGCGCCCTGGGCGTCGTCGCCGCCACCGCGGTCGCCCTCGAGGCCATCCACGAGCGCGGCGTCCTCCACCGCGACCTGAAGCCCTCCAACATCCTCCTGCCCCGCAAGGGCGGGCTGAAGGTCAGCGACTTCGGGCTCGCGGCCCTGGTGGGCGAGCAAGACGTGCTCACGCTGGGCACGGTGCGCTACATGGCCCCCGAGCTTTTCAGCGAGACACCCGCCGACGCGCGGGCCGACATCTATTCGCTGGGCATGATCGCCTACGAGATGCTCGCCGGGCGGGAGCGCTTCGACGACGCCTTCAAGATCATCCTGCGCGACCAGCGCAACCAGGGCACGCGCTGGATGAAGTGGCACACCAATGCCCGCGTCAAGGCCCCGCCGCTCACGCAGCTCAACCCAGCCGTCTCGCCGACGCTGGCCGACCTGGTCGCGCGGATGATGGAGAAGGACCCGTCGCGCCGGATCGCCTCGGCCTCGGAGCTGCTCGCGGCGATCCGCCGCCACTTCGTCGCCGACCCGGACGCCGCAGGCCCCGCCGAGACGCTCACCCTCGACACCGCGGGCGGCGCGGTCGTGCGCGTCCCGGGCGTCGCCCGCTCGCTCGCGATCCCGCAGAACGGCCCGACCGGCGTCGCCCCTGCCTCCGCCTCCACCTCCGGAATTTCGATGATTCCCGGCGCCGCGGGCAAACCCACCGTCATCCCCGTCCCGAACCTCGCGGCCGCCCCCTCGCAGAACCCCACCGCGCCGCTCCCGCGCAAGAGCAGGCTCTCGCTCATCCTCGCCTGCGTCCTCGCGGTGGAGCTCATCGGCGGCGCGGTCGGCTACACGGTCTGGACCAACCGCAACCAGCAGGCCAAGACCGACCAGCGCAAGGCCGCCCTCGCCGAGATGAAGGCCGCCGACGAGGACTACCGCGCCAACCGGATGGACATGGCCCGCGACCGCTACATGGACTTGGCGAAGGCCTGGCCCAACGACCGCGCCATCGGGCTGCGCTCCAAGGCGCTGTCGCTGATGAGCCAGGCCCAGATCGACATCGACGCGGCCAGCTACGACGCCGCCATCACCTCGCTCAAGGAGGCCGACGCCACCGGGGCCTTCCGCGACAACCGCGACCAGATCCAGGACCTGATCAACCGCGCGACCAAGGCCGCCTCCGCCGCGAAGGTGATGCAGGAGATCCGCGACCTGACCGCCAAGGGCGAGTTCGCCCAGGTGAACAAGAAGATCCTGGGCCTGCGCAACGCGGGGCTCGCCCCCGAGCAGGACGCGGAGCTCAAGCAGCTCGCCGTGGTCGTCGCCGACCAGGCGAGCCAGGAACGCACCAACCGCGAGGTGGAGCTGTCGCTGGCCGAGGCCCGCAAGCTCGTGCTGGAAGACAAGCGCGACAAGGCGATCGCCTCGCTGGAGGAGGCCTACCGCCGGCTGCGGGCGGCCCCTCTGCGCCAGGCGGCCGACCTGCTCACCAAGAAGATCAAGGTCGAGGGGCTCGACGCCCAGGGCAAGGAGGCCGAGCAGTCGGGCGACCTCAAGGCCGCGATCGAGGCCTTCAGCAACGTCAACAGCCTGCAGCCCAGCAAAGAGGTGGCGGAGCACATCAAGGACCTCCGCAGCCGGGCGGCCTTGGAGGAGGGGCAGCGGCTGCTGGAGGCGAACGACCCGGTCGGCGCCGCGGCCGCCTTCGAGCGGTCGATCCAGGCCCGCGACAACCCCGAGGCCCAGGCGGCCTTGGCGAAGATCAGCGCGACCAAGAAGAAGGACGTGCTGACCCGCGCCGGCGACGACGCCGCGGGCGCGGGCGACTTCGACGCCGCGCTCAAGCATTACCAGGACGCCCTGGGCATGGGAGCCGACGACGCGGTCGCCCGCAAGGTGACGATGGTGAAGATCCGCCGGGAGCTGCGCCTGGGGCAGCAGGCCCTCGAGCAGGAGAAGGCCGACGAGGCCATTGCGGCCGTGAAGAACGCGCGGTCGTTCGTCCGCGGACAGGACACCCGCGCGGCGATCGAGAGCCAGGGCATCGGCAAGGCGCTCGACGAGCTGGAGCGCCGGGCCCAGTACCGCCAGCGGCTGGCGGCGGGCGACGCCCTGCGCGGGCGCAGCAAGTTCGCCGAGGCCAAGGCCGAGTACCGCAAGGCCCGCGAGCTTTATCCGACCAAGGAAGTGAGCGAGCGGATGGACGACGCGGAGTACGCGCTGCTCCTGGCCCAGACCCGCGTCGCCATCGAAAACGAGCAGTGGGGCGCCGCCCGAGGCCTGGCGCTCGCGGCCGCCAAGCTCCGCGGCTCCGACGAGGTCAAGCAGCTCCTCACCATGATCGACAACCACGGCGCCCCCGGGGCGAATTGAGGCGTGATGCGGGAAATGAACCATCCATCGCGAGCCACGACTCCCGCCCCCGCTCTCCACGAGGGAGAGGGGGCCGGAACGGCGCCCCGCTGGTCGCGCCGCCCCGCGCGGCGCGAGTCCGGCCTCGTCATGGTCTTCACCCTCCTGGCGATCGTCCTCCTCGCCTGCCTGATCGTCTACGTCATCAACACCGGCGTGCAGACCCGCAACCGCCTCTCCGCCCAGCACGCCGCCGACGCCGCCGCCATGGACGGCGCCGCCTGGGTCGCCCGCTCGCTCAACACCGTCGCCATGAACAACGTCGCGATGACCCGCTACCTCGCACTGGTCAATGTCCTCGACGCCCTGCCCATCGCGACAACCAACAGCCTCCAAGAAGGCCGAACAATGGAAGCGGGGCTGACTCAAGCCCTCAATGCAACGACTGGCACGGCATCGCTAGACAATTTGGCGACTTCAAAAACCCAAGTTCTTTTGAACGAAATCCGGCGAGAAAACGGAATGCTCGCCAACCTGAACAACACGTTACTTGCATTGAACATTGAAGACTTAACCCATTTCACTGTCGGCGGGACGCCTGGCGCCCGCGGGAAATTTTGGACGGCGATGCGATCGCTAGATGAAATGAGCCAGGCTTCAATTGAAAGCATCGGCGATGTCGCCGGCTCCGGCGCAGCCGAGGCCGTCGTTAACCTCCACGCAAATGATCGAACGTTCCTACTGCCCGCGGCCCCGCTCATTCCTTGGAGGCGCGGAACGTTCGCAGATTTCCGTCGGCCAGTTCTCCAAGGCATTCTCCCTAATTCCATCGACGATAGGCAGTTCAATCGCGGCCCATATGACACCATCTATGGCTGGCGTGAACGAAATTACACCGCAATTCCGGATACGAGCCCGCCCATCTATGTTGAAGAAGTCGGCGGAGTCAACACCGGAGGCGCTCCCGACCCGTTCGGCGGCGGACCAGCAAACAGAGGCCACTGGGTTCACCCACCAACACAGTTGATTCCAACCGGCTACCACGTCTATGGAACCTTAGATTGGACCCTCAAGAAAATACTTCATTTCAACTCTTGGCGCTTCGGCTGGTACTGCCGGTTTAATTCCTGGCTCGACAATATCACCCGTGTCAAATGCGACTACGGCTGGAATGGCCTGTCCGAGCGGTTTTTCGCCCAAGTGAACTGGGACCCAACCTACCCCCAGGATGTTCCTGTTTCCTTGAATGAACGCCTCCCGTTTTCGGAAACGCTTTCGATCGTTTTCGCCATCAAGAGCCTATACCCTCGCGGCGACTCGCGATTCCTCACTCCCGGCACTTGGGCACCTCCAAGGAGCCCCAATGACGGAAGCATCGATGAGATTGTTCGAATCCGCCGTCAAGCCGGGTGGTGGCTGCCAAATATGCCGCTGCAGAATCCAACTCATCGAACACTCAATCCTCTTGAGATCGTGCCGCCCCCGGGTGGAACCATGCGGCAACTCAACGATGCGTCGGGGACGCCGGAACTCGCGTGGCTCTACGAGTTCCCCTACACCGTGACTCACGACGAGGATTTGGGCATCAACCGACAAGTCGACGGCCTGGGCAATGCTGTTCCACAACCGGCCTACTCGATCCAGATGGCCTTTTACGTGGCCGTGAACCGAAACCGTGTTCCGCCCGGCGTCACGACTCAACCGCAGAGCGATCTGGACGTCTCGATCAGCAATCCCTATGACGGGCTCGATCTGACGGAGGCCCCCGCGCCGATCGACCTTGACCACGCCCTGCTCCCTCCCAATAACGCCAACGCACGATGGAAATATCTCTCATTCATGGGCGTCGCCCGCGCAGCCAACAATGCTCCGGTGCTGCCGCAGCGCTTCACCGTCCGCCGCCCGATGCAGGAGACGGTCACCATCGCGCAGGCGAAGGTTTTCAACAACCACTCGTGGGACCTCTGGACCCAGATGTGGCATGCCCAGCTCGAGCCGGTGAGCAATTACCAAGGGTGGATCGATACCGTCTCGCAGGCTGCTGACCCCAATGCCGCCTCGGGTGCGCCAGCCGATCCCGAGTTGACCGACTTTCGCGACTATCTCCAAAGCCTCAACGGCCTCGCGCCGCTGATGCTGCATCATTGAGGATGGAGGCTTACGGATGGCGAACATGCAAAACCACAATCGCCGCATGCGTGTACGCGGCACCGCCATGGTCGAAATGGTCTTGGTTCTCCCGCTCATCATCCTCGTCGCGGTCTTGCTGGCCTTCTTCGGTCGGTCCACGGCCCGCATGCAGCGCACGGCCATGCTCGACCGCTACGAAGTTTGGAGGAGCGTGGAGCAATCCCCCGGCCCGCGTTCCGACAACAATGAAAACCATGCACTAAACAATGCTTTCCTTAATGGTGTCGCCCAGTCAGTCGAGAATCTGGGGCCGGCTTCACTTTCTGCCGACCGCGGCGCAACCGCGCTCACTTCCGCCGTGCGGGATCACCCCAACTTTCAGTCCCTTACACCCGATCTCGCGGACCAGTTTGTCGTCTCTGCCGACGGCAGACGGTCGGCAAGTTTTCGCGTAAATTTCCCGCCAATTGCTCCGGCACGTCTGGCGCTGGACCGCCCGTTCCAACATACGCACACCCGGATCGGGAACAACTGGCAAGCATTCAACGGCTGGGTATGGAACCAGGGCGACCCTGCGCATGACATCGCGCCCCACTGGCAACCAACCGGGCCCGTCACTGCAATCCTCCCGAGCGCTCGCACGACCTTCTTTCCCGACCAGGCACAAATCCTCGAATCGGCCGCCAGCGAGCCCGATGGCCAACTCACCGGCACCGTCCGCAACGCCTACCTCTCCGAGCCCGGCTATGTCGGCCCCGATGTCCGATTCTGAGCCCGGAAGCGAAACCAACCGCCCTTCGCCTCGCGAGCCGCGTCGGAGGGCCGGCGCGATCGCGCTGCTGTTGGCCGCGGGAGCTTTGGCGGCGGTGGGCGTGGCGATGGTGCTGACGCACGGCGAGCCGGCGCGGCCGCCCACGCGGGAACCGCCCGGGAAAACGCCGTTGGCGGACCCGGCGTCGAACTCGGGGGCGTTTCCTGGAGCGAAGCCCAGCGCCTCCGAGGCCCACCGTCTGGACGACGGGCCGAGCGCGACACCTACCACCCGATCTGCGGACGTTTTGGGCGGACTGCTCGGCCCACGCGGGCAGGAAGTCCTCATCCCCGCGGGCGCTTCGCCGCTCACGGGCGAGCCCGCGAGCCTGCCGTCGCCGACCTCGCTCGACCCCACGGCCGTCCGCGAATCAGGCTTCACCCGCGGCCAAGGCGCGGAGGCCGAGGAATTCATCACCTGGCGCCTCCCGGGAACCGGGATGCGGGCCGCCCAGGATTTCTACGAGCGCGCCGCCCGCGAGGCGGGCCTCACCGCGGTGCCCACGCTCGCCGCCACCCAGCCCACGGCGGCAACCAGGCTGATGTTCGCGGCGCCGGGGAAGGCGCCGGGCGCGGTGCTGATGGTCCGCATTCGTCCGCTCTCGCACGAGGGGACGAGCGTCATGCTCTGGCTCCGCCCGGCGTCGACGGGCTCGAAACCGTGATTTGGCCGCCAACGCAAGGGCATGCCCCAAGGCGGGTTTCGCGGAATACGCTCTACCCGCCCTACGGCAAGCACTCTTGCGACCTGACCATCGCGACGCCGCCTGAATTCTGGTACTTGTGAGGGCCGTTGGGCCGATGTCGGTTCCGGACCCCTTCGCCCCCCCGGAATATTCCCCGGGGATTCCCCCGGCCCTCGCCCACCCGAAGCCAAAGGCCCACGCATGACGCAGACCGCCCCGCCCGCCGCGCCCCGCAACAGCACCCGCTTGGTCATCGTCGCCCTGGCGCTGGCGATCTTCGCCGTCGTCCTGACCAACATCTACATCGAGTCGGTCCGGCGCGACGTCAAGCGCAACTCCTTCAACATCTACCTCCTCAACCGCCGCGTCCAGCCCGGCGAGCGCCTGCGCAAGGAGGACACCAAGCGCATCGCCATCCCGCGCGACTTCGAGCAGAGCTTCAAGGAGCTCGGCGCCGTGATGGAGAACGACTACGACGCCCTCGCCTCCGGCGGCGAGCAGTTCCAGCGGGCCGCCAGCGCCAACGACATGCTCCTCTTCTCGCTCTTCACCGCCCCGGGCGGGCGCGACCTGGACCGCGGCATCTCCCCCGGCCGCCGGCTCGTCTCCCTCCCCGTCAACCCCCGCAGGATCCCCGGCGAGCTGCGCCCCGGCATCAGCGTCGACATCCAGGCCGCCTTCAACCTCGGCGGGGGCGTCCCCACCGTCATGACCGTCATGGAGAACGTCCGCGTCACCGCCGTGGGCTCGCGCACCATTGCCGACGAGCGCGACGCCGACCCCTCCTCCCTCCGCCCCATCAGCGGCTACCGCGCCATCACCATCGAGGTCACCCCCGAGGACGGCACCTACCTCAACATGATCGAGCGCGTCATGATCGGCGACTTCGACCTGCTCCTGCGCAACCCCGAGGACCAGACCACCAAGATCAAGGCCGGGGGCATCAACCCCGAGGTGCTCGACATCATCGACAAGCGCCGCCGCGAGGCCCCGCCCGCGAAGAGGTGACCCCCGGAATCACGCCGCGGAATCGCGCCTCTGACTCCCGCCCCCGGAACACCCCGGAACGCCCATGGAATTCTGGCTCTTCGACAACTCCTCCTCCGTCCGCCGCGTGCTCAGCGTCGAGGCCGACCCGATCACCATCGGGCGCGACGCCGCCTGCGAGATCGTCCTGCGCAGCGCCTTCGTCGCGCGGAAGCACGCCCGCATCGTCCGCAAGGGCAACCAGTTCTTCGTCGAGAACCTCGGCCGCGGCGGCACCCGCGTCGCCAACCGCGAGGTCCTCGCCGGCCATCCCGTGCGCGTCGACTTCGGCGACGAGGTGCAGATCGCCCAGTTCTCCCTCGCCATGATCCGCCCCGACGCCCGCGGCGCCGCGGGCGACAACAGCGAGCAGGACCTCCAGCGCCGGCTCGTCGCCTTCGAGCAGCAGATCCACGCCGAGCTGCTCGAGCGCATGAACCTCCGCGTCACCGGGCACCTCAACAAGTCCGACCCGGCCTACGTCGAGCAAATCCTGCAGAACCTCGAGGAGATCCTCACCCGCCGGATCGACGAGCTCGACGACGCCCTGGTCGACCACACCGTCCGCCTGCACATGCACCGGCTGGTGATCGCCGAGGTCGTCCGCCAGAGCCAGGGCAAGGTGCAGACCGACTACCAGATGGCCGACGACCGCCGGCTCAACCCGCAGCGCGAGAAGTCGATCGTCGAGATCGTCGCCTCGATGGTCGACCTGATGCCGCTGGTCTTCGACCCCGGCAGCGTCGCGGAGGACTTGGCCGTCGCGGAGGAGTCCTTCGGCGACGTCTTCAAGCAGATCCACGAGTCGATGAGCAGGAACCTCCGGCGCTACGTCGTCAAGCGCACCGTCTCCAAGGACATCCAGGACATCATGCTCGGGCTGGGCCCGCTGCAGGACCTCCTGGAGATGGCCAACGTCAGCGAGATCATGGTCGTCGGCAAGGACCGCATCTACGTCGAGAAGAACGGCGTCATCCAGCCCACCACCCGCTCGTTCTTCAACGACGAGATCCTCACCAGCATCATCGAGCGCATCATCACCCCCGTCGGCCGGCGCGTCGACACCTCCACTCCGCTCGTCGACGCCCGCCTCCCCGACGGCTCGCGCGTCAACATCATCATCAGCCCGCTCTCGCTGGTCGGCCCATGCATCACCATCCGCAAGTTCGGGTGGATCCCCTTCACCATCGACGACCTGATCGAGCGCGGCACCCTCAGCCCCGCCTGCGCCACCTTCCTCCAAGGCTGCGTCGTGGGGCGCAAGAACATCGTCATCTCCGGCGGCACCGGCTCGGGCAAGACCACCCTCCTCAACACCCTCTCCGCCTACGCCCGCCCCAACGAGCGCATCATCACCATCGAGGAGTCGGCCGAGCTCAAGCTCCCCCAGCCCCACGTCGTCCGCCTCGAGGGCAGGCCCGCCAACATCGAGGGGCGCGGGGCCTACACCATCCGCGACCTGGTGCGCAACGCCCTGCGCATGAGGCCCGACCGCATCATCATCGGCGAGGTCCGCGGGCCCGAGGCCCTCGACATGCTCCAGGCCATGAACACCGGGCACGACGGCTCCCTCTCCACCATCCACGCCAACACCCCCGTCGACGCCTCCCAGCGCCTAGAGACGCTCGTCCTCATGGCCGTCGACATGCCCGTCCGCGCCATCCGCGAGCAGGTCGTCGCCGCGGTCGACCTGATCGTGCAGGTCGCCCGCTTCGCCAACGGCGCCCGCCGCGTGACCCACATCTCGGAGGTGACGCACCTCGACCCCGACACCGGCAACGTCCGCCTCGAGGACATCTTCACCCTCCGCGACCCCGAGCAGCCGCGCCTCCGCCACACCGGCTACATCCCCACCTTCGCCCAGGACCTCATCGCCCGCGACATCATCGACGTCGGCGTCTTCCTCTGAGCGCCTCCCCCCGGTGAACGCCTGACGAACGGCGTGACGGACTCCCATCATGGACCACACCTCCTGGCTCTTCTTCATCTCCGTGAGCGTCTTCATCGCGACGTTCATGCTCGCGTACTACGGCTACCAGAGCGCCAGCGCCAACTTCGCCCGCCTCGAGGAATATTTCGACAGCGTCCTCAACCGCCAGTTGCTCCTTGAGATCCCCCCGCGGCTGGCGATCGCCCTCTCGGCGACGCTGGTCCTCGCCTGCGGGGCGGCCGCGGGGATGGTCCTGGGCGGGCCGGTCTGGTTCTTCTTCGGCATCGGCCTGGGCGCGCTGGGCCCGAGCGTGATGATGCGCCACCTCGCCCAGAAGCGGGCCCAGCAGCTCGACGAGCAGCTCGTCGACGGCATCACCACCCTGGGCTCGGGCGTCCGCGCGGGGCTCAACCTCATCCAGTCGATGGAGCTGCTGGTCAACAACTCCATCGCCCCGCTCAAACAGGAGTTCGGCCAGCTCCTCCGCGAATACCAGATGGGGCTCGACCTCAACCAGGCGATGCGCAACACCGCCAACCGCGTCGGCCTGAGCAACTACCGCCTGCTCTTCACCGCCCTGGAGATGCACCGCAAGCGCGGCGGCGACACCGGCGAGAGCCTCGACCGCATCGCCGAATCCATCCGCGAGATCCAGCGCCTCGAGGGCAAGCTCGACGCCCTCACCGCCCAGGGGCGCGCCCAGGCCCGCATGATGGCGGGCATGGCCTTCGTCATCCTCCTGATCCTCTACGGCATCAACCCCGAGGGCGTCGTGAGCCTCTTCGTCGAGCCGGTCGGGCGCATCGTGCTGGTCGTCGCCTTCGCGATGATCGTCACCGGGTTCGTCTGGATCCGGCGCATCATGGCGGTGGACATTTGATCCTCGAGGCGGCTGCTGCCCAACGTTTGCCGACACGGACCTGAAATGGACCTTACCCAGATCATCGTGAGCCTCGTGCTCTTCGTCGCGGTCTTCCTGCTCGTCTGGTCGCTCTTCGGCTTCCCCGTCGAGGTCGAGGCGGCCGAGCACCGGCGGATCGCCATGGCGGTCGGTTCGGGCACGCGCGACACGATCTTCGAGTGGGCGCCCGGGCAGCCGGTGATGAGCCTCGCCCTCACCGCGGCCCGGCGGATGGGCTTCGCCCCGCTCCGGCGGTTCGTCGTCCGCTGGCTCGACGCCTCGGGCAACCCCAGCAGCTACAGCGTCGACGAATACCTCGCGATCGCGCTGATCTGCGGCTGCGGCCTGGGCCTGGGCTCGGGCGTGCTGGGCGTCGCCCTCCTGGGGCAGTTCGACCTGGCAATCGTCGCCGCCATGGGCGTCCTGGGCGCGGGCGTCCCGCTCTGGGTGCTCTACGACACGGGGCGAGGCCGCGTCCACCGCATCTCCAAACAGCTCCCCTACACGCTCGACCTGATCGCCTTGGCGATGACCGCCGGCAGCACCTTTTCCGAAGCCATCGACGCCATCGTCCGCGACAACCCCGACGACGACTTCAACCAGGAGCTGCGCACGGTGCAGGCGGAGATCGAGTTCGGCGCCAGCCGCTCGGCGGCGCTCGCGGGGCTCGCCCGACGGATCCCGCTCGGGACGCTGCGCTCGGTCATCGGCGCGGTGAACCAGGCCGAGGCCTTGGGCACGCCGCTGGCGATCATCCTCAAGACCCAGTCGAGCGTGCTGCGCATGCACCGCAGCGTGCGGGCCGAGAAGCTCTCGGCCTCGGCGAGCCTGCGCATCCTCATCCCCTCGATGCTGATCCTCATCGCCGTGGTGCTGGTGGTCTTCGGCCCGCTGATCGTCTCATGGGCGGGGAACCAGTTCACGTTCTGAGACGGCGGCGATCGCAACCGCCGCGATGCGCCCGGGCGCGGTATCGTCTGGACAATGCCGCCGCACGGATGCCCCGCATGATCTCGATCCACGTCCAACTCCTCCAAGGCGCCGGCCGAACCGCCCTCGGCGGGCAGCTCACCTTCGCGCGCAGCCCCGTCACCTTCGGGCGCTCCGAACAGGGCAATGTCGTGGTCGCGGAATCGACAGCCTCGCGCCAGCATGGCGAGCTGCGCTGGGACGGGCAGCAATGGGTCGCCTTCAACCTCAGCGCCAACGGCACGTCGGTCGACGGCCACCCCATCGGGCGCAAGGGCACGCCGCTCCGCGGGGGCGAGGTCTTCTCCGTCGGCGATGCTCCCCTCTTCCGCGTGCGGCTGGGCCCCTCCGTCGCGGCCGCCTCGGCGCTGCCCGCTTCGACGGACGCCGAGCCCGGGGCGCGGGCCGTCGCTTCGACGGGCGCCTCCGCGGGCAATGGGCCGGAGAAGGGCCCCAACGCGCCCGAAGACGCCCCGCGCAGCCCCAAGCGCGTCATGCTCTGGACCGGCATCGCGGTCTATATGCTCATCATGGTGGGCGTGATCGTCTTCGTCGACACGCTGGTGAACAAGCCCGACGAGGTGGGCGGCTTCGCCCCGGCGCTCACCCCGGCACAGATCCAGCGCGACGTGACCAAGCCCGTCCGCGTCTCCGCCCTCGACCCCGGCGAGGCCAACCGCTCCGAGACCCTCGCCTCGGAGCTCTTCAACAAGCTCGACACCGCCCCACGCAACCTCTACGACGCCTACCACTACTACCGCCTCTCGCTCGCCTACGCCGGCAAGGACGCCTTCGAGCCCGGCGAGTCGCAGCTGCGCTTCCAGACCGTCGAGACCCGGCTGATCGAGGCCGTGTCGAAGCAGTACAAGGAGACTCCTAAAGTATCCCCATCATGACCACCCAAACCCCCTCCGCCCCGTCGGCGAACGTGCCCGACGCCGCCGGTCGCTTCGGCCCCTACGGCGGCAGCTACGTGCCCGAGACGCTCCACGCCGCCTTGGCGCAGGTCGAGGCCGAGTACCGCCGCTCGCAGGCCGACCCGGCCTTCGCCCAGAAGTTCAACGCCCTCCTGCACGACTACGTCGGGCGCGAGACGCCGCTCTACTTCGCCCCGCGGCTGACCGAACTCGCCAAGGGCGCGAAGATCTACCTCAAGCGCGAGGACCTCGCCCACACCGGTGCCCACAAGATCAACAACGCCCTGGGCCAGGCCCTGCTCTGCCTCCGCATGGGCAAGCGCCGACTCATCGCCGAGACCGGCGCGGGGCAGCACGGCGTCGCCACCGCCACCGCCGCCGCCGTCTTCGGCCTCGAGTGCGACGTCTTCATGGGCACCGAGGACATGCGCCGCCAGCGCCCCAACGTCCTGCGCATGGGCATGCTCGGCACGCGCGTCGTCCCCGTCGAGTCCGGCTCGCGCACCCTCAAGGACGCCACCAACGCCGCCATGCGCGACTGGATGGAGACCTCCAACCACACGCACTACATCATCGGCTCGGTCGTCGGGCCCCACCCCTTCCCCATGATGGTCCGCGACTTCCAGTCCGTCATCGGGCGCGAGACGCGCCAGCAGTGCCTCGCGATCCTCGGGCGCCTGCCCGACGCGATCGTCGCCTGCGTCGGCGGCGGGTCGAACGCCGCGGGGATGTTCTACCCCTTCGTGCAGGACACGTCGGTGAAGCTCGTGGGCGTCGAGGCGGGCGGGCGCGGTATGGCCGAGGGCGACCACGCCGCGTCGATCACGCTCGGGAAGCCCGGCGTCCTCCACGGCTCGCTCAGCTACGTCCTGCAGGACCCCGACGGGCAGACCGCCAACGTCCACTCCATCTCCGCGGGGCTCGACTACCCCGGCGTCGGCCCCGAGCACGCCTACTGGCACGACACCCAGCGCGTGAGCTACACCAGCGTGACCGACGACCAGGCGCTCGACGCCTTCGAGGCCGTGACCCGCCGCGAGGGGATCATCCCCGCGCTGGAGTCGAGCCACGCCGTCGCCCATGGCCTCGCCCTCGCGGCCTCGCTGCCCAAGGAGAAGGTCGTCGTCATCAACCTCTCGGGCCGGGGCGACAAGGACCTCGACGAGACGGCCCGGTTGCTGGCGGCGCGGGCGGGGAAGAAGTGATTCGAACCACGCGCTTCCGTCCAAGCCCACCGATCGGTACTCCGTTCGGTGGGATCGAAGCGCTCCAACCTTGATGAAAACCCCACCGAACCCGACGGAACACCGTCGGGATCAGTGGGCTTGCGCTGGACACATTCCCTCCCTGACCGCACACTTCCCCCATGTTCATCCCCCCCAAACTCGTCGAGCAATGCCGCGTCAACGTCCAGCGCTGGCCCTGGGCCGCCGCCGCCCAGCGCCACATCGTCGAGGCCGCCGCCCCCTGGCTGGCGATGTCCGACGACCACCTCTGGGGCCTGATGTTCGGCCCGACGATCACGCGCTCGTGGATGGTCTGGTCCAACGGCCACTGCCCCGCCTGCCAGGTGGGCGTGCCGATGTACAACTGGAAGATCGACGGCGTCGGCCTCCCCTGGAAGACGACCTGCCCGCACTGCAAGGAGGTCTTCCCCAAGAACGACTTCGCCGCGTTCTACCGCTCGGGGCTCGATTCCCGCGCGGTCTTCGACCCCGCCAAGGCCGACCGCTCGCTGCTCTTCAACGTCGAGCACCCCGACCCGGCCGATCCGCTGCGCGGCTTCGGCGTCGATGACGGCGAGGGCTACGTCGCCGACGGCAAGCGCTGGCGCTTCATCGGCACCTTCATCATCTACGGGCAGTGGAAGCAGGCGATCGTCGCGGGCACGCGCGCCCTCGCCGCGGCCTACGTCGTCTCGGGCGATGCCCGCTACGCCCACAAGGCCGGCATCCTGCTCGACCGCGTGGCCGACCTCTATCCGGGCTTCGACCACAGCCAGCAGGCGTGGGTCTACGAGAACGTGCGCACCGAGGGCTACGTCTCCACCTGGCATGACGCCTGCGAGGAGACGCGCGAGATGGCCCTGGCCTACGACTACGTCCGCCCCGCGCTGCTCGAGGACCGCGGCCTCGCAACCTTCCTCGCCGCCCGCGCGAAGGCCCTCGGCCTCGCCAACCCCAAGGCGACCCCCGCCGACGTCTGCCGCAACATCGAGGCCGGCCTGCTCCGCGACCCGCTCAAGAACCGCCAGCGCATCCACTCCAACTACCCCCGCCGCGAGATCGCCCTCGCGACGATCCACCGCGTGCTCGACACCCCCGAGGACCGCAAGGCCTTCGACGCGATCGTCATCGAGATGCTCAAGAAGGCGACGGCGGTCGACGGCGTGACCGGCGAGAAGGGGCTCGCCGCCTACAGCTCCTACGTCATCCACGCCCTCGCCCACTTCCTCGCCCAGCTCGAGCGCCTCGAGCCCGGGTCCACCGCGCGGCTGCTCAAGCAGTGCCCCAGCCTCGCCAAGACCTACCGCTTCCACATCGACACCTGGGTCGACCAGCGCTTCTACCCGCGCATCGGCGACGACGGCGTCTTCGGCGACGCGGTGAAGCGCTACGTCGCCGCCCACTTCGGCGGGCAGTCGGCCGAGCGGGCCAGCGTCGAGCCCTCCATCTACGAATTCTTCTGGGCCCTGTACAAGGCCACCGGCGACGAGGCCTACGTCCAGATCCTCCACGGCGCCAACGAGGGCAAGGTCGACGACCTCCCGCTCGACCTCTTCGCCGCCGACCCCGAGGGCTTCCGCAAGGAGGTCGCGGCCGTCATCGCGAAGCACGGCACGGTCCCGCGCATCGGCAGCGTCGACTTCAAGCAGTGGCGGCTCGCCATCCTCCGCGGCGGCGCCGTCCCGCACACCCGCACCCTCTGGCTCAACTACGACCGCGGCGGCGGGCACGGGCACAACGACGGGCTCAACCTCGGCCTCTTCGCCAAGGGGCTCGACCTCATGCCCGACATGGGCTACCCGCCCGTGCAGTTCGGCGGGTGGGGCTCGCCCCGCGCCCTCTGGTACCGCAAAACCGCGGCCCACAACACCGTCGTCATCGACGGCAAGGACCAGCCCGGCAATTGGCACGACTCCGTCGGCGGCACGACCTCCGTCTGGGCCGACGGCAAGCAGTTCCGCGCCGTCGCCGCGGGAGGCGTGCAGATCGCCCGCGAGAACGTCCTCAACAAGCGCATCCCGCTCAGCGGCCCCGAGCACGAACTCGTCTCGATCTACTCCTGGACCGGCGGGACCTTCGAGCGCTTCACCGTCTGGACCCGCCCCGAGGATTGCGATCCCTCGACGCCTTGGTCGAAGGTCTTCTCCGACGACTTCAGCCGGGCCGAGTTGGGCCCCGACTGGAGCGTCGCCGAGGGAAGCTGGCGGATCGAGGGCGGCAAGCTCGTGGGCAGAGGGCAACTGGTCTGCACCCGCCGCTTCGCCGAGCGGCAGCGCGTCGAGGTCGTCGCCTCGAGCAACGATCCCAAGCCCGTAGACCTGAGCCTCGGCCTCGCGGGCAACAAGCTCCCCGTCGCCGACGGGGTCTTCTTCGCCTTCGGCACCGCCGACGGAAAGCAGTCCCTCATCCGCTGGAAGGGGCAAGTGCTCTCCAAGGGCGTGGGCCAGATCCGCACCGGGCAGCGCCACACCATCGAGGCCCTGCGCGACGGCGAATTGCTCGCCCTGCGCGTCGACGGGGCCGAAATTGGCCAGTTCATCAACAACGACGCCTCGGTCCAATCCTTCACCCGCGCGACGACCGACGGCTGGCAGTACCACCGCACCGGCGCGATGATCGACGTCTCCGACCGCGACGCCTACCTGCTCGACGTCTTCCACGTCGCGGGCGGGGCCGACCACGCCAAGTTCCAGCACATGAGCTTCGGCTCGCTCAAGACGCAGGGGCTGAGCCTCCGCGCCTCGGAGGACTTCGGCGACGACACCCAGATGCGCGGCTTCCAGACCGACGCCGCCCCGCCCGTGGGCTGGTCGGCCGAGTTCACCGTCGAGGACCGCTACAAGCTCCAGCCGCCCGGCTCGCAGGTGCGGGTGAACTACACCGACCTCACCCGCGGCGCCCAGGCTTCCACCTGCGAGGCCTGGGTGATGCAGGGCACGTACAACTCGTCCATCGAGGCGTGGATCCCCCGGCTGATGGTCCGCCGCAAGAGCGAGGGCGGGAAGCCGTTGGCCTCGACGTTCGTCGCGGTTGTCGAGCCGCACGAAGGCGTCTCGGCGATCGCGTCGATCCGCCGGCTCGCGCTGGCAACGCCCGACGGCCGGGCCTACGGCGACGCCCACGTCGCGGCGGAGATCGCCCTGCGCGACGGCCGCGTCGACCTGCTCCTGCTCGCCGGCGACGAGAACCCGCTCAAGAGCACGCCCTGGCCCGCGCAGGATGGCGGCTTGGTCCAGCCCGAGCGCGCGGTGAAGTTCGTCGGCCGGCTGGCGTGGCTGCGCGTGGACGCCTCGGGTCGGCCTCTGCGCCTCGCCCTGGCGAACGCGACCAGCCTCGAGTGCCCCGGCCTCTCGGTCCGCCTCTGCCCAGGCACGGCCTTCGCCGAGATCGACCTCTCGGGCAAGGCCCCCGTCGTCGTCACCGCCGAGGCCGGCGGCGTCGAGGCGATCAAGTTCGATCCGGGCGTGAAGCGGGAGGATTGAGGGGGAGACGGATGAGACGATTGTTGTCGGCAAGACGCTCAGGCAACGAATGTCCTTACCCATCAGGCGAAGCCTGATCAGAGACGGACACTGTGTGTCCGAAGATCGGACGAGGCGGTACTCCGCCCGCGCGAATCGCCGGCCGCCAGAAACCGCGTGGTTTCACGTACTGCCTGCGCCTAAAAGCTTGTTTCCGTGGACGTCGCGTGCTCTCGACGGCGCCATCGACACCGGCACGTCGCGCGCGGCGGAGTACCGCCTAGCGCCTGAAGAACGGGGACACAGTCCCCGGCTCTGATCAGATTCCGAATCGCCCCTACCACGGCCTCACATTCTCGATGTGATGCGTCTCCCGCCCCATCTGCGGCCCCCGCTTCAACGTCTCCACCGGCAGGTGCGGCGGGCAGAAGACCCGCAGCGGCAGCGTGATCTCCCCCAGCCCGCGCGAGAGCACGCAGAGCGTCTGCCTGTGCCGCAGCACGCCCGAGCTGAGCTTCAGAGGCAGGTCGGAGGAGTTCACCAGCGCCCTGCGCCCGGGCAGGCGGCATTGCCCGCCGTGCGTGTGGCCGGAGAACATCAGGTCGATCTTCAGGTCGCCTGCGCTGGCCATGAAGCTCGGCAGGTGCGAGAGCAGGACGCGCAGCGGGCGCGGGTGGGCGTCGCCGTGCGGCCGGCCATGGGTGTGCCCGTGCCCGTGGCCGGCGCTCGCCATCGACTCCTGCCAGCCGGCGGCCAGGGCCACGCTGTCGGACTTCTGCGCCGCGTTGGTGTCGACGCCCAACAGCTCCAGCGGCAGGCCCTTCAGCCGCTCGCTGCGGTTGGTCAGCCAGGTCACGGGCAGGTCGGCCAACGTCCGGCGAAGGTCGTGCGAATCGTGGTTGCCGAAGACGGCGTAGACGCCCAGCCGGGCCTTGAGCCCCGCGGTGATCTTGCGCATCGCCCGCTCGCTCTCGCGCTCCTCGCCCGGGTGCGACATGTAGTCGCCGGTGAAGAAGATCAGGTCGAGGCTCAGCGAGTCCAGCTCGTCGATGATCTGCTGGTGGCGCGGGCGTTGCCGCTTGATGTGCAGGTCGGTGAGATGCGCGATGCGCAGGCCGTTGAGCTCCGGCGGAAGCTCGGGCAAGCTCAGATCGACGTCATGGACAAGGCGGCTGGCCAAGGGCAACGCGGGCTCCGAACAGGCGGCGGGACGGGACGGATCGGCGACATGGTAACAACGTTCGGGGCCTCTCCACCCCTCCCCGCCGCTAGACGAGCCGCGGCCGAAGGTTACAATGCCTTGGACCGCCGATCCGATGATATGATGGCATGACCCCTTCACGCCGCCGACCTCCGGCAGCGACACGTCTGGGCACACGCAGGGAGCCGACCCATGGCCAAGAAGTTCTACAGCCTTGAAGAAGCCGCGGACAAGCTCGACATGAGCACCGAGCAGGTCAAGGAGCTGGCCAAGGAGAAGAAGCTCGAGCAGTTCCGCAACGGCGACAAGCTGATGTTCAAGGTCGAGCAGGTCGACGCCGTCGCCGGCGGCAGCAAGGCCGGCTCGGGCGGACCGATCGACTTGGCCGACAGCGGCGAGTCCGACGCCATCAAGCTCTCCGAGGATTCCGCCGCGAGCAAGGCCGACAGCCTCAGCCTCGCGGACGACACGGACGTCGCCGACGCCATCGAGCCCGCCACGGGCAAGACCCACTTGGGCAAGCCCGCCGGCCGCTCGAAGGAAGACCCCAAGCAAGCCACCGGCGTGAGCGTCTTCGACGCCGACGAGATCGAGGCGGCCGAGCCCAACGCCCAGACCCAGGTCACCACCCCCGCCTCCACCGCCGACGAGGAGCTCGCCCTCGAGAGCGTCGGCTCCGGCTCGGGCCTCCTCGACCTGACCCGCGAGAGCGACGACACCAGCCTCGGCGCCGAACTGCTCGACGAGATCTACCCCGGCGGCGGCGAGGGCTCCGACTCCAAGACCGACGGCTCGAACACCGGCTCGGGCACCGCCGGCGCCACCGCCACGGGCGCCTCCGCCCAAGGCTCCTCGGGCGTCTTCGAAGGCGCGATCACGATGGAATCCGGCCCCAGCGGGCTGGAGAACATCCAGAACGACGCGGAGATGGGCACCGGCTTGGTCGACGTCCCCGTCATGGAGGCCGCCGACCCCGCCTGGAGCGGCTTCGGCACCGGCACCCTTCTGGGCGTCGCCGCCTCGCTCTGCGTCGGCCTGATCGTCGCCATGAGCGCCGTCATGGACATCCGCAGCCCCTTCACCCGCGCCCTCTCTGAATCCTCCACCAACCTGCTCATGCTTTGCGGCGGGCTGCTGGTGGGCTCGTTCATCCTCGGGGCCGTGGGCTTCTTCATCGGC
>JAPLMQ010000019.1 GCA_026386955.1 Planctomycetota bacterium
GCAGGACAGCCGCGTCCAGTTCAGGGCCACCTTCCCCTCTTTGATGCACTGCTCCGCCGTGCCCCGGCCGTTGTAGAACCACACCACCGGGGCGGCCCCGCCGCCCATGTTCGTGACGATGAACCCCACGCGGGGGAACAACTCATCCTTGTGCCACTCGACTTTCGCCACGACGCGGCGGTCCCTGTCCCAAGTGGCGGCCTGATAGGGGAAGTCGTGGTATTGCGTGATCGGTTTTTCCGGGGGACGGCCCACCGGGCGCGTCATCAGGTGCTGAACCTCGCGGTGGATGGGGCTGGTGGAGCGGCCGCCCCCCGGTGGCCATTGGCCCAGCAGCCTGCGCAAGAAGACGGCCGCCTTGGGTCCGCGAACGAAACTATCGGGGTGGAAGTCGCAGACCAGGTCGACTTGTCCGACTGCGGAATGCAGGACGGTGAACGTTTCGGTGAGGACGACCGACTAGATATCTGTGGAAACCAGATAGGGCCAAGGCATCACAAAGTGGGGTAACAAAGCGATGGACAAATGCGAAGCTTCTGGCAAGCCTCAGGGCGAGTACGGCATAGCGCACGCACCCGCCACGACGTGGAGTTGGGACAAAGATCCAGCGTACGACACCCTTACGGGTCGACCCTTGTGGCCATCCGAGAACCCTGCGCCGCGAAGGAAGCGGTCGTACATGCCCTCGTCAGGGGTTACTCGCGAGGTGTTGTACGCGGCCGACGTGATAATCATCCTGGGCCTGGACCGATTGACCCGGCCCGACAACGCCCTGAACGACCTGCTCGCCAGGCGCGCCTTGCCACGGAGGAAGTTGAGGGGCCGGCTGATCTTCCATCGCGCGGAATTGGATGCCGTGCTGGCCAACGGCTCCAGGACGGGGAGGCGGGGCAGACCCAAAGGCTCGAAGTCGAAGCCGTCCGGCGCTGATGCCGCCTAGCCCAGCTTGCCGTCGATTTCCTTGGCGGCCTTGACGGCTTCCTGCACTTCCGCGAGCAAATAGATTTCGGTGGTCTTCACATCACTGTGGCCGGCGAGGGTCGCGGCCGCGTCCTTGCCCAGCAAGGCACGGACGCGGGTGATGGTCGAACGGCGGAGATCGTAGGGAGTGAACGTCTCAACCCCCGCGCGGCTGCATCCACGCTTCACGGCCGCGTTGAAGACCCCGTCGGTGTAGTGGTCGCCAGCCGTGATCATCGGGTGGTCCTTCCGATTCCTGCCGGGCCCATTGCCTTGGGTGGTCGCGGTCTTCCGGTTCTTCCATCGATTCTCGAACAACCACTCCACGGCCTTCTTCGGGGAGAACAGCGGCTCGGTGGGCGACTTGGCGACATCGATACGGGGGCCAAGGATGGTCTGGAGCCTGGCGGTGATCGGGATTGCCCTCGTGCGGCCGTGATGGGCGGTCTTGTGGTCCCCGGTCTCGGGCTGGCGGTCGCGCCCGGGAATCATCAGCCAACAGTCCTTGTCGTCGCGAAGGAAATCCACCGGCCTCATCTCGCACACCTCCGTCGGCCGCGCGGGGGCGAACCACATCACCCGCATCATGTCGGCCACCTCGGGGTTGACCATGGCCAGAACCTTGTCGAACTCGGCTTGGGTCACCGGTCGCCGGCGGGGGTTGTCGGTAACGCCCACTGCCCCTCGACGCAGCGACTTGACCTCGCGGAAGCTCTGCTCCTGGGCGGCGTCCATGTGCCGGCGCCCCACGGCCCAGGCAAACATGCGGCGGAGCTGCTCGATGACTTGATTGATGCTTTCGCGGGTGAGGGGTTTCCCAGGCCGAACCTCATCCACAGGCTCGGTTTCGTTTTTCGTGGAGGTCCCCGCCTCATTCCCTGCGACGGCTCCGTTGTGGTAGCGGTGGGCCACCAAGGCCGCCTGAACTGCCCGGAGTTCATCGGGACCGAAGGACTTGACCGGCCAGGTGCGGAACGGCTCGACCATCCTCAGGCCGATGGAGAGGCGATAGAAGTGCGGGTTGATCTTGCGGCTCTGGGTGTATTTGAAGGTTTTCTCGGCGTACCGCACGTATTGGTCCGTCAGGTCCCCAAGCAGTAGAATGGTCCCCGGCGCGTCCATGTTCCGAACCGCCTCGTAGGGCGAGTCGAAGGCGAGGGTCTTGTGCGGATTGCCCTCATAGAGCTTGAGCCACTTGCCGAAGGCCGTGTAGATGTCGCCCGCGCTGCGGGTGGGCAGCTCCGTCCCGAAGCTGATGGTCGTGCGCTTGCCATCGGGCTTCCAGATCTCGCTCACGAAGTACTTGCTGCCATTGACCTTCTTTTGACGAAGGTTCGGGGCTTGGCGGGCGCGGACCATGCGGGGCTCCCGGAGTGGGGTTTCGCAGACGCAAACACTCGATCAGCTATGCTAGCGCATCTGCGGAAAGAAGCAACGTTTTTCCGCAGTATGGACGCGCAACTGCGGAAAAATGGGGGATTGAGCGGGATTCAGCAGGATGAGACGGGACAACGGGTAGATTCAGAAGTCGGGTTTAATTCGTGTTTTACGACATTAAACCCTGTGCGGGGTGTAGCTCAGCTTGGCTAGAGCGCCTGCTTTGGGTGCAGGAAGTCGTCGGTTCAAATCCGGCCACCCCGATTGTCGATAAAGTGAATAGCCGAACGCAGATAAGCGTACCTGCCCTCGTGGGGCAGTGCGGCCTGAAAGTCGAGCCAAAACGGTAATTACCGTTTTGGCGAAGCCTTGTTCAGGAGACCGCACATGCCCCGTCTGACCAAGTCGTTCCCCACGTACCGCCGTCACAAGGCCTCGGGCCGAGCATTGGTGACCCTCAACGGCACCGATTTTTACCTCGGCTCCTACGGCAGCCCCGAGAGCAAGAGCGAGTACCAGCGGCTCATCGCCGAGTACCTGGCCGCCAATCGCCACCACCCCCAGGCCGCCGGTTCTCCCGGAACCGGAGCCAATGCCGGTAGCGTCAACGGCATCACCGTCAATGAGGTGTTCCTCCGCTACTGGGAGCACGTCCAGACCTACTACGTCAAGCACGGTGAGCCCACCAGCGAGCAGCACCTCATCAAGCTGGCGATGCGGCCCATGACGGCCCTCTACGGCACCACCCCGGCCGCCCAGTTCGCCCCCACCGCCCTGACGGCCTACCGGAACTGCCTGGTCAGGAAGAACCTCAGCCGCGGCGTGGTCAACCAGCACGTCTCGCGGGTCAAGCGGATGTTCAAGTGGGCCTGCCGCCAGGGCCTCTTCGAGGCCAGCGTCTACTACAACCTGGCGTGCGTGGAGGGATTCCGCGTGGGCCGCTCTCCCGCCCGCGAAACCGAGCCGGTGCGGCCCGTGCCCGAGGCGACCGTCGAAGCCGTTCTCAAAGACGCCCCCAAGCACCTGGCGGCCATGATCCAGTTGCAGAAGCTGACGGCGATGCGGCCCGAAGAGGTGACGCTCCTGCGCACCTGTGACATCAACACGACGGGCAAGGTCTGGACCTACCGCCCCTGGCGGCACAAGACCGAGCACCGCAATCGCAAGCGGGTCATCTACCTGGGTCCCCGAGCCCAGGAGGTCCTCAAGCCGTTCCTCAAGCCCGACCTTCAGGCCTATCTGTTCAACCCCCGCGAGATCGAGGCGGCCCGGCACGCCCAGCGACGGGCGAGCCGAGTATCCCCGATGACCCCCAGCCAGCGGGCTCGCTGCCGCAAGACACGCCCCGTCCGGTCGCCCAAGGACCATTACACAACCCTGACCTACCGCACGGCAATCCATCGCCTCTGCGACCGCGTGTTCCCCGCCCCCGAGCCGCTGCGGAGACGGGCGAAAGAAACCCGCCAGCAATGGAAGGCAAGGCTGACCGCCCAGGAGCGTCAGCAATTCAAGGTCTGGCAGAAGGAACACCGCTGGCACCCCAACCAGCTTCGTCACAACGCAGCCACCGAGATCCGCAAGGAGTTCGGGATCGAAGCCGCGTGCATGGTGCTTGGGCACAGTTCGGCGGCCGTCACCGAGATGTATGCCGAGATGAACTACGCCAAGTCAGCCGAGATCATGGCGAAGATCGGTTAGGGCGCGGCCCTTGGTCCCGGACAGCATCCCGCTGCCGCTGTTCAGAAACCAGTTCGGGGCTTCGGTGGCGAGGCTTGTATTGTGACGGTGCCACAGGGGTGCAGTGTATGAAAGTCAAGTCGAGGCGAGCGTTGAGTTGTGGCTCAAACATCTGGTACAGGATTCCTTCGGCGGGCTTGCCGTCCACCAACCAGCCCTCCCTGCG
>JAPLMQ010000215.1 GCA_026386955.1 Planctomycetota bacterium
GATGGGGGCGACGCCTCGGCCATGCACGGGATCATGCACGATCCGCGCCGGGGGCGCAAGCGAAGATTGCGTGAATTCCGCGGCGCGGAAATCCCGGACAGTAGTGACGGCTCAACCCACCCTACAAGAGGCGATTCCGTGGCGCAGTGACGCCTGCCGCAGATCGGCTCAGCCTTGCGACGGCTGCAACGCAGGAGCAGCAGTGCTCAACGGCGAAATGACGGCGAACATGCGGGCGACGGTCTGTTCCCACGTGTAGTAGGCCAGGCAATGGGCCTGCCCCTCCCGCCCCATGCGGTCGAGCCGGGCCGTGTCGCTCAGTGCGTCGAGAAGCGTGTCGGCGAGCATCGCGGGGTCGGGCTGGTCGCACATGAAGCCGAAGCGCCCGTCCTGGGTGATCTCCATGAGGGCGTTGCGGCGGAGGCCGATCACGGGCACCCGGCAACTGAGGGCCTCGAGGTAGACCAGCCCCCAGGGCTCGTGCATGGCGGGCATCGCGAAGAGGTCGGCCTGCTCGTAGAAGCGCTGCAAATCGTCAAGCGAGACGTGGCCGTGGGCGGAGACGCCCGGCAGCGAGCCGTACAGTTCCGGGTACTCGGGCCGGCCGGCGAGGATCAGGCGGATCGCGGGGTTTTTCCGGTGGGCGATGGCGAAGGCTTCGAGGACGAGCGGGCCGCCCTTGATGTCGAACCCGCGCTTGGCGACGAAGAGGACGGTCTTGCCGTGGTTGCGCTTCGATTCGCCGCCGGGCTTGATCGGCCCCCTGCCGGTGCCGACGGCGGTGACCTTGAGCGGGTCGACGCCGTCCTGCGCGACCAACAGGTCCCGGACGTAGCGGCTGACGGTGAAGATGTGGTCCATCTGGGCCATCGCTTCGCCCGAGAGGCGGTCGGTGTCCTTGACCAACCGCGGGCTGGTCCACCCGGGCTCGGTGTTGCCGCGGATGGCCCTGCGCGTGCAGTCGATGTAGAGGTAGTGCCGTCGGCCGCCGCCCCGCTCGGGCAGCGGGAGATGGTCGATCCCCAGGTGGAGCAGGTGGCGCTCGTCGTCGCGCAGGAGGCGCTCGACGCGGCCGGCCCGCGCGGAGATCAAGGGATGGCCGCAGTGGTGCTGGCTGTCGCCGCGGTAGCGCAGGTAGGACATGGTCTCGATCGCGCGGTGGAGCACGCGCCCGCCCGCGCGGCTGGCGTCGATGGCCCGTTCGAGCCGGCCCGCCGCCTGCAGCGCGTTGCAGAGGTTCAGCGGCGTGCCCGACCAGGTGGAGGGCCGCCACGGATCGCCGAACGTGCAGCAGACGGTCAGCTTCTCGACGCTGCCTGGATCCATTTCCGCCTTCTCCCGTCCTCGTCGAGGCCCGGATCCTAGGTTCGCGGCGCCGATGAATCCATCGCGTCCGACGCGGGATTCATGGTGTGCTCCGTGTGGGGCTCCCACCCGCGGGCCGTGACGAAGCCCCACGTGCGGCGGACGGGCCCCGTCAGGACGAAGGTCCATGCGGGCTTTGCAAGCTCCAGCCGATGCGGGCTTCCCTCGGGGCGATAGAGGATCTGCGGGGCCCTTCGCTTGAACTTCCCCTCCTGCGTGTGCTCGATGTACCCGCCCCAGAGGATGCACGAGACGAACCACCAAGGATGGTCGTGCAGGTCGGCGTCGGGGTCGCTGCGGAAGATGTGGTGGATGTAGACCTCGAACCAGCGGGTCCGAAGCAGGTAGTAGCGCTTCAGGTACTTGTCGCCCTGGGGCGTGAGCACCGTCATCGGCTTGAAGAGGTAACTCATGAAAGCCATGGGGCGATGCATCCAGGGAACGCAAGGCAAACCACCGATCGGGCGCTGCAAGGGATCATCGGCCAGCGCAGGAGCAATGTTGACCAAACTGCTTAGACCTGCCGAGAGTTATAGGCCGAAGGGAGGCGCTGGCCCACAACGGCGGCATCGAATTATCGGCCAAAGCCCGAGCGAGGGCCCGCAAATGCGGAGTCGGGCACAACGGGGAGACGCGCGAACCGCGGTAACATGACGCTTCGCTGGCCCGTTGTCGCAGCCCGGGAGATGAGCCATGTCGCGATGGATGCATGCGGCCGCACTGTTCGCCGCGATCGTCGGCCTCACGCAATGGGTGGGGTGCGCGTCGTCGCCGCCGTCATCGCCGTCGGCGGGCGCGGCGCAGACCGCGCCGGGCGTGCCCGCGATCGTGGATGTCGCCTCGCTGGCCGATCTCCGCAAGACCGAGCCTTTGCGTCTCTCCGAGGATTGGACGGTGCGCGTCGGCTTGGCGGGCAGCGGCGAGGAGGGCGGGCCGTGGTCGCTGCTCTACTGCCTGGCGACGTGGACCGGGAAGGGAAAGGACAAGCAACCGTTCGACTTCGTCGCGGACGGGCGCGGTGTGCTCGGGCCGATCTGCTTCAGCGTGACCGACGGGCGCGACGGCCGCGCGGGGCCGAAGGGGTTGGAGCATGCCCGCCGCTTGGATGAGGAGACGCCGTTCGGCCCGCAGTTGAGCCGGGGCGCGGATCGGCTCTACGCGGCCCCTGTGGCGATGGCTTGGCCCGGGCGATATTTCGTGCGCATCACCACGCGCGACGGCCGACCGCTGCTGGAGCGCGAGCTCAGCTTCAAGCAGCCGCGGGAATGTAATTGGCAGACCTTCGCGCACGACGGCGACCCCGACCACTACTTCACGACCGGCGGCGACCATCTCGCGGCCTACCCGGCGATGTCGGGCCGATGGCCTCTGGCGTGGCTCGACGGCGACACCGTCATGGTGGGGAACAATCTCATTTCGACTTGCCAGCGGAGTCCACGTTCGTTGCCCGCGACGCTTCCGCTGACAGGCGACTGGGATGACCTGGCCTCGGGCGCCCGTTTTATGGTGCCGCACACGAGCATGAACCAGGAGGCTCAACGCCTCACCGAACTCTCGGCCGACGGCGCGCGATACCCCCTCACGCTCGAACTCCACGACGACGTGCTGGCCATCGGCTCACCCCAGCCAGTGCTCTTCTGGGCCGACTACCTGATGCTGGCCCGCTGGTGGGTCAACGGCGTGGCGGTCGTCCCCAAGCGCGGCAGCGGCGGCTTCTCCATCATGCTCGGGCGCATGGTGAGCTACGACAGCGAAGCGAAGGTGGCGCTCCGGCTGCCTGCGGGCCTGGGGCCGCTGAAGGTCGGCGACCGCGTGGGGCTGCAGGTCCTCTATTGCCCGGACGGGTATCACATGCTGCCTGCCGAGCGGGGCCAGCACTTCGACGCCGAGCCGAACTTCGGGCCCGAGCCGCTGGGCATCCCGCTGGAGAGCAACCGCATCGAGTTCAAGGTGACCAAGGCGATGCTCGATGGCGCCGCCGCGCCCGTCCACTGACAAGGGAGCCCGATGGACATCCTCGACTACGGCTCCTCCTTCCTCTCGGGCAATTGGCCGTTGAACCGCGTGCGCTGCTGGATCGAGTCGCGCACGCGGATCGTCGACGAGCGCAGCGGGCACACGGAGGACTATTTCCAGTGCGGGTCGTGCAAGGCCGCGGCGGTCTTCGGCGAGGGCGACCTGATGTACCCCGACAACTACGACTTCCTGCCGATCTTCGGGCCGGAGTTCGGCATCATCTTCCGGCGCAAGGCGAGCGCCGACCCGGGCTACCGCAGCATCCAGCCCGTGGGCAAGATGTGGGGCGGGCCGACGTACAAGCTCAAGCCGGCCAAGGCGGCGCGGCTGCTCGGCACGAACGCGGAGATCCGCCAGGCGACGCACGACGGAGTTCCGCTGGTCGCGCGGACGCGCATCGCCGACGCCGCGACGGGGCTGCACGCGATCCTCGAATACCCGGTGAAGGTGATGAACATCCAGGACGACCGCGACCTGTATCAAGTCGAGGCGGGGCCGCTGGCGCTGCCTGATTTGTCGAGCCGGCCGGCGCGGCTGGTGGATTCGCTCAGCCTCGCGTTCGTCACGTTCAACCGTCCCGACCGGGTGGAGTTCCTGATCGAGGACGAGACGCCGATCCTGCGCGGCGGCGAGGAGGTCGGCCGGGTGCACCATTTCTCGAGGCCGCTGCGCGTGCCGGCGGAGAACCGCGTCTATGCGCTGGAGGCATGACGCATGCCCTGCAATCCGTGCAGTTCATTCGGAGGGTCGACGCGACGCGGGTTACACTTTTCGACGCGCGGGCTTCGCCGGGGGTTGCCGGGGTCTCCGGGATCACCTCTCCAATTCCATTCCATGAGGGCACGTCATGACTTTCGTTTTGTTGACCTTCGTCGCGCTGCTCGCGTTCGCCAACGGCGCCAACGACACCTGCAAGGGCGTGGCGACGCTGGTGGGCTTCGGCACGGCCACGCCGCGGCAAGCGCTGCTCTGGGCCACGGCGACGACGGCGTTGGGAGCCGGCGCGTCGTACTGGTTCGCGGGCGGGCTCGTGAAGAGCTTCAGCACGGGCCTGTTCGCGGCGGGCACGACGTTGGACCATCCGTTCTTCCTCGCCGTGCTGGTCGGGGCCTCCGCGTGGGTGATCTTCGCGACCCTCACGGGCCTGCCGGTCTCGACGACCCACGCCATCATCGGCGCGCTCACCGGGGCGGGGCTGGTCTCGTTCGGGAGCGCGCGGTTCGAGTGGGGCTTCCTGGGGGCGAAGTTCGCCTTCCCGCTGGCGCTCAGCCCGTTCCTGTCGATGGCGGCGGTCTACATCGTGGCATGGCCCGTCTCGCTGGCGGCGGGCCGGTTGCTGGGCAAGTGCGTCTGCGTGACGCAGCCCGCCGCCGGGTGCGCCGAGCCGGCCCCGGCGCCGGCGTCGCGCGCGGGGGCGGGCACGGCGACGATGACCTCGGCTGCGGCGATCCCGTTGGTGGTCGTGGCCTCGGAGCGCGAATGCGCCGCCGAGCCGATGGCGGCGACCGCGACGGGCTCGATGGCGGCCGACTCGCTGCATTGGACGAGCAGCGGCATGGTCGGCTTCGCGCGGGGGTGGAACGACGCGCCGAAGATCGCCGCGCTCAGCCTCGTCGCCCTGTCGGGGCCCAACGGCATGGCGACGGGCTTCGCGATCGTGACCGTCGCGATGGCGCTGGGCGGGCTGATCGCCGGGCGGAAGGTGCTCGAGACGCTCGCCAAGAAGGTGACGGCCATGCCCCTGGCGGAATCGCTCGCGGCGAGCCTGACGACCGCGGCGCTGGTGGGCATGGCGTCGTGGAAGAGCCTGCCGGTCTCCACGACGCACGTCTCCACCGGCGCGATCATCGGCGCGGGGCTCAAACACGACGCACGGGCGGTGAAGTGGAGGAAGGTCGGGGAGATCGCGGTCTCGTGGGTGGTGACGCTGCCGGTGGCGGCGCTGGTCGCCGCGGGGATGAAGATGCTGCTGCGATGAGCCGGGTCGCGCGGCTTGGGGGACCGACCGGATCAAGGCCTGCGTCTACAATCGCGTTGGCTCGAGGTCGCCTCGGCCCGAAGTCGCGTCGGCTGGATCAACAGCCGCATCGCTCCCGCGCATTTCTCCCACCCCGGAATTCCCCCGTGCCGCTCACACCCGCCCAAGTGAAACGCTTCCGCGACGAGGGCTACCTCATCCTCGGCCAGCTCGCATCGCCCGACCGCGTCATCCGGCTGCGTGCGGCCTACGACGAGTGCGTCGAGAAGCTGCGGCGCGAGGGGAAGTTCAAGAACACGCGCGTCGCCAGCAACGACAAGGGCGAGGAGCTGGGCGTCTACCAAATCCGCGCCGCGCACCTGCTGCACCCCGCCTTCGACGAGCTGGTGCGCGACAAGGCGCTGCTCGACATGGTCGAGCAGATCATCGGGCCGAACATCCGGCTCTGCCTCATGCAGGGGCTCTACAAGCCGCCGCACCGCGGGGCGGCCGTGACGTGGCACCAGGACGACCAATACTTCAAGGTCGACATCGCCGACGCGGTGGTGAGCTGCTGGTTCGCGATCGACGAGGCGACGATCGGCAACGGCTGCATGTGGGTGCTGCCCCGCCACCACCGCGAGCTGATGCCGCACGTGCCGACGGTCGACAAGCAGGGCTACGAGCTGGCGACGGTGGACGAAGCGACGGCCGTCGCCTGCGAGCTCCCGCCCGGGCACGCGATGTTCCACCACGGGCTGACGCCGCACCAATCGCTGCCGAACACGACGGACCGGCCGCGGCGGGCGGTGGCGATGCACTTCATGTCGGGCAGCGCGAGGCCGCTGGGCGACAACCGCATGGCCGAGCCGGCGGAAAACATGCCGGTGGTCCGCGGGACGGGGGTGAAGTGGTGAGGCAGAACTGCGAAGGCCGCATGCGGGCGGTCTTCAATCTGGGCGCCACATGTCATCGTACCCGTGACATCTGTCTTGGAAGGAAGTGAATTCCACGGTTTGCGGAAATCGCCGAAATCGCTTGAATCATGGGCTTTCCGCAAGACCTCAAGCCTTCCGTTGACCGGCACATGTCACGAGTACGATGACTTGTGGCACAAGACACCGCGAGCCCGACGGCCGCGCCCGCGATCTTCGCATCGCTGCGGGCGTAGTCCGTGTTGCGCGTCTCCCGGCTGAGGAACAGGCCGAGCAGCGTGACTCCCCCCGCGCCGCTGAGGTACCAGCCCACCGCGGCGATGCCGTAGTCGGTCGCGAGCCAGGTCGCGATCGACGGCGCCAGCGAGGCCCCGAAGATCCCCGCGAGGTTGAAGCTCAGCGAGGCCCCCGTGTAGCGCACCGAGGTCGGGTATAGCTCGGAGAGGATCGTCCCCAGCGGGCCGTAGGTCAGCCCCATGAACGACATGCCGAGGATCAGCGCCGCCGCGATGCCCGGCTGGCCGCGGTCGAAGAGCGGCCCCATCACCAGCCCGAAGAGGCAGATCCCCACGGCGATGAGCATCATCGTCACGCGCCTTCCGTTGCGGTCGGCGAGCAGGGCCGAGAGGGGAATCATCGCGGCGAAGAAGAGCATGCTGATGAGCTGCAGGGTGATGAACCGCTCGCGGGTGAAGCCCAGCTTGGTCGTGCCCCAGCTCAGTGCGAAGACCGTCATCAGATAAAAGATCACGAAGGCCGCGAGGGCGATCATCGTCCCCAGCACCAGCGGCTTCATGTGGTCGCGGGCGACGGTGAGCATCGGCACGGCCTCGCGCTCCTCGCGCTCGATGGCCTTCTGGAAGACCGGCGTCTCCGTGACCTTCAGCCGGACCCAGAGCCCGACGACCACGAGCACGCTGCTGGCCAGGAACGGGATGCGCCAGCCGTAGCTCATGAAGTCGGCGTCGCTCATGCTCTTGGAGAGCAGCAGGAAAATCCCGCCCGAGGCGATGAAGCCCAGCGGCGCGCCGAGCTGGGGGAACATGCCGTACCACGCCCGCCGGCCGGGCGGCGCGTTCTCGGTGGCGAGCAGCACGGCCCCGCCCCACTCGCCCCCGAGGCCCAGGCCCTGCCCGAGCCTGCAGAGGCAGAGCAGCAGCGGCGCGAGCGGGCCGATGGAGGCGTAGGGCGGAAGCAGGCCGATCGCGACGGTGGAGAGGCCCATGGTGAGCAGCGCGGCGACGAGCGTGGCCTTGCGTCCGACGCGGTCGCCGAAGTGGCCAAAGAGCGCGGAGCCGATCGGGCGCGTGAAGAAGGCGATGGCGAAGGTGGCGAGCGACTGCAGCGTGGCGGCGGTGGCGTCGGAGGAGGGGAAGAACTGCTTGGGGAAGACCAGCACGGCCGCGGTGGCGTAGATGTAGAAGTCGAAGAACTCGATCGTCGTGCCCGCGAGGCTGGCGAAGAGGATGCGTCGCTGGGAGTTGGGCGCGGAGGCGGGGCCGGGGGAGGATTGGCTCATGCGGGGGAGTTTAACGCGGGGTCTGGCTTACTAACCTCTGGGTTGCCAAGGCGCGGCGATGCGGGGTGCCACGGGTGGCTTGCCACCCGTGGTGCGATGCACCGTGACGTGAGTTTCACGAACAGGTCCATTGGGCCCCGTTGGCAATGTCGCGGGTCTCACGGCAACTCTCCACGGGTGGCAAGCTACCCGTGGCACCCAAGGCGCACCAGAGCGCCGCCCTACTTCCCCTCGCGCCTCGGCGGGACCGCCGACACGCCCTCGAGCCCGCCGCTCACGCGGACGAGTTCGCCGGTCATCCACGACGCCTGCGGGCCGCAGAGGAAGGCCACGAGGCCGGCGATCTCCCGCGGCTCGCCCCAGCGGCCAAGGGGGATCGAGGCCCGCACGCGCTCGATCATCTGCTCCTGCGTGAGCCCCAGCGTCTGGCCTCGTTGGGCCATGACGCGCTCGTTGAATTCGGTGAGGACGGGCCCGGGGCAGACGGCGTTGACGCGCACGCCGTAGGCGGCGAGCTCGAGGGCGAGGCTGCGGGTGAGCGCGTTGACGCCGGCCTTGGCGACGTTGTAGGAGGTGACCAGGGCCGCGGGGGTCAGGCCGTTGATGGAGGACATGTTGACGATGCACCCGCCGCGCTGCCGCTCCATGATCTCCGCCGCCGCCCGGCAGCAGTGGAACGTGCCGGTGAGGGTGACGCCGATGACACGGGCCCACTGGGCGTCGCTGACCTCGCTGGTGCGGAGGACGTCCTGCCCGATGGCGGCATTGTTGACGAGGATGTCGAGCCGGGCGTGGCGGGCGACCACCTCGGCGAAGACACGCTCGACCGCGGCGCTGTCGGCGATGTCGAGCCCGACGGCCTCGGCCATGAGGCCCTGTCTCTCCAGTTCCGCGGCCGCGTGATTCGCCTTCGCCTCCTGCAGATCGGCGATCACCACGCGGGCCCCGCGGCGGGCGAGTTCGTCGGCGATCGCCAGGCCAAGGCCCTGCGCGGCGCCGGTGACCAGGGCGATCTGGCCGTCGAGTTCGCGGGGAAGAGGGACGAGGGCGGGGTTTGGCATGGAATTGGTTCCGGGAGAGCGGCGAGGCCTCGAAGTCGAGCGAGCAATGGTTGAACAGCGGTGCAGAGAGACTCGCAAACACCCTAGCCGCAACATCCTGCTCCGTAGAGTAAGATTCCCGCCGACATCTTTCATCCGCACCCGCAACCCACCTCGGCCTTCTCGATCAGACTCCAGGGGCACATGATGAGAATCGCAGCGCTTCTTGTGGCCATCGCGCTCATGCTGACTTCCTGCGGCAAGGCGCCGTCGGACTCCAAGATCCTCGAGCAAGACCCGCAGACGCTCAAGGCAGGAATCGAGTCAAAGCATCCCGCCACGTATTACATCCTTGCCCGCAAACTCATGTCCGCGGGGGAGAAGGATGACGCCGTCTTCTGGTATTACGCGGGGCAACTTCGGTATCGCTATCACCTCGCCGCGAACCCGAAATTGGAGCCCTCCGGTGATCCGGCGCTGTTCGGCGCCCTCTCGGAAGATGTCGGCCGACCCATCAATGAATATGCGTTTGGCGACATCCCAAAACTGGCCGCGACGATCGACAAGGTGCTGGCGTGGGACGATTCCAACGCCAATGGGTTCACCGCCAAGACGCTGGCCCCGGAGCAACTTGAAAAGGTGCGTGAGGGGTTGTCGAAGTTGAAGACGAAGATATTGGCCGAGAAAGACGAGATCATGAGGAAGCGCAAGGAAGCCGGCCATTAGAACCTGATTCGGCACTCGAGCCGCATTCAACTTCAACCGTCATTCCGATGAGGGCTGAAATGCTCACCCCGCCCGCCCCAACCCCGGGTGGTCGAGCTTCTTGCGAAACGCCGCCCACGCCTCGGCAGCGTGCGGGGCGTCCATGTCGGGCACGAAGCCGAAGTCGAGGTAGACCTTGATCGCGCCAACGCGCCCGGTGCTGGTGTCGAGTTCGGCCCGGGTGTGCCGCTTCTTGAGCTCCTGCATCGCGAAGCTCATCATCGCCCGCGCGAGCCCCTTGCCCTGCGACGCCTTCTTCACGGCGACCCAGTGGATGCGCCCCCAGTCGCCGCCCTTGAAGTTGCGGTCGTACCACGCGCTGATGGTCCCCTGCGTCGAGCCGTCGGGGCCCACGAGCAGGAAGCAGCGCTGCGGGATCGCCTCGGGGTCCTTGCCGAACTGCTCCATGAAGAGCCCGCGGCGGATCGCCACAAACGGCTCGGCGTCGATCCAGACGTCCTCCCATTCCGCGGCGTCGCTGAGGGCCATCGGCCGCATGGAGTAGCCCGCGGGCATGGGGACGATCGGGAGGTTGAGCATGTCGTGCCGGACGAGCACGACGGGGCAGTTGGCCATGTCGGGCTTGGCGGGCGGAGCCGGGGGCGGCGTCGGCTGAGGCTGTGCGGGGTTGGCGTCGCTCACGGCGGGCTCCTGAATTCACGGGGAATCCGAAACGGGCAATGTATCAGGCCCAACGGCGTCGGATGAGTTTGCCATGGATTCATCGGGCGACGATGTTGATTCATGAACATTCGGTCCGAGCATGCGTCTGAATGCGTGTGGCAGCCCGCGAGGGGCGCCGCCGCAGGCACGCCTCACGTCCCGCGTTGCATCCGCTTCCGGCCCCCATCGATCGGACACCCATGAAATCCCACCCGTCTCTCCTCATGGCCTCAGTCTTGTTCGCTGCGACGTCGATCACGGCCGAGGGGCAGGCGACCGCTCCCGCGGACGAACGGGTGGCCGCGGCGATGACGGCCCTCGAAGGGCAGGACGCCCCCGCCGCCGATGCGGCCGCCACGACGTTGGCCAAGCTCGGCAAGCCCGCGATGCCGGCGTTGATCGCGGACCTGCGCCGGCCCGAGGAGGCCGTCCGCGCCCGGGCGGCCGGGGCGATCCGCCAGATCCTCGTGGCCGACCCCGCCGCGGCCCCCAACGACCACGGCAAGGCCCACTGGGAGGCGCAGGCGGCCCGCGTCGAGATCGGCATGACCCACAAGCAGGTGCAGGAGATCCTGCCGCCCTGGCTCGGCGGGGGCGGCATCGGCAGCGGCCAGTCAAGCACCGAGTGGTATTCCGTGGACGACTATTGGCGCGTGATGCTCGTCTACCACAACACCAAGGGCCTGATGCAAAAGCCGGAGATCCAGCCCATGGTCGTCGACCATTGGTCTGCCCCGCCGGCCAATTTCACCGGCACGTGGACGGCGTGGTACGTCAACGGGCAGAAGTCCCACGAGATCGAATACCGCAACGGGAAATACAACGGGACGTTCACCACCTTCCACCCAAACGGGAAGAAGTGCGTCGAGCAGCATTACGTGAACCACACGGCGGAAGGGACGGACACCGGCTGGTATCCCGACGGCAGGAAGATGTACGAGGGCACGTACCGCCATGGCAAGCAGGTGGGGACGTGGACGCATTGGCATGAGGACGGCCAAGTGAAGTTGGTGCAGAAGTTCGGGGAGTAGAGCGCAGCCATGGATGGAATGATGCAACACGGTTCGGGCCGCATTTCGCCTCGCGAACAGGTGGAGCAATAGCCCATGCCGTTAGACTGAGACGCGATGAACCCGGGCGGACGGCAAATCCGGCGCTGGCTCTTCAACGCGGCTGCACTGCTGTCGCTGCTACTGGCGATCGCCGTCGCGGGGCTTTGGATTCGGAGTGTGTGGTGGACTGGAGATGGAGTCTTCCTTGCCAAGTCACACGCGATGGCAGTCCTCTATTACTCGAGAGGGCGCCTCATTCTCGATGTCTGCCGGATGAGGGATGACATGGGGCCGGGAAGTGTTTCGGTGAACGCATATCCACCGATGGCCACGGAATGGCTCCCAATCCTGCGCACCCAGCAGGACAGCGACTACATCACTTCGAAGTTCACAAGCATCTTTTTCCTGGAATGCCCGGACTTCGCGATCATCGGCTTGCTCTCCATCCTCCCCGCGATGTGGATCCACCGTGGCTTCCGTCAACGACCACGGCCTGGGTTCTGCTCCGCCTGCGGCTACGATCTCCGCGCCAGCAATGACGCCTGCCCCGAATGCGGCGAGCCGATCCCCGTCAAGGCGCCTATTCCGCTGGATGAAAAGCCGTTGTAGGAAATGATGGGAGAAGCCGCACTCGTCGAACGACCGCAGCCGCTTCGCCCCAAGCACATCCACCTCTCAACCGCGGTTCGACCCATGCCCCCACAAAACCCCATCCCCGCCCTCCTGGCTCGCGGGCCCGGCCACCAATTCGTGGTCTACGGCGACTGCTGCTCGGGCATCCCCGGGACGCCTTTCGAGGCCAACTTCGCGGCGGTCAACGCGGCGCTGCGCCGGATCGATCCCCAGCCGGAGTTCATCCTCTTCGCGGGCGACCACATCCAAGGCATGACCGACGACGCGCCGACGCTGCGGAGCCAATGGCGCCATTTCTTCGAGCGCGAGATGGCGTGGCTCGACCGCAAGGCCGTGCCGTTTTACTCCGCGACGAGCAACCACAACACCTGCAACGCCGTGAGCGAGGCCGTGTGGCGGGAGGTGTTCACCGACCTGCCCCGCAACGGCCCGCCCGAGCAGCAGGGGCTGAGCTACTGGGTCCGCCGGGGCGACCTGCTCGTGGTCGTGGCCAACACCTCCTTCACGGGCCTGGGCGGGCAGGCGCACGTGGAATGCGCGTGGCTCGACCGCGTGCTGGCCGAGAACGCCGACGCGCGGCACAAGCTGGTGATGGGGCACCACCCCATCTGGCCGGTGAACGGGTACACCGAGGCGCCCGGGTGGTGCATCGAGCGAGGGCAGGGGCAGGCGATGTGGCGCGTGCTGGTCGCCCGCGGCGTGACGGCCTACCTCTGCAGCCACATCATCGCGTTCGACGCGCAGGAGCACGGGGGCATCCTGCAACTGACCACCGGCGGGGCCGGCACGAGCTACGGCCCGGGCGGCTTCATGGACGGGCCGGCGGAGTACCACCACTTCGTGCAGGCGGCGCTGGACGGGCAAGGCCTGCGCTGCCAGACGATCGACCCGCAGGGGCGCGCCCGCGAGCGCGTGGAGTGGCGCCCGGGCGCGGGGTTGGTGCAGGGCGTGGTGGATGGCGATGCGTAATCCGGTGAGGCGATCCGGCATGGCTCGCGATGGGTCCTGTGAATCGCGAGCCCCGTTTTGGGTCGAAATCCGCGTCTACGTCTATCGCTCGCTCGCCATCAAATCCCCAACCACCGAATCAATCCCAAGACCGATCCAAACAGCAGCATCGGCACAAGCACGATGACGAGGCAAAGCGCCCCGATGCCTGCAGCGGTGGTTGCATTCGAATGCCGGTTCGCCGCAAACGTGCGGTCGAAAACACGCCCCGCGGCGGTGCCCGTTGCAAGGGTCGCCATCCCAATGATGAACCCCAGCAAGGCTCCAAGAACAAGCCCCATCAACTCAGCCAAGAACCCGTGCTTGCCTCCAAGCCCGATGCCCAAGGCAAGACCGATTCCAACCGTCAGAAACACGACCACTTGTCGATGCATGCAGCGCCGCATTCCTTCACGAGTCCCATCGGGGCGCGACTTCGCGCCTCAATACCCCTGATAGTAGTCCAGCAGCGCGAACTTCCGGCTCTCGAAATAATTGGGCGAGCCGATGTACCAGTTCTTCGCGACGGAGGTGTTGGCGAGGTGGGTCAGCCAGGCAGGGTTGTTCTCGATGCGGACGGAGTAGTCGCCGCGCATCACGTTGGCCTGCTGCTTCAAGGGGTCGAGCATGTTGAAGGTCCGGTTCATCATGATCGACTTGTTCCCCCAGGCGTCGCTGGACTGGCGGGCGTTGGCGCGGGCGGCGGCGCGCTTGAGGCCGGTCACGACGGTGTTGCCCAGAACGGAGGTCTGCTTGGAGAGGATGAACCCGGTGGAGATGGCGGGGTTGTACCAGGAGTAGTCGTCGCCGCGGTAGATGTAGCTGGAGTCGAGGCCGTAGTTGGTGCCCGTGACGTAGAAGCCCCACTTGCCTTGCTTGTTCCAGTTGGTGATCCGCGTGTCTCCGTACCAATCCCTCAGGGCCCAGAAGCTCGCATAGGGGCCGGTGTTGGGGAAGGCGTTGTCGGCGTCGCGGGTGGGCGAGCGGTCGTTGGGGGAGAAGAGCACGTCGAGGGAGGTGACGTACGTGCCGAACTGGGCGTAGCTGGGGGGCGTGCCCTTGCCGCCGGAGGGGACCAGGACGCCCAGGCCCATGGGGGCGTTCTGGAGGGCGGTTACGCCGCCGGGGCTGAGGCCCCAGATGCTGGCGCCGGCGCAGTCGCCGTTGGGGGCGTCGTCGTTCTGGGAGAACCCGCCGAAGAGCGGGGCGAAGTCGCTGTTGTCGGCGGCGTAGATGGCGATGCCGCGCCCGATCTGCTGCATGTTCGCGGCGTCGACCATGATGTTCGCCACGTTCCACGCCTTGCTCAGCGCGGGGAGCAGCAGGCCGACCAACACCCCGATCAGCGCGATGGTCACCAGCAGTTCGACAAGGGTGAAGCCCCGGAAACCCCGGACGCCCCGAATGCCCCGACTCGCGCGAAACATCCTGCGTGAATCATGAAACATATTCCACCTCTCTCCCGGCCGGGACAGCGCCGCGATGCCGCAACGTTGCGGCCACATCCATCGCCCACTCGAGGCGCCGCCGATCCGGAACACATCAAACATCAAATACCGCCAAAAAACCCGATGTGAAACGACCCGATGTGAAACGCCATGAACGCCCGCTCCGCGCATTTCACGATCCCTTCACGGACTGCGCGGCACGCAGGGCTGGAGCGTCTCCCCCTCCTTGCATCGCCCCGCGGCCTCCTCCTCGATCGCCGCCACAGCGTCGTCCGACTTGGGCGTCCACTTCCACTCCTCCGCCGGCGTGGCGGAATCGACCTTGGCGATGACCAGCCCGTCGTGCGCGTCCTCGGGGTCGATGCCCCGCAGCTCCTTCTCGGAGGCGGGCATCCTGCTCCCCGTCGCGTGCTCCTCGGGGGCGAGCTCGCGCTTGGCCTTGCCCTCGGGCGTGTACTTTTCGACGTAGGCGACGAAGCGCTTGGAGGCGTCCCGGCAGCTCCCGCATGAGAAGACCAAGGCCCGCACGCCCTCCGACTTGACGTCGGGCTTCTTCGGATCGGGCGGCGCCTGGATGGGCGGGATCGAATCCGGAGCGGCGGAAAAGAGCTGGTTTGTGCCCAAGTCGTAGTACCAGACGTTCATGCCCTCGTCGCTCGCCTGGGCGTGGCGGTTGAGCAACGCGAGGCCTCCGATCACGAGCAGCACGGCCGCGCAGAAGACGACGAACGCGTACTGCCCCAGCAGCTTGCGGATGTTCACGGAGTCCATGGATCGACTCCGTTGATCGGCCCGCGCAGGGGCGCCCGCGCGGCCGAGCGCAGGCGCATGCGAATCCTCGCGCGGCGAGCGGCCTCGCGAGGCGGGAAAATCCTGTCGCCCGGTTTTTCAAGCACGCATGACAGCACGAGACATGGTTCCCGAAAGCGTCGAACAAACGCACCGGGCGAGGCTGGGCCAAGCACCGGCTACGGGAGGTGAAAATCCTGTGGGGACGTTTCGATCGGACTCATGTCCGATCGTCGGCCGCAAGCCCAGGCGCTGACCCGAGGGTCACGTGTGGCTTGAATCGGTCTCCGTCCCCAAGCATCTCTCCTCCCTCCCTGCGTTGCGAGTATAACCCACTCGTACACGAAAACGCATGAATATCCGCGGAAAACAAGGGCCAATTCGTCGTCGGGAGCGCACGAAGCCGGATACTTTCCGCAGCTTGCCCAGATACACACCGGCCGTGGACCGTCGCGGCGCCGCGATGGTGAGCAGGGTTGCCCCGCGTTCCTAACCCGCGCGTGGCCGACTCCCAGCCAACCGCCGCCGCCGAGACTTGAGGCCGCACGTTCGCAAGCCACGCGGCGTCGGCCACTTGAACGCATCGCCCGGCCGCGTTGAATCCCTGCACGGCCGTGACGAAGCGGCGGGCGTGCGGCGTACGGGTTAAGGAATCGCCCGCCAACGCGATCGCGATGGATCAGGGGAATACCGATGGGCCCTTCGGGAAACGCGGCAACGCCAGGCTCGATGCCGCGATGTGCCGGCGATGGTCATTTCCTGCATCCGCCTCGCTCGACTTCTTGCCTACACTTTCACCAAGACAGCAAGCCAGGCGACCCCATCGAACCACGAACCCTCCAGGAATCACGTGATGTACAAGTCGAAAGCCTTCTCCGCCGCCGGCCCCACCGCCCCGCTCGCCTCCGACACGATCCCCCGCCGCGACCCCGTCGGCCGCGACGTGCAGATGGAGATCCTCTTCTGCGGGATCTGCCACTCCGACCTCCACCAAGTCCGCGACGAGTGGAAGCACGCCATGCCCACCATCTACCCCTGCGTGCCGGGGCATGAGATCGTCGGGCGCGTGACGAAGGTCGGCCCGGGCGTGACGAAGCACAAGCCGGGCGACCTCGTCGCGGTCGGTTGTCTCGTTGATTCCGACCACGACTGCCCGCAATGCAAGGCCGACCTCGAGCAGTTCTGCCCGAACCTGACGCTGACCTACAACTTCCCCGACAAGCACAAGACCGCGCCGGTGACCTACGGCGGATACTCCGACAGCATCGTCGTCGACGAGCGCTTCGTGCTGCGCGTCCCGGCCAACCTCAACCTGGCGGGCGTCGCCCCGCTCCTCTGCGCCGGCATCACGACCTACTCGCCGCTGCGCCACTGGGGCGTCGGCAAGGGCAAGAAGGTCGGCGTCGTCGGCTTGGGCGGGCTGGGGCACATGGGCGTGAAGTTCGCCCGCGCGTTCGGGGCCCACGTCGTGGTCTTCACCACCTCGCCGGGCAAGAAGGAGGACGCGCTGCGGCTGGGGGCGCACGAGGTCGTGCTCTCGCGCAACGCCGACGAGATGGCCAAGCACGCGAACAGCTTCGACTTCATCCTCGACGCCATCTCCGCCCAGCACGACATCAACGCCTACATCAACCTGCTCGCCCGCGACGGCAACCTCACGATGGTCGGCGCGCCCGAGAAGCCGTTGTCGGTCGCGGTCTTCGGGCTGATCTTCGGGCGGCGCAGCTTCTCCGGCTCGCCCATCGGCGGCATCGCCGAGACGCAGGAGATGCTCGACTTCTGCGGCAAGCACAACATCACCGCCGACGTGGAGGTCATCCCCATCCAGAAGGTCAACGAGGCCTACGAGCGGCTGCTCAAGTCGGACGTGAAGTACCGCTTCTGCATCGACATGGCCTCGCTCAAGGCGAAGTGACCGCCCATCGCGATGTGCCGAGGCTGGCCGAGCCGGGCCGGGATTTCATCGCTTGCGAATCAATCTGCGGGCGCCTCTGCCCTCAGAGGCTTTTGCGCACCGCTTGCACGGGCCCGGAGCGGTACAACCACGCGAAGACCCATCCGCCGTGGAGATCGGTCCGGTACTCGATGCAGGCCTCGCCCTCGCCGGGCAGGTTGACCGGCCAAACGAAGCTGTCGTTGGCCGTGTTGTCTGCGTCGACGTTCACGGTCATCTCGCCCAGCGGCCCGCCGACGAACCGGCACAGGACCGTCGTCGACGTCGCGGGGAGCGCGAGCAACTTGGCGCGGAACGCGGCGAAGTATCGGGTCTTGGGCATGGCTGCGCATCTTTACCGGTAAAGCCGCCCCGAACATGCCGTCACCGCATCCAAACATTATACCTTGCATGGGTTCATTGTGGCGATGTCATTTTCATTTGCCTCATTTGAACATGCGTCCGTGATTCAATCCGCGGCGATTGCGGAGACGAACGCCGCTCGCCCCCGGCCGAGGCGAGCGTCAATCCGCGTTGTAGCCCTCGGGGAACTGCGCCACCTTCCGCCCGGTGACCCGGTAGAGCGCCACCGCGGCGACGCCCGGGACATTGGGCTCGGGGTCCCGGGTCAGCCGCTCGAGCAGGTCGGCGGACTCCTTGGCCTTCATGCGGCCCAAACTGGCAATTGCGTTGCAGCGCGTGGGGGAGTCCAGGTCGACATCGCCGGCCGCGGCCATCAGCGGCTTGACCGTGGCGGGGTCGCCGATCTCGCCCAGCACCAGCGCCGTCCAACTTCGCACTCCGAACGACGGGTCGCCCAGGGTCCGCACCAACTCCGGCGGAGCCTGGCGCAGCCGGAAGAACCGGAAGGCGACGACCCCCCGCTCCCGCGTCTTGGCGTCGTCGCTCCTGAGCCGCTCGAGGAAGGGCTTGAGCAATTCGGGGTCGCGCGTGGCCTGGTACAGGGCTTGCCGGCGGACGTCGGGCTCCTGCGGCGGATCGGGCATCTCCGAGAGCGCGTGGGCGATCCGCTTGGCCGATGCCGGGAACCGCACCGCCATCTCCCCCAGGGCCAGCATCGCCGAGCGCCGGGCGTTTCCCATTCCTGCCATGCAGTCGGCCTGATAGCTCGTGGTGGGGTCGGACTTGGCCGCGTGGACCAAGGCTTCGATGCACGCCTGCCCCGAGCGGTGCCCGATGGTAGTGGCCACGGCCGACCGGAGCATGGAGTCCGGGTCGGAGGACAACACGGAGACGAGAAGACCGTCGAGCTCCGGCGCGTCGATCGCCTCGGCAAGGTCGAGCATCCTGCGGCGCACATCGACGTCGGGCTCGTCCTTCAACGCCCGGCCGATGAGGGCCAGCTTTCCCGCGGCGCTCGACTCAGCCTCGAGGGACTGTTTGAGGGCGGCCAAGGCTTTCCGCTGCCGCCCGCCCTCCTCTGTGGTCACGAGTCCGGCATGGACCGCGCAGGCCGCGAGCAAGACCGTCCCAGCCGCGATGAGTCGCAATGGTCGCATGACGGATGTCCTTGCGGATGCCCATTCGATCCCCCCGAAATGAGGCGGACCGATCCCCCGCCCCGGCCCGGCGGCGTCTGCCAAGAGAGACGTTCGAGCGGGACGCTTGTTCCAAGGTGGATGAAATGAAGCGGCTGTCGTTCCCCCGCCTCGGATGTCCGGCCGGCGCAATCATTGTCCTGCCGAGGCGGTTCCTGGCAAAGCCCTCGGCCTGTTGCCGCCTTTCCCTATAATGCAAACCTCGTGTCCGGCACCGGGTTCCCGCGGGGCATTTCATTGACGGGCCGCCTGACCATCTTGGTCTCCCTGCTCGCGCTGCTGAATGCGGCCTCGCCGCTCCGCGGGCAGCCCACCATCGCGCCGAGCGGCGCTTCAGCCTCGGCCGCGACGCAGCCCCGCCCCGCCGCCACCGCGCCCGCCACCCCCGGAACCTCCGGTGCCGACGCCGCGTCGCTCCGGCGCGAAGGCACGGCCCGCATCGAGAAGGCCGTCAAGGCGCTCATCGCCGAGGCCGCCTCGCTCGACGACCTCAAGCAGGCCAACGCGGTGATCCACTTCTCGCGCCCCCACCCCGCCCTGGCCGACATCAAGGGCGACTTGGCGCTGCAGGTCCTTGAGCGCATGGCCCAACCGATCACCGAAAACGCCTTCCGCGACACCTTCATCCGCTGGCACCTGCTCCACGTCGTGCTCCAGGTCGACCGCGCCAACCGCCGCGCGACCGGGGCGCCGCTCCTGCGCCTGGTCCGCATGATGCCCGGCCCGCTCAACCTCACGGCCCAGCGCGAGAGCTACTACGAGCCCGAGGAGATCTGGCAGAAATGGCACGCCTTGGTGGGCGGCGGCGGCCCGAGCCCGCCGCAGATCGTCATCGGCTACCCGCCGTTCCAGCGCATCATCGGCGCCCCCGAGTCGTACAAGCATCTCCCCGCCGACGCCGCCTCGAACTACGCCAAGGCCGTCGAAACCTGGAAGGTGCAGCACGCGAAGAACCTCGAACTCGCCAAGCAATACGAAGGCAAGTTCAAGATGGTGACCGTGCCGGGGGCGCGGACCTTCAACCAGCGGCTGAGCTTCGTCAACTACATGGTCCGCCAGTACCGGGGCGAGCTGATCTACGCCCTGATCCGCTCGGGCGACCCCGAGGTCGCCAAGCTGATGATGCGCGAGATCGACCGCCTCGCCCGCGACAAGAGCGGCGTGGCCTTCGACCTGCTCGCCTACGTCTACCTGGCCGCGTTCGAGGGCTCGCTGAACCTCTATGACCAGGGGACGCTCAACGAGATGAGCGAGACGCTGGAGGGCACCGCCCGCGCGACGGACGAATACGTCAGCTACGGCGGCGCGACCCGCAACTTCGCCCAGTACTCCTTCCACCTGATCTACATGCTCAAGGACGGCGGCGGCTTCATCGAGGCGGAGCAGAAGCCCAAGATCGACGGCAACCGGTTCAGGCCGAAGGGTGGATTCCAGTAGTGAATCCGCTTGCGCGCCCCGGAATCGAGCCCGCCCGCGTGACTCACTTCCTCGCCGACTCTCCCCGCGTCCCCTTCGGGATCGCCAGCGTGTTCCAGCGGCATTCGGGCAGCGGCGACTGCCCCTCCAGCGGCTTCGAGGGGTCGAACAACTCATACGACGCATCCCGGAGCTGCTGCGTCACCACCGCTCTCTGCCCGTCGCCCACCTCGACGTAGATCAGCGGCCTCACTTCCCGCAGCACGCGGGCCGCGCCCTTGAAGATGACGCTCTCCGCCCCCTCCACGTCGATCTTCACCACCGCGGGCGACGCCGACACGCCCAGCAGGTCGTCCATCGAAACGACGGGCACCAGTTGCCGCTCACGCACCGACCCGCCCTGCGAGCGCACGCCGGCGAACTCCTCAAGCGCGTTGGACGCGCGGCCACGCTCCGCCACGTTGAACGCAGCCACGCCCGGCCTCTCCGCCACCGCCGTCGCCAGCACCTCCAGCCGCGCGCAGCCCGGCGGCAGCTTCGACGCCGTCTTGCGGATCAGCTGCGCCAGCACGAGGTCCGGCTCGATGCACAGCACACTGCCGTTGGCCCCCGCCGCCACCGCCGCGGCGGCGCCGAACACCCCGACATTCGCGCCGATGTCCCAAACGGTGTCGCCGGCCTTGACGCACTGGCTGACGACCCTCAACAGTTCGGGATCGCACCAGGCGTCCCCGGGCTTGAGGTAGGAGAGCGCGGCGTCGGGAGTCACCAGCACACGGGCGGCCGCGAACGGCGCAGGCAATCGCCGCCAGAACGACCGGCCACGCGACATGCGTTCCACCAAGGTGCGGAGGTGCTTCAAGTTGCGTCCTTCATTGAGTGCGTGTTCCCCATCCACCGGATCCATCGGCCATCGCGTCGGCGCGGAACTCGATCCAGCGGCGGTTGGTCGGCATTGTGAGTGTACGGCAATCCGTGCCGCGACGATGAAAGCTTATTCATCCCCCAAAATGTTTCCAAACGGTTGTGAACCGGCAAAGGCCCGGGCAATGTCTTGGCGCCACGGACGGAGGAAGCTCCATCCCATGCACACACCCGCGCCGCTAGGCTGGGCTGCGCGTGAACACCCCCAGTTCCGCAGTGATCACGAGTGGCTGCGGACCTTTCACGCAGGGCTCGGCTGGCTTCGGCTGGCCGGGCCTTTTTCATGCCCAGGCCCGCCTCACCCCTCCACCACCGCGATCGCCTCGATCTCCACCAAGTAGTCCGGCGAGGCCAGACCGCTGATGAAGACCAGCGTGTTGGGCGGGTACGGCGTGGGCAGCGTCTCGTTCCTCACCTTGCGGAACCCCGCGAGCTGCCCGCGGTCGGTCAAATAGGTGGTGAGCTTGACGACGCTTTGCAGCCCCCCGCCGAGCTCTTCGAGGATGCTGCGCAGGTTCGCGTAGACCTGCCGGCACTGGGCCTCGATGTCGCCCGCCCCGACGAGCCGGCCCTGCTTGTCGAGCGCGACCTGGCCGGCGATGTAGAGCGTGTTGCCGACGCGGGCGACGTGCGAATAGCCGACGCCGTCGGTGGAGTGGACGCTGGTGGGCTGGATGATCTGGTGGGGCATGCCGGGAAGTGTACCGGCCGCCCCCCGAGTCGCGTTGTCGAGGAAAGACGGTTCCAGTGTTCCGGCCACGAGGCATGCACGCGGCAATGGATTCGGCATCATGTCAGGCGGGCGGCGCCCGCCGCCGACCCTCACGTCTGCGCCTTCTTGCTCTCCCCCACCTTCGCCGCGATCGTCTTCAGGTCGGTCCCGCGGAGCACGCCCGCCAGCAGCTCGGGCAGGCGCTCGGGCGTGCAGCCGAAGCAGGGCATGCCCATCTTCGCGAGCGTCTCCGCCAGCGACTCGTTGTAGGACGGGACGCCCTGGTCCGAGATCGCCAGCAGGCCGACCGCCTTCACGCCGCTCTCGAGCAGGAACTCCATCTTCTTCACGAAGCGCTTGGTGTTGGGGCTGGTGTCGTGCAGGTCGGCCAGCAGGACGTAGAGCGTCTTGGCGGGCGTGTGCATGAAGCGTTCGCAGTAGCAGGTCGCCTTCCAGTAATCCTCCGCGCCGCCGAGCTGCACGCCGAAGAGGAGGTCGACCGGGTCGGAGCAGTGCTCGGTGAGGTCGACGACGTCCTCGTGGTTGAAGGCGACGACGTGGGTCTCGACGGAGCCGATGCTCGCGAGGATGGCTCCCATGATCCCGCCGTAGATCAGCGAGGTCGCCATCGAGCCGGACTGGTCCATGGCGATGATGATGTTCCACTGGTTCTGCCGCTGCTGCCGGCTGAAGAAGGAGATCCGCTCGGGGATGATGGATTGCAGCTCGGGGTTGTAGTTCTTGATGTTCCGGCGGATGGTGCGCGGCCAGTCGAGGTTGGGGAGGCTGCGGAACGGGCTGTGGCGGTTGCGCCGCAGGGCGCCGCGGATCGCCTGGGTGAACTGCGACTCGAGGCGCTTGCGGACGTCCTCGACGACGCGGCGGACCAGGTCTCGCGCCGCCGACTTCGCCTTCTCGGGGACCATGCTCTTCATCGCGAGCACGGTCGCGGCCAGCTCCAGCGAGGGCTCGATGTTGGCCATGATCTCGGGCTCGAAGAGCAGTTGCTTGAGCCCGCGGCGCTCGATGGCGTCCTTCTGCAGGAGGACGACGACGTCCTTGGGGAAGAAGGTGCGGATCTGGTCGAGCCACTTGGCGACGCGCGGGAGCGCGCGCCCCTTGACGGCGCCGTGCGGCCGGCCGTCGGTGGGCGAGGCCCACTCGCCCTTGTCGAGCTCGTCGCTGGAGTAGATGGCCTCGAGCGCCTCGTCGAGCTCGTTCTGGTCGCCGCTGAGGATCGGCTGCCCGGGGGCGCCGCCCATCCGCTGGAGCGACTCCTCGGCCGACTTGCCCAGGATGAGCCGCCAGCGGGCGAGATTGACGGGATCGATGGCCATGCGTCCTCTTCCTCGGGCTAGACGTCGTCGAAGTCGAACTCGTTGAGGTCCTTGAGCTTTTCCTTCTCCACGTCGGTCAGCTCGGTCTCGATCGCCTCGCTGGCGGCGTCGGCGGAGACGCCCCAATGCTCGGCGAGGTTCTCGGCGATCTGCCGCTTCTCGCGCGGGCTGAACCCGCCGAACGCGCGGCGGAGGAAGACGAGCGACCGCCGGAAAGGCTCCTCGTCGAGGCCCGCGATGTAGTCGGCCAACTGCTTCCAAAGCACCTGGCGGGCCAGCAGCGCGTAGCGGTTGCGCCGGGAAAGGCCCTCGAACCAGCCCGCGCCCAGGTCGGCGGGAACGCCGGGCGAGAGCCGGCGCGAGACCTCGCGTGTCAGGTCTTCGTTGGGCATCAGGCCCCGCTCCAGGAGGATCGCGCAGGCGTAGCCCGAGAGCAGCGGGTTGCGGTCGTCGGCGTCGGAGAGCCGGCGCAGCTTGTCGATCCACAGCGGCTCGTCGACGCGGTCGGCGTGCTCGAGCGCGACCTGGTTCATCTCATCGATGGCGACGAACATCCTGGCGGCCGTCTCGTTGTCGCACCCAGCCGACGCGTGCAGCGCCAGCGCCCCGTGGACAAACAGCTCCTCCACCAGCGGGAGCAGCGGCTCGGGGTCGAACTGGCGGACGTCGCCGTAGCGGACGATCAGCCCCAGGACGTGGGCCGCGTGGGCCGTGGCCATCATGTCGGACGAGGTGGCGGCCAGCTCCTGCAGGCGCCGGCGCGCGGCCTCCATCGCCTTCATCATGCCGCACTGGCACGCGTCGTGGACGATCTCGGCCGCCTGCGCGATCGACTCGCAGGCCTCGAGGATCGTCTTGAACTTGTAGCCCGCCGCCAGCTCCACCGTCTCGCCCAGGAGCACGGCCTCGATCAGCTGGATCTCGCTCTCGGGGCTCCACTGCACCTGCCATTTCTCCGCCCACGTGGTGGATTGCTGCGAGGTCCGGACCGGCGCGACGAAGCCGACGCCAAGCACCCGCAGGCGATGGAAGAAGGAGGAGCGGTTCAGGTCGAGAAAGGCCGACTCGGCCGACTTCGCCTGGCGGTTCTCGCGGAGGTCGAGCGAGATCTCCTGCTTGACGGCCGTCTTGTACCTCTCGAGCTTCAGGCGCTCGAGCTCGCGCTCGAAGTCGGCCTGGATGGAGGTGTGGCTGACGCCCTTGGGGAGCTCGCCGATCGCGGTGCCGACCTCGACGCGGGCGATGGCCTCCTTGACCGCGGCGAGTTCGCCATGCCCGATGAGCGTGACCGCGGCGTCGCGCAGGTCGGCGAGCGTGGGCGCCTGCCCGTCCTTGAGGGCCGAGAGCGTGTTGGCGAGGCGCACGCCCTCGATCACCTCCGACGTCGAGCGGTGCGTCCCGCCCTCGCGCATGTGCCGGGCGACCAGCGAGAGGTATCGCGACGCAAGGCCCGCCAGGTCGTCCTGCTCGAGCGCCTCCCAGAGCAGCTCGAAGTAGGCCGGCGCCTGGTTGCCCGCGCCGTAGCCCGACTGCGACGAGAGCTTGAAATACGAGTACGGCATCAAGGTGAGCTTGCTGGCCCGCCGCCGGAGCGAGGCGAACTCGGCGTCGTTCATCGCCGGGAAGTCGCCCGTGAGCACCGGAGCGTGATAGGCCCCGACGACGGCGACGATCCTCTCCGGCGCGTGCCCGTCGGCGATCGCGGCCTCGATCTTCCGCCGCATGAAGGCCTCGCGCACCAGGTTCTCCGCGCGCCACCGCGGGGCCTCCTCCTCCAGCTCGCGCAGCGACTGCCCGAACTCGTGGGCCGCGAGGCGGTAGGCGTCGTCGCTGAGGTTGTGCTCGAAATGCCGCTCCCAATAGGTTTCGTAGTCCGGCTCCCCGGCCCGCTGCGCGCACTGCTCGTAGATGCTCGCGCGCCGTTCCGGGGGCGGGGGCGGGGGCGGCTCGCCATTCCCGGGCGGCGCGCCGGCGGGAGCGGCGTCGCCCGCGGGCGGGCCGGGCTTCTCCGCCTCCTTGCGGCGCTGCTGGCTTCGCCGCTCCTCCTCGATGTCCTGCAGCGCGAGGAAGACGTCCGACGGGAGGTCGATGAACTCCGCGGGGACGCGGTGCTCGCTCGCCCAGCTCATCGCCTGGAACTCGGGGCTGTACCTCGCCAGCGGGTAGATGAGCGTGCGCACCGGGAGGGAGTCGGTGTAGGCCAGGAGCGCGATGGGCGGCTTGGTCTGCTTCCGCGTGACGTGGGAGATCAGCTCGGTGGCGTCGGCGAGGCCCTCGATGAGGACCAGCTCCGGCTTCACCTGGTCGAGATGGCGGCGCAGATGCCACGCCCCTGCCGGCGACAGGTGGCGCACGCCGAACACGTTGATCCGCCAAGGCTTCGTCATGGGGAAACCGCCTGCGCGGCCGCGGGCCGGGGCGTCACTCGTTTTGCTCGCTGCAGGCCGTGAAGAGCGGGCGCCACTCGGCGCCGCGCTTCTTGAGCACGTTCGCCAGGTATTCCTGCCAGACCACGCGGTCCTTCTCCTCGTCCTTGACCACCGACCCCTGCAGCGCCGAGGCCAAGTCGTGCGGGCTCACCTCGCCAGTCCCGAAATTGCCCGCCAGCGCCATGCTGTTGGCGAGCACGGAGATCGCCTCCGCGGTCGAGAGCACCCCGCTGGGGGTCTTGAGCTTCGACTTCCCGTCGAGCGTCTGCCCGGTGCGCAGCTCGCGGAAGATCGTGACGACCTTCTCGATCGCGTCCGCCGCGGGGACCTTCGCCTTGAGCTCCAAATGGTTCGCCAGCTCGCGCACGCGCTTGCTGACGATCTCGATCTCGCTCTCGACCGTCTTGGGCGTCGGCAGCACGATGATGTTGAACCGCCGCTTGAGCGCGGCCGACATGTCGTTCACGCCCTTGTCGCGCGTGTTGGCGGTGGCGATGATCGAGAAGCCCTTGCGGGCCGGCATCTCCGACTTCAGCTCCGGGATCGCGATCGTCTTCTCCGAGAGGATCGAGATCATCGCGTCCTGCACCTCCGACGCGCAGCGCGTGATCTCCTCAAACCGCGCGAGCGAGCCCGACTCCATCGCCCGGAAGATCGCGCTGGGGATCAGCGCCTCGGGGCTGGGCCCGCGGGCGATCAGCATCGCGTAGTTCCAGCTGTAGCGGACCTGCTCCTCGGTCGTGCCCGCCGTGCCCTGGACGACCTTGGTCGAGTCGGCGTTGATCGCCGCGGCGAGGTGCTCCGACAACCACGACTTCGCGGTCCCGGGCTCGCCGATCAGCAGCAGCGCACGGTCGGTCACGAGCGTGGAGATGGCGATCTCCACCAGCCGCTGGTGGCCGATGTACTTGGGCGTGATCTTCGCCGCGCCCACCGTCCCGCCGCAGATGTAGGTGAGCACCGCCCGCGGGGACATCTTCCACCCCGGCGGCTTCTCGTATTTGTCGGCGGCGACCAGCGCCTCGAGTTCGTGCGCGAACAAGACCTCCGCCGAGGCGCGGAGGATCTCCCCCGTGCCGGCCGGCTTGCCCCCGCCCTCCTCCGCCTCATTCCTCTTCGCCATGGGAACTCCTCACTCAGGCTTGTCCTTGAGCGCCAAGACCGAATCCATCAACTGGTCGACCATCTTCTCCGGCAGCGTCGGCAGCAGCGCCTCGAACTCCGGCAGGGCGCTGCGCGGCAGATCCGCGATCAAGCCCCCGTACCAGTAGCCGACGTAGTAATGCCCCGTCGACTTCGCGCTCTTGCGCAGCGCGTCGATCACGGCGGCCGCGGCGCCCGGGTGCCCGATGCGAACCATCGTCTCGAGCACCTGCAACGTCTCGTACGACTCCTTCATCTCGGCGAGTTGGCCGGACAGGAATTGGTTCGCGCCCGCGTGGCCGGGACGCGCCAGCCGGCAGACCAGCTCCAGGCTCCGCGCGTCGACCGCCGCGTCGAGCCAGCGCGGGTCGAGTTCCCGCAGCGGCGCCGCCCGTCCCGCGCTGACGTGGAGCCCCCTCTCGAGCCAGGGGTTGTAGAAGGGCCGTTCGCCATCCCACGTCAACACCGACGCCAATGCCGCGCCGCGCTCCTGCTCCGCCGACATCTTCTTGCCCCGCTTGGGCAGCCCCGCCTTGAGCAACGGGCTGAACTCCGCGAAGAACCCGTCGGGCGGCAGCGTCGCCCGCGCCGCGAACACCGCCGACGTGAACGCCCCTCCGGCCAGGCTCTTGTGCTCCGCGACCAACTGCCGCTGCATCCTCGGCGTGCCCTCCACCATCACGTGCGCGACCACCTCGTTGAGGTCCGCTCCCGAAGGCTCCGACTTGATCGCCGAAAACGCCCGGGCCTTCTCGAAGCAGCGCAGCACAAACGCCTCCGCCTTCTCGTCCGACCGTCCGTCCAGGCACATGACGAGCTGCTGCATCCGCCCGACCTGCGGCCCCTGCAGCTTGGCCTCCTTGCAGGCCAGCAGCTCCGCGACCTGCGCCTCCGCCTGGGCCAGGACATGGTCCTGGACCTCGGGCAACGCGCACTGCTTCACGCTCGCGACGATCAACTCCAGGTCGGGGCCCGCGATCGCCTTCTTCAGGGCCGCGACGGCGTCGGTCGCCGTGGACCGCGCCGCCGTCAACGCCCGCAGCGCCGCCGCCCGCACGTCCTTCGCCTTCGCCTTCACTTGTTCGAGCAGGTAGGGCAAGTCGCTGTCCGACGTGCCCAAACACTCGATCGCCGCCACCTTCATCTCCTTCGAGCCGTCGTTCAACGCCGCCTGGATCAGCTCCCGCGATCCCTCGGGGTCGAGCCGGTGCAGCAGTTCCAGGCGATGCACATGCCCCCCGCGCCCCTTGATGTCGAGCTTCGCCCGCAATTCGGGGACGATCGCCTTCCCGTAGAGCGGCAAGACCTTCTCCGCCATGAACTGGCTGATCTCGGAGTAGGAATCGTCCAGCGCGCCCATCGCCGGCTTCACCAGCCGAAGGTCCTTGAATGTCCCCCGCTCAAACGCGTCCTTCACCAGCTCCATTCGGCCCGACCCGGTCGAAGTGAGCGCCTCCAGCAGAGGCTTGAGCACACGTGCGCTGGCCTTGGAATGTTGCCCGCCCAGGTCGACGGTCTCCAACGGCCGAAGCTCGCCGGCGATCCCCGTCGCCCCCTGCGTGTAGAGGATCGCGTTCAGCAGCGTCGTCAGCTCCAGCAGCGCGTTCGCCGCCGTCTTCTCGTCGCTGTCCACCACGGCCTGCGCCGCCTGCGCGACCTTCCCGAAGACCGGCGCCTTCGCCCCCGCCTGCTCCAGCGGCGGGATCAGCTTCCTCAACCGGAAGTCGCCCGGGGCCACCGCGCTGCCGGCAATCGCCAAGCGGCGCATCTCGTCGTACACCTGCACCAACACCGGAATGCTCATGGGCCACCTGTGGAGTTAAAGCGTCAGCCGGACCACGCCCGCACCGCTGATGATGCTCAGCGGCTTGACCTCGAGCTGCCGCCGGTCCAGGTCGTGCCGGAAGCGCACGACAAGCGTCTGGTCCTCGTGCAGCGAAGGCGACACGAGCTGCAGGAGGTGGCAGCTCGCCGGCTCCTCGGTCATGCCGGCGTCGGTCATGGTCAGCCGCTCGCCGCGCTCGTCCTCGACCGTCGGCACGCCGCCCACCTGCCCGATCCGCCGGAAGCGCAGCGCGTGGATCGGCTGCTTGTCCGCCAGCGGGCCCTTGAGGTTCGTCTTCACGTCCTTGATGACCGCTGCGAAGTCGCCGCGGGCGTGGTCGCGCACGCGCTGCAGGTCGCGGGGCTCGACCCCCCGGGGAACCATGCCTTCCCAGCGGATGCGCGGGTTGGTGTCCCCGGGATAGACGAACAGCTCCTTCACCTGCGCGATGTGGAAGACGCTGTCGTCGCTCTTGATGAACTTCACCGCGCGGTACGGGCGGAAGTTCTGCGTGACCTGGATCCGCCCGGTCGACAGGTTCATCCAGACGCCGGTGTCGACGTACTCCTTCCTCGCCACGTCGTCATGGGTGTTGAAGGCCAGTTGCAGCAGCTCGGCGTCGGCCTGCACCAGCCCGGCGGCCTTGAGCTCCGCCAGTTGCCAGGCGTGCCCAAGCCAGGCCGCGATCGAGCTCTCGACCTCCGGCTTGAGCTCGGGGTCCTCGAGCCGGCGCTGCAGATAGGCGCGCCCGCGCTTGACCAGCGCCTGCAGCCGGCTCAATTGGTCGAGCGCCTCGCTGTAGACCGCCTCGCCCACGCCCCCGGGGACGCGCCCTGGGGCGGGCGTCTTCCCGGCCGCCGCCGTCTCCTCCTCGGCGAACAGCCCGGTGTACCGGTGCAGCGCCGCCTGCGCCCCGGGCAGGTAGGCGTCGCCGAGTTGCTTGGCCTTCTCCTCGATCTCCCGCGCGCTCTTGGCGTTCATGTTGCCGATGCCGATGCGCGTCACGTCGAGCGTCAGCCGCTCGAGCAGGTCCAGCCCGTCGAGCTGGGCCTTGATCTTCTTGGCCAGCGCCGCCTGGTTCACCACCTTGGGCTTGGCGACCTCGTCCTTCTTCTTCTCCTCGCGCGAGGCCAGCTTCTCGCGCTTCGCCGCCAGGTCGGCCGGAACCTCCGCGGCCTTGAACGACGCCTTCTTGAGCACGTAGGCGAACATCAGCCCGATGCAGTGCTTGCACGGAAACTGCCTGCTCGGGCAGGAGCACCGATGCGTCGGCTGGTCCGCCCGCGAAAAGTCCGACGAGCACTGGTAGGGATCCTTCCCCGACCCTTGGCACTCGCCGAAGAGGATCGTCTCCGTCGCGTCGATGTGCAGGGCCCGGAACTTCCCCTTGACCACCAGCGCCCGCCCGTTCTTCATGGCCTCGGCGTTGGGCGCCGCGCCTTCCACGTACGCTTCGTCGATTGAAATCATCGACCTCGTCCCCGTTGTGCTTCAAGCAAGCCCGCGCCGAACTGCCCGACCGGCCCCGAGAGATGCCGCCGCGAAATCCCGCCCGGCTTGCCAAAGCAAGGTGAAACCCGAATCGAACCCCGAATCAAACCTCCGCGCCGCCTTCGGCCGGCAATCTAGCCATCCCTCGTTGCCTCGTCAACGAAATGGCGGGGGCTCATCGTCCTCATACATCTAGGATGGATCGGCGGCCCTATTGAAGGAGCAGGAGGCGGCCCAGGCGGGTCGTGCAACGGCGCAGCGCCAAAACGAAAACCGCCCGGAGGCTTTCCGGGCGGCATCGACAAACTCGTGTGTTTCGGGCACTTCCAAGTGCCCCCCGATGGACTCGAACCATCAACCCGCTGATTAAGAGTCTCCAAATCGGCTTAAACCCCCTGATACCCGACCATACTTTTACGCTTGTTTTCTCGGGAAATGTCGCTATCCTCTGGTCATCGGGACAACCGCTTGATACCGCGGAATACCGCGAAAAGGTTGTCCCGGGGTTGTCCCGGGTTGTCCCGCCCAACCCAATGACACCGGAGCACGCGACATGGATTCGACCCGCTTCCCCTTCACCCAAGCTCGCCTCGCCGCCGTCGAGCCCCCCGCCACGGGCAAGCTCCGCGTGTGGGACACGAAGGCCCGATGGCTCGCTCTGGTTGTGCGCCCGACCGGCGCTAAGACCTTCGCCGTCATCCGCAAGGTCGAAGGCCGGGTGAAGATTCACGTACTCGGGCCGTTCCCCGGGCTCACTGTGGATCAGGCCCGCGAGGCGGCATCCCCCGCCGCCGCCGCCATGCTGGACGGTCCCACGGCCGCCGCGAAGAAGAGGGCGGCCAAGGCCGAGACGACCTTGCAGGCGCTCTTTACCCGCTACCTCGCCGAGCACGCGCTTCCCCACAAAAAATCTGCCCAAGGCGACGAAGACCAATTCGACCGCTACCTCGCGAGCATGGCGACGAAGCGCCTATCGACGATCACCCACGACGCGGTGCGTAGGCTTCACACCCGCGTGGGCGAGGACCACGGCCCCTATGCGGCCAACCGCCTGCTCGCGCTGCTGTCGAGCGTGTTCAACTTCGCCGCCCGATCCGGCTACGTCGGCGTGAATCCCACCAAGGGCGTCAAGCGCTTCCGCGAGCAATCACGGGAGCGGTTCATCGGTGGGGATGAGTTGCCCAAGTTCCTCGAAGCCGTCGAGGCCGAGCCCCAGACCTTCCGTGACTTTTTCATGCTCCTGCTCCTCTGCGGCGCTCGCCGTGGCAACGTGCAGGCGATGCGCTGGGAGGACATGAACCTAGAGCGGGCTGTCTGGACGGTCCCGGCCAGCAAGTCGAAGAGCGGGAAGCCCCTGACGATCTACCTCCCCGCGCCGGCCGTGGAGATCATCAAGGCCCGCCACCTCGCCGCCGTCGAAGCCGCGGCCAAGGCGAAGGCCAAGGGCGACACCGCGAAGGCGGAGGTAAGCCCCTACGTCTTCCCTGCCCGGCGCAGCACGGCCAAGGTGCCCCACCTGCGCGAGCCCAAGACCGCATGGAAGCGTGTGCTCGACCGCGCCGGATTGAAAGACCTGCGCGTCCACGACCTTCGCCGCACGCTGGGCAGTTGGGCCGCGGCGACGGGGGCGAGTCTGCCCGTCATCGGAAAGACGCTCGGCCACGCGAATCAGGCGACGACCGCGATCTATGCCCGCCTGAACCTGGACCCCGTCCGCGGGGCTGTCGACGTTGCCACCGCCGCGATGCTCGCCACGACCCAGATACCCGCCAATGCCACGCCAACGGCCCCAGCCGAACCCGTGGAAGAAACCCGGCCCGATGGCTGGGACGAGGCCCCCGCGTTCTAACAACGTCCACGCCGACGCTGACAGCCTTGGCCCCGGTTCATACGAAAGATGAAATCATGCCACCCCTTGATCCCGCCGCCGTCCAAGCCGTTCGCGCCCTCATCTCCCTCGTGGAAGCCCACGATACTCGCATCTCGGAGGCGGTCGACATTGACGACCACGCACACCACGGGCTCGCGAGGGAGACCGCTCGCTTGAAAGAACTGATGCGTCGCAAAATCATCAAGAAGTTCAAACGGGTCAAGGTCAACCCTAACGCGCCCAAGCCTAAGCCCAAGCCCAAGCACGAGGACGTGCTCCCCGGCGTGCTCGCCGAGTTGACGCGGGGCCGGGGCCTTGACGAGTTCACCCTCGCACACCACGTCGCAACGCAGGCGGTCGACGCCCACCCCGCTGTTGCGGTCATCTCGCCCAAGGTGAAGGCGCTGGTTGTCGCGTATCGCGCCCTTCTGGCTGAGGCCCATGACCGGCTCCCCTCGCACTTCACCGACCCCAAGACCGGCAAGTCTCATTTGATCCACGACCGGCATCCGCGAGGGATGGAGTCGAGCACTCGGGTACTTGAGGCAATCAACGACCTGGCCCCACACGTCACGATGGTCTCGCCTGCCGATCGTGGAGCCGGCGATTCGCCCACCAGCGAACGCTCCTACTCGACGGACGACCTTTGTTCGATGTTGGAGCGAACCAGCCCGACGGTTAACAAGTACGCGAAGAAGGCCGGAGTTAATACCGCGGGGCGCGGCGGAAAGATGTACCGCTATCCAGCCGAGGACACGCGGAAGATTCTGCGGTGGGTGATTGAACACGTCGTCGACCGGAAACTCGTCTCGCACCTCAAGACATTGCTTCCGACTATTGGCAAGTAGCGATCGCAATAGAAATATAATCGCATAATCAAAATGTAATCGAAGCGGTCCCATCGCCATATTTACTTAGATATGTTTCGGCGTACAAGTAACTCCAACACCCCGGAGCTACTTCGATGCGACCCGACCATACTTCCCCCGCCCCCCGATACATCCCCGCTGACGACGCCGCCGACGTGCTCTGCGTCGCGACGCAGACCCTCGCGAATTGGCGAGCGGCCGGACGCGGCCCCGCTTATACCCGGATCGGTCGCGCGATCCGCTATGAGGTCGGGGCGCTGACGGCGTGGGCGCAGGCCCGCACGATCACTCCGGGCACCGTGGCGGAGGCTGGCGAGCAATGATTGCCCCCGCACCCGATTTATCTGCTGACGTGGACCGCGTTATCGATGAGCAGGCGCGCGAGGTCTGGCTCAACGGAATGACGTTGGAGCAGATGCTCACGCTCATCGACGAGGCCGTGACGCGTGGGGAGTGCCTGCCTGAGCGGGCGGTTGAAACGATGCGGACCCGACCCGAGGCCATGCGGACACTCCGGGCGTTCATCTGGCCCAAGATGTTGCAAGAGCGAGCGGCGAGGAAGATTGTTACTCATGATATTCAGGAACCTCAG
>JAPLMQ010000136.1 GCA_026386955.1 Planctomycetota bacterium
ATTGTTAGCCGGACGCGCAAGCGACGGAGGTTAGGCTGCGCATTGAAGGCTCAAGTGGTTCGTATCGCGCCGAAATCCAATTCAAACCTCCGTCGCTTGCGCGTCCGGCTAACAATGCCAAGGCTCGCTCCGCGATCACCCTGCCGCGAGGTTCACCGCGTACAACCGCGGCTCGACGCTGCCGCGCTTCATCGTCACGCGGAAGCGCACCGTCTTGCCCGCGAGCGCCGCCAAGCCCGCTCCCGTCCCCGCGCCGGAACCGGAACCCGGCCACGCCACCGCGCAGTCGAGCCCGCCCGCCGCCTTGCTTGCGCCGGCGTTGCTCCCCGAGAAGGCCGGCAGCAGGCCGAACTTCTCGTCGCTCACCTCGACGCGCATCGAATCCGCCCCCTCGGCGTTCAACGTCAGCGCGGCAACTCCGCTTCCGGGCAACGTGATCGGCGCCGACCAGACCGTCCCCTCGGGCTGCCCGGGCATCAGCCCGATCGCCCCCCAGCGGTCGCGCGGCAGCGTCGCCAGCGCAACCTCCGCCGAGTAGTGCTTCAGCTCGCTCACGCCCCACGAGCCGGCGTTGCGCCAGCGCCCGTGGTAGATCCGCGTCTCGTCGCCGACGTTGATGATCCCGTTCGCCTGGCAGAGGATCGTGTTGAAGTCCCGCCCCGGCACGGGCGTCACCAGCGACTCCTCCCGGCGGATGAAGCGGTGCCCCTTCACCGGCTCGCGGAAGCGCACGCCGTCGTTGGAGACGAGCAACCCGAAGTCGCAGGAGATCGAGCCGAAGCCCTTGTTGTTGTCGGCGTTGTGCCACAGGCCGTAGAGCCCGACGCAGACGTTGCCGAAGCTCGCCGCCCCGACGCCCAGGTGAACCTGGTCGTAATCGCCGTTGGCGCCGCGCTTCGTGCGGTCCTCCGGCTCGGGCAGCGCGAACGATTCCGCCAACACGTCGGGCCACTTGCTGAAGTCGTGGGTCACGCGGGCCACGCCCGTGCGCCCGCAGCGCGTCGCCCCCTCGGCCATGTAGCCGCCCCAGTCGTCGGCCGTCTGGTAGTGGATCGTGTACTGCCCCGCGTGCTTGATGAACGACGAGGGCTCGACGAACGTGCCCTTGAACGGGATGCCGATCACCGTCCACGCGATGCCGTCGGGCGAGACCGCCAGCGCGACGGTGGTCATCGTCCCGTATTCCTCGATGATCGGGTCGGACTGGTCGGGGAAGAACTGGTAGGTCATCTTGTAGCGGCGGGCCGGGTCGGGGTCGTCCGGGTCCTTGATGACGATCGCGCCGCTGACGATGGTGTGCGGGAGCGCCAGGGCGTTGTTGGCCTTGCTGCCTTTGAAGAGGACTTGCCCCAGCGCGGGCTTGGTCCAGGTGATGCCGTCTTTGCTCTCGGCGTAGCAGAGCGGCCCCTGGCCGACGGGCGTGTCCTTCGAGGCCCACCCCGGCGGCTTGGTGGTCTGCTGCATCATCCGCGGCGGCCAATCGGGGTTGTAGCCCCAGTGACAGGCGTAGTACCACATGCGGAAGATGCCGTTGTCCTGCAGCACGGTCCCGTAGAAGTGGGCGGCCAGGTTGTCCGGCGCGAGGGAGTCGACCGGGCTGGGCTTGAGCACGGCCTCGGGGCGGACGGTCGGCTTGCTCAGGTAGAGGCAGGTCCGCAGCCGGAGCGGCAGCGCGGCGTCGTCGATGGCGAGCAGGAGGGCCCGCTGGTTGGCGGGCAGGCTCGTGCCGGGGAAGGAGAAGGCCGCGGTGGGGGAGGTGGATGCCATGGCGGAGATGGTAACGTGGGGCGAGAGGTCGGGGGACGACTCATGTGTCAATGGGATTGATCCGCACCCGACGAAGCCCACCGACGCGGGGCATGAGGACGTGGGGCGAAGAGTCGGCTTCCATGGCCGCGACCGACGATCGGGCCGGCGGCGTGCGCCTCGGCTGGGGGTATTGGCCTCATGTACTGTCGAAAATGCCACTACAACCTTCGGAACCTGGGTGGCAATGGATGCCCGGAATGCGGGACGCCATTCGACCGGGATGACCAAGCCAGTTATCTGCAATCCCCGCCACGCACATCGATGGAGCGTGTCTTCTACGGCGTTGGAATCGGGGGCATGATCGGGGTGGCGCTGGGCATGGCGGCGGCACTGGCCTCGTTCGCTGGCCGCCCCGGCTTCCTGTTCGCGAGGACGATGTTCCCGTACAGCTTCTCAGCCATCCACATGTTTCCGTCCTTGGCCAACAACACGTTCATGTTGTATTTGGCTCTGTTTCAATATCCGGCCTATGGATTGGCGGTTGCGATTCAGCCTCGTGGAAAATCGAAGAGGGCCTTTCTCCCCATCGCAGCCGTTCATGTGGGTGCTGTGGTTGTCGAACTCTTGAGTTAGAAGGGGTGATGGAGAGGGGCAAGGAAGGAAGAAGCAGGCAGGGGGACGCTTTCCAAAGACCGCCTAAAGGCGGAACTACGTACCCCAGACCCGCTCGCGCGGCGCCCCTTGGTTGTCTTGTTGGCCGGAAGCGCAAGCGACGGGACGCGGGTGCACCAAATCGCCACGGCGCTGGAGCACGCGGTGCGCTCGCGGACGCAATCGCCTCTGCCGACCCAATGTGGATCGCACATCCACTGTGTGCATCGTCCATGCTGCTGTTTGATCGACCCCCGTCCCGTCGCTTGCGCTTCCGGCTAACAATGCAAAGGCAACCGCGCCGTTGGTCGCGCTCGGTCTCATGGTTGGACGTCCAGCCGGTGGGTTTGACGGTCACGCTCAACCCATCTCGTGATGAACGCTGTTCTGTTGGTGAGATTGAGCGGTGGATCACGCCGAGCGCCTCAGAGAGACGCTTAATCGCAGTGGCGAGGGCTCACTGCGGCGCGGCCGCGGACGCTCGGTGGAGCGTCTGCTGATAGGGAGCGGGACAATTTAAGCGCAAGTTACAGAAAACAATTATCTGGGAGTCCTGAATAACGCCTTCGTTTTCTTTTTCCCTTGAAACCAGTCGACCGCCGGGCCGGGCGGTCGGCCTGCGCAGCGTTCCCCGCTGTTTTTCCGCGGCGGGATTCGGTTTCCCGCCGCCTTGGCGCGCAGCG
>JAPLMQ010000131.1 GCA_026386955.1 Planctomycetota bacterium
GGGACCTCTGAATAACCCGTACGAATTCTCACCGACCCGCGCTGAAGTGGCAAAGGAGACTGCGATGGAACGCAAGACCCAAGCCCCGATGCTGATGGACGCGGTGATTCACGACCTGGGCGATCCGAAGATGATGGCCAAGCTGGGCCAACTCGACCGCGCCGTGCCGTGGGCCAAACTGGCGGCGCCGATTCAGGCGACCTACGGCAACACCAGCGACGCCGGCGGCCGGCCCAACGTGCCGGTGGAGATGATGCTCAAGGTGATGATGCTGCAGAAGTGGTTCAATCTCAGCGACACGACCGCCGAGGGCATGCTGCGTGATCGCATCAGTTTCCGGGGGTTCGTGGGCATCGGCCTGGGCGACGAGGTGATCGACGAGACCTCCCTGGTGCGTTTCCGTGGCCGGCTGCGCCAGCATGGGCTGACGGCGGCGCTGTTCGACGCGGTGGCGACGCATCTGAAGGAGGCGGGCCTGATCGTCAACGAGGGCACGCTGGTAGACGCCACCATCATCGAGGCCCCCCGGGGGCAGACGCGTGACGACGGCGTGACCCACACCAAGGACCCGGGGGCCACCTTCACCAAGAAGAACGGGCGGACCTACCACGGCTACAAGGCCCACATCGCCACCGATGGCAACGGGATGATTACGGACTACCGCTTCGACACGGCGGCGCCGCACGACAGCAAGCACGCCGACGACCTGATGGCGGCCGAGCCCAACGATGGGTCGGTGTTCGCCGACAGCGCGTACATGGACGCCAAGCGTAAGGCGGCATTGGAGCAGCGTGGCATCTTCTGCGGGATCATCCAGCGGCGGGTGCGCGGGCAGGCAGACCTGACCAAGGAGCAGAAGGCGCACAACCAACTGTGCTCCAAGTTCCGGGCCTTCGTGGAGCACCCCTTCGCCTGGATGAAACGCAGCGGCTCGTTGCGGCGGACGCGCTACCGGGGCCTGGCCCGCAACGCCCTGGACTTCGTGCTGACGGCGATCACCTACAACTTCAGGAGAACATTTTCACTGTCGGCGTGAGGCGGGCGCGATCGGTGCGCGCCCAGATGGCGGAAAACGGAATCCCGGCACGGGAAACCGGCGGGCAACGCCACTCCGGCCGGCCACCCGGCCCAGCGATCGACTTTTTCCAGAGAAAGAATTGAAACGCGGGGTTATTCAGAGGTCCCAATAGATGCGGGTTTGCATTGTACGCCATAGCAGCGAATGCTCAAATTGCGTCGGTTGGCTGGAGTGATGATTCGCATCGTTGTGTCTTAAGTCATGAGTTGACAAAGTGTCCCCGCGTCTCGCAATGCCCGGACCGCTGTCGTGACGCACGCAAAATTCATTTGGTTTTATCGTCCTGAACTCAATCCACCCAGGTCTACCGCATCGAATCACTTTCCGCCCATCCGTTGACCTTTAGAACTTCAGCTGCCGCCGCGGAACCGATGCATGTTGTGATTGAATTGTCATTTTTAACGGCACGATAGATCTGTTTGACTTTTAATGAAGTTCGGTGTATTGTTTTGGCATTCACCTTGGAGTTGAGTTATGGCAAAGACGACGCCCACGACAAACGACAGCGAATCCGTGGCGCTGAGCACTCGGTTTTCTGCAAAGCAGCGAGAGGTCTTGGAAGAGGCGGCGACGATCTTGAATGTCGCCCCGGCAAAGCTCATCCGTGAGGCGGCGCTGGAACGCTCCGTCGACGTCATCAACGCGGGCGGTGCATCCGGGGCAACTCTTCGATTGCTTGCCGAACGTTTTCTGCAGCCGATCCTCAATCCGTCTGTTCACCTGCGTCGCAGTCACCTGCACGGTGACGAGCCGGACAAGATTGAGCGAAGGCGGCTTGATGACTGGAACTCGCAATCGGATGCCGAGAAGGCATTTGAAGATCGATACATGGAGGAACAAGGGTACGGCAAGGCGCATGTGACGACGGTGAAGCCGGACGGCGCAGAACTGAATCAGATCAAAACAGCTCTCAAGAGCTGCCGCACCGAGTTTGCTCGCATTCTGCTGGAGACCTGGGACACGGTTGAAGGCGGAGACGGGGCATACGAACCGAAGGTGTCGGTCGAGGATGTGCTGAGCGGGGAGGCCGAGTGATGAAACCCCCTCTTGTTCTGGACTGGTGGGATCTGCCCAAGTACCTGGTCGTGCAGGCGAACAAGGATGCGATGAAAGTCTATCGCATCGTGAGGAACAAGAAGAAGGTGGCGATCGGGCTTAACGGAGTTGAGCCAGAAGAGGAAGAGCGGTTGCGTCGCGATGTTCGCGGCGGCAAGTAAGACCTGAGAACCTAGACCCGGCAGCCAGCCAATCCCTTCGGGGACATAGCCAGCCATGGGCGTTTCACGGTGCCAAGCGCACCGGAGGAGCAGCTAATGGCTGGTTATCGTTTAAACGCATCGAAGCAAGAGCCGAGCGGCGGCAAGGGCGGGGAGCGAGGGGCAACCCGGCGTAAGCCGGGGCCCCCGCTCCCCCCCGCCGCCGCCGTTCGTTTCAGCACTGTCGAGTTGGTGATCCTGTGTCGCCCTGCCGAAGGCCTAGCGGCGGCTCAGGACCGCCTGCGGCTGATGCTGGCCGCCTGGATCGTCTGCGAGCTGGTCAAGGCTCAGGGCGAGGAGGTGTATACAGGCTCCCCAACGGACGCGGCTGCGACCGGCCCGAGCGAGCGCCCCGTAGCGAGCGAGGGCCCGGCTCGCCAAGCCGCGCCCCCGGAAGTGAACGACACGGGAGGGAAGTCTGCCTCGGAAGGGAGGCAGTCATGAGCCAGGAGAAGCCAGACGGCGAAGTGCCGGAAGGGACGCCCAAGCCTGAGGGGGGTGACCTCAGTAACACACCCCCCTCTACGCGTCACCTAGAAACCGGAGGAGAGGACACGGTCGATGTCTCCGTGCGGGTGAACTGGACGGATTTCGGCAAACTCGTGGAGCAGATGGACATCGTGCGTGAGTCGGCCGGGGCTCCCGATGCGCCTCTCGAAGATCGCGTGGTGGTTGATGGGAAGCGCCAGCCTTACCTCATCGATTCGATGGGGCACAAGGTGGGCGGAAGCAAGGGGCCGTACTACCGCTGGCGGCTGGAGCGCAACGGCATCCGGCTCGACATTCAGGATCAGGAACTGGCGCACCTTACGATGCCCAATGTCATGGTCCATCTCGGATCGTTGCCGCTGATGGCGCGAGGCTTGGCCAGCGTGTGGGAAGAGACCTTGGATTGCTTAGGGGCCCTGGGCGCGGAGGTCGTCGAGGACAAGCTCAGCCGCGTGGACCCGGCGGTGGACCTGGCGGCCGTGCCGGTGGAAATCCTGGCCGACCTTTTCCGCCGCCAGTGCTTCGTGTCGCGTGCGAGGAAGTCAGGCCAATTCGCAAGTGGCGAGTTCGCGACGGGGATGAACTCGACGGGCTTTACCTTCGGTGCGGATCAATGCCGCGTTCGCGTGTACGACAAGCTGCTGGAAGTCCGGACGAGTGGGTCCAAGATGGCCGTGCTGTTGTTTCGACGCTGGGGCGGACTGCCGGAATGCGCCACCCGCGTGGAGTTCCAATTGCGCCGTGAGCGGCTTCGCGAATTGCAGGTTGCGACGGTCAACGAGTGGCTTTTGAGGCGGGCGGGCGTGGTGGATTACTTGTGCGACGATTGGTTCCGCCTCACAAAGGAAGTCCCGGACCGGGAGAACCGGAACACGGCGCGATGTGAAATGGCGGACGTCTGGAAGACGGTTCGCCAGGCGTTCGTGGATTGGGCAGGCCGAGGCCCTACCGCCAAACGTACACCGCTGCCGCCGGCTATCGCGGGGCAAGCGCTGGTCTTGCAGGCCATCGGGTGCTTCGTGCGGTTCTTCGTCGAGCAAGGCAAGGAGATCGATCACAACGATGAGTTCACGACGCTGCTGCTCGACGAGATCGAGGGATTCTTCAAAGAGGGTCACGAGATGCCCGAGACGATGAGGGCCAAGCGGTTCGAACTGGAGAGCAAGGGCCTCGTCTTGCCGCTGTCGGAGCCCGAGACGGAGGAGAAGGAGGACGAAGAGAAGAAGGAAGAGGAGGAGAACCCGCCGGAGAGTTAAAAACCGCCGAAGGCGTTTTTTCCGCGCCAAAAAACGCGCGCCGACCGCGCCGCGAAGTTGACGCCCGCAAGGGACACAAGCGGCCGGGAAGGCCTACCAGAAAAGCTTTCGCCAACCCTTCGTGGGGACACGTGCCTTGTACATCCTCCAGTAGAGGATCAACCCAGTGACGGTCAGCACGAGCAGGGCAATGCCCCAGAACATGCCCAGCACGAGGCCGCCGTCGCCGAAGACCTCGCCGGAGTGCAGCCGCAGGAGGAATGATTCATGCTCGTCGGGACCGACCTTAATGATCGCGCCGCTTTCAGCGTGAACGACAAATCTTTGAGCGGCACGGCCGGACGTATGGAAGACGAATCGAGGCTCACCCTTGAGTTGGATTTCGACACTGTCGAGCCGATCATCACCGGCCGTGGATTTGACCGCAGTCCGGGCCCGTTCAAGCTTGACGGCGAAGCCATCAAGTGGGCTGTCGATGCGATAGGCGGAGACAAGGGAAGAAAGTTTCTCTTTCTCGGCCTCCTCCTCGCCAAAGATCTGCTGGAATTGCAGCAGCACGCCCGTCGATGCGACTGCAATGAGAAAAAGCGCCGCAGGCAGACCGACCCACCGATGCCAATTCCGCATACCCATATCAGAAGCTTACGTGATTCAGACGGGTTTCGCTCGACAAGGCTCACTCGACATTGTGTCAGCCAGAGGGAGCTTGGCGAAGAGACTGCGCCTCCGCTCTGCTGCGTTTCGGCAGTCGAAGGGCAGATGACCAACCAACAGGGGCGACGGCCCCTCGCAAGCAAAGAGATTTGAAAACCCGCCGGAGGCGGGTTTTTCGCGCGCCAAAATGGCAGTCTCTCCGCGCGGCGAAGTTTTGCGGTCGTAAGTATATAAATAATAAATATTTACATATTGATACTTGATATTTTTGGTGTATGTATTATGTCTCCGCATCTCCTCTATTAACGAGGTCCACCATGCTGCAGGCCATCGGCTACATCCGGCGTTCGACCGACAGGCAAGAGGAATCGCTAGACCAGCAGCGGGCCAAGCTCGAAGGCTTCGCCCTGGCGAAGGGCTGGCAGTTGGTCAAGGTCTACGTGGACGACGCCATCAGCGGCAGCGACCTGGAGCGGCCCGGGCTGCTGGACCTGATGCGGCGGGCCGAGTCGGACAAGCAAGTGCATGCCGTCGTCGCCTGGGACCGTAACCGCCTTGCCCGGCCAAGAGACCCGATTGACGGGCTGATGCTCGAGCGTCGGCTACTCGCGGCGGGCAAGCGGGTGCTGTACGCGGGCAGCGGGCAAGAGGCGGACAAGTCCATCGCCTCGGACCTTACGGGCTACTTCGAGCATCGCGAGAGCGGCAATTACTTGCGCAAGCTCTCGCGGGACACGATGCGAGGGACGACAAGCCGGGCCCAGCAAGGGCTATGGCCGGGCGGGCCCATCCCCTTCGGATATGACCGGCTCATCCTGGGGGCCGACGGCGAGCCCAAGCGGATCGTGCGGGACATGGAAGACGGTTCGCAAGTGGTCATGGACCCGGCGAGCGGGGAAGTCGTCGAGCGGGTCGGCGTGGGGCTGAGCTACACCAAGCAAGAGCACGAGGCCTGCAGCCTGATCCCCTCGGACCCGGCCCGGGTGCGTGCGGTTCAAAAGCTCTTCGCCGACTACGCGGCGGGCAAGCCGGGGCGGGTGCTGCGGGAGGAGTTGAACGCCAGCGGGTTCCGCACCTCACGCGGCAACGTGTTCACCATCCCGACAATCCTCCCGATCTTGGAGAGCCCCGCATACCTGGGCCAGTGCGTCTACAACCGTCGCACGCTCAGCGAGTGGCATCGGCACACCGGCGGCGCCAGCGTCGAGCGGGAGGGCAAGGGCGTCGAGAAGCGGCCCGCGTCGGATTGGGTGGTGACCGAGAACGCTTGGCCGGCGATCATCGACCGGGCGACGTTCGACCAGGTCAAGGCCCGGCGGCAGGTTTCGAAGGAGAAGCATCGGGCGATCATTGGCCGAGCGGTCAAGGGTGAGTATCAGCTAACGGGCCTGTTCTTCTGCGGCGTGTGCGGTGCAAAGATGATGGGCCAGACCTGCACCAGCGGCAAGGGCTATCGCACGCGGTACTACACCTGCAACGCTCATCATCGCGGCAAGAAGGAGCAATGCCCGAAGCGCTACACGGTTCCCGCCGATGTGGTCGAGTCGCGCATCTGGGCATTGATCCGCGAAGACCTGGCCAAGCTGCGGGACGACGACAAGCTGCAGGTATACGTCGCGAAGGAGTTGGAGCGGGTCAACGGCAGGGGCGGCGATGCCCGGGGCCAGTTGCAGCGGCGTCTAGCCGAGTTGGACCAGCAATTGGCGCAGCTGCGGGAGCATGTGCTGGCGATGGGGCCCGATGCGGCGAAGAGCCTGGGCCTTTATGACCGGGCGAAGGACCTGGGCCAGGAGCGGCAGAGCGTCGAGGCCGAGCTGGGGCGGCAAGAGAAGCGGCCCGAGCTGCCCGGCCCTGCAGAGCTGCGGAAGCGGATCGCCAAGGCCTTCGACCGCCTGGAGCGGGTTCTGGCCGATGGCACGTTGGAAGAGCGGCGGGACGTTCTGGCGCTGTACGTGCAAACGATAAAGGCCGAGCCGGATCATCAGTCGATCCGAGTCGGCCTTTATTCGCCGCTATTTACTAGCGGAATAGCGGGGGCCGGATTCGAACCGGCGACCTCCGGGTTATGAGCGGCCGGCTGCCCCTCCAACCCATTTCACGTAGCAGACATAAGTTACGGCAATCCCAAGGGTTTACGTCCTTGGGCGCTTGATGCACATGTTACCCATGTTTGCCATGTTTTCAAGAAAATGATGTACAGTTTCTCCGCTGCATGTCACCCCCTTTTGTCGTGGTGGTGCGACGACGAATGAACAGGTACGCCTATGCACCAAAAATGCTGGGTGCTCTTCGACGAGTTGGCCGGCGACGGCGACCATGCGATCGAGTCTTGCTTCCAGTTTGCCCCCGGGCGTTTACGCATCGACGGTGCCTCTGCAGTGACCGATTTCGTTGATGCCAACCTCTTGCTCTGGCCGCGAACGGCGCGACTGGCGAAAGGCGGTGACGGATGGTGCTGTGCGAACTCAGTTGGCCGAGGCGGATGGTCCATGAAGGTTTGCCGCACGCACGACCACCTCGAATCTGGAATCGTAAGCCCGCGAGGAATATCTCGGCGTCATCCAACGACCTGTTGCCAGAAAGCACGCAGCGTGTGGATGGCAGCAGATGGAGTCGATCCTTGCAGGCGTGCTTCCGCGGCGAGGGTAGAGAATTCGTCGGCCCAGACAGCCGGGGGATCGGGTAGATCGTGCGGGACAGGGTGAGTGTTGCGCCGGGCGAATGACCTTGACCGCGATGGCGATATCGGGTGGCTCGACGCTGCTGGTTTCGATCAGCAACACCAGGTCCACCAGATCTCTCGTCCGCATGTTCACGCGGTCGGTCCAAGGACGGGTGTAGGCGTGAATCTTCTCGGCAAACTGCTGGGGCGTGGGAATAGCCAATACCTGGGCGGGCGGAACACCGACGAACGCAAGCAGATCGTCGCCCGTCAGCGTTTCTGGCACATCACCAGTCTCATCGCCGAACCCAAGGTCAATGTGGAAACGCCCGTATGTCTTGCCGGCCAGGAATGCCTCGCATGGGAAGCGGGCGCCACCCAGGGGTGCGCCTGCCAATTCAGTTTGTGCTTCCTCGATTCGGAAAGCCAGATAATCGCCCAGATCGAGTTCTGCAGCGGCTTGCAGTTGCTCCCGGACATCGCGAAGTCGGGTCTGCAGTTGCATGTCTCCGACCGCGGCGCAGGTGAGGTCGATGTCGCGGGTGGTGCGCGCGGGGACGGTAACGGAGTTCCATCGCATACCCGCCCTTGAGCAGCCACGGTGGATTGGGTTTGGCGAAGAGGCGGGCGAGGAGCCGCTCGATGACAAGCTTAAGCCGAAGCGTGTTGATCGGGAGTCTGCGCTCGGCCGCGACGGTCTTGATCCGCGCCTCCAGGGAGGCTTTGAATGCAGCCGGGGATGGGAATGACTTGGCCATATGTTTATCCGATCAGTGCTGCGAAATGTTCACGGCGCTTGGCGGGTAGCGCCTTGGCGATTGCCTTCTTGAGAACAGACGCGCGGACCAGCCCCCTTCGCAGCGCGTCTTGGATCGCACGCTCAAGCTGTTCATCGGCGACGCCGGGACCAGTGGCCACGTCAATCAGTGCGCGAAGCGGTGTCGTAACCGAGAAACCCTCGCGGGCCTCGATATCGCCGGCCGCGAGATGAGCCTTATGCAGCGTGCATCCCTGTGGCGGTCGTTTGCGAAACGATGGCGGCACCGTGAGGTGTATCCTCTGGGGCAGCACGTCACTAAGCTGGTGGAGAAAGAGCGCGCTGACGTGTGAGACGGCGGCTTGGGGCTCGTCCTGGCGATCCCGGCTCCACAGCGACAGCCTTATCAGATCGTCGTGCTCGGCGAGTGGGAAGGTGGGCAGTCGGTAGAGCCCGTGGCTGGCCCGCTCAAAATTTCTCGCCTGCAGGTGGTAGGCCAGGTGCGGATAGTCATACCCTGCCGTCGCCGCCTGCTTGGCAGTAAAATACCCGCCCTGTGTGGCGGCTAGGGCATACAGGGCTTTGAGGGATTCGTGGGTATCGCGGTAGTGCATGCACAATCCTTAAGATTATTTGAAGGATTATGCGCTTCTCCGGAATGGAAGTCCACTCCGCCGACTTTTCGCGTAAGCCCGGTACAACTGCCGGGGTGGAGCTATGACATAATGTCAGACAAGGCAAAATATCCTGCATGGTCCGAACTGAAGCGCCGGCTCAAGAACTGGGGCGAGCCGGAGTTGCTCGGGCTGGTGCAAGACCTGTATGAGTTGGAGGCGGTAAACAGGCATTTCCTTGCGGCACGGCTATTGCGGAAGTCGGTGCCGCCGGCCGACGAGGGTTGGACGGCATCGCCGCTCTCGGCCGGCAGCGCCGCTGATGACAAGGTGCTTGATCCTTTCCGGCGGCGCATCGATCGAGGCTTCTACGCCAAGGACGGCTTGCCGGCTACGAAGCTAAATCTAGCCGACGGGCGGAAGGCCATCCGCGACTATCGCAAGGCAACCGCCGACCTCGCGGGCACAGTGGAATTGATGGTCCATTACGTTGAAACGGGCACAGCATTCACGCTGGACTTCGGCGACATCGACGAATCGTTCTACAACAGCCTGTGTGCCGTGCTGGATGAGATCGAGAAGGCATTCAGAACCGCCGACGGGCGGATGCTCTACGCGCGTTTCCGTGCCCGTTTTCTGAAACTGCAGGAACGAACGTACAACAAGATCGGCTGGGGCTACGGCGATTATGTGGAGGACTTGGTCTCCACGTTAGAGAACACAATCGGTGAGTCCGGGACGCAGGCATGATGGGCACCGGCCGGCTCAAGCGGTGTCGGGTTCCTTCACTGTGGGTCTGGCCTACCCGTGACTAGAGTCACCAAAGTAGTTTTCTTTGACGCGAGCGGTCTGATGACCTCCGAACAGCGACTATCCGAAGCTCTTGCTGATTGCGAGCGGTTACGCGAAGAAAACCGCCGGCTTCGGGAGCGTTTGGGCCTTCCCCAGGCCGAGGCATCGCTGTGGCCCGCCACTCCGCAGCCACCAACCAATGGCGCTGCGATAATCAACAGCAAGTCCAGCTCAGACGAGAAGATGAGCCTGTTTCGCCGTCTCTTCCATGGCAGAGAAGACGTTTATGCAACACGATGGGAGGGACGCGACGGCAAGGCGGGTTACTCGCCCGCGTGTCGCCGGGTCTGGGAGAAGTCATCCAACAAGGTTCCCGAGGAGGACCGAGCATACTTCCCGTTGACGGATCGGGTCATTTACGACCACCTAACCGGCCAACTCACGGTCGGCGTATATCCGCTTTTGACCGATGAGCGATGTTGGTTCCTCGCGGCTGACTTCGACAAAGCGAGTTGGCAGGAGGATGTGACCGCGTTTCTGAAAACTTGTAACGAATGGAATGTCCCGGCCGTTCTCGAACGGTCTCGGTCGGGAAAAGGTGGACACGTCTGGATGTTTTTCGAATCCGCATTGCCCGCAAGTCAAGCTCGTAAACTCGGGGCAGCGATCCTTACACGAACCATGGAACGTCGTCATCTCGTCGGCCTTGACTCATACGACCGCTTCTTCCCCAGCCAGGACACGATGCCCAAGGGCGGATTCGGCAATCTCATTGCGTTGCCGCTGCAACATGCCCCGCGAAACCAAGGCAACAGTGTCTTTCTAAACTCCGATTTTACGCCTTTCCCCGATCAATGGGCATACCTATCGGGCATTCGACAAATGCGTGAGTCAGATGTGGATGCCATCGTCCGCGAGGCGGAGCGTCGAGACAGGATTGTGGGTGTACGGCGAAGCGTCAGCGATGACAAGCATGAAGAGGATCCGTGGACTCTGCCGCCGTCCAGGACCAAATTAGACGACCGTATTACCGACTATCTCCCCCCACGCGTTCGCCTGACGCGAGGTAATCTTGTTTATGTCGATAAGGAAGGCCTCCCCTCGGCCATGCTGAACCGCCTCCATCGATTAGCGGCATTTCAGAATCCAGAGTTCTACAGGGCACAGGCGATGCGCCTTTCAACCTTCGACAAGCCTCGGGTGATCCGGTGCGCGGAAGAGTTTCCTCGACACGTTGGCCTCCCGCGCGGGTGCATCGACGAGGTTGTCGCCTTGCTGAAATCGCACCGCGTTGCGGTTGATTTCGAAGATCAGAGATTGGGCGGTAATTCGATCGACGTCGTGTTCCATGGGCAACTTCGCCCCGAGCAACAAGAAGTGGCAGATACGATGTTAGCCCACGACGATGGCATTCTCTGCGCGACCACGGCGTTTGGAAAGACCGTTGTCGCGGCGTGGATGATCGCCGCACGCCGCGTCAACACGTTGATACTCGTTCACCGTCGTCAACTATTGGACCAGTGGCGGGAGCGGCTCGCCACGTTCTTGAATGTCCCCATTAAAGAGATCGGCCAGATCGGGGGTGGGCAACGCCGAGCCACCGGTATCATTGATGTCGGCATTATCCAAAGCTTGAACCGCAAACAGGTGGTGAGTGACCTGGTAGCCAACTACGGTCATGTCATCGTCGATGAGTGCCACCATCTCTCCGCCGTGAGTTTTGAGCAGGTGCTCAGACAGGTAAAAGCTCGATATGTCGTCGGCCTGACCGCCACGCCTCAGCGAAAGGATGGCCACCATCCCATCATCGTGATGCAGTGCGGCCCAATTCGCTACCGCGTCGATGCCAAGGCGCAAGCCCTGACCCGTCCTTTCAAACACGTCGTCATTCCACGATTGACCAGTTTTCAACTGCCAGCGTTTCAGGAGCGCCCAGAAATATATGAAGTTTACGCCGCGTTGACAGCGGACAAGGCCCGCAACGATCTGATCGCTTCCGACCTGCTCCGCGCCGTCCAGACTGGACGGTCTCCGATCCTGCTAACGGAGCGAACGTCTCATCTCGATGATTTTGCCGCTCGATTGCACGGACATGTGAAGCACATCGTCATCCTGAAAGGCGGTATGGGCGCCAAGCAACGCCGCGCGGTCACAGAACAATTGGCCACAATCCCATCCAATGAACAACGAGTCCTGCTTGCCACCGGTCGCTACGTCGGCGAAGGTTTTGACGACGCCCGATTGGACACCTTATTCCTAGCCCTGCCGATTTCTTGGCGTGGCACACTTCAACAGTACGTCGGCCGTCTCCACCGCATTTACGATGCCAAACACGAGGTCATGGTTTATGACTATGTGGACGGCTGCGTCGCGGTATTGGCTGCCATGTACCGCAAACGTGTTCGCGGATACGCGGCAGTCGGCTATGAAATAACGACGGGATAGGCGGGTCTGGGACGGGGGAGGGTTGGGCGGCCTGCTGAAGCAATACTACCGCGAGGCGGCGGGAGTGCTGGTGGAGTTATTGTGGGAGCGGGCGTGGCGGCGCTGGGCGACACGGCAGTGCTGATCACGCTTGGAAAAGTGATCAATGTGGCGCTGTCGGCACGGGTGCAAGCGTTGGCGGATGCGTTAGGACACGACCCGCCCGCGGGCCTGCTGGATGTGGTGCATGCGTTCGCCAGCATCGGTTTGTTTTTTGAGCCGGGGTTTGCGTCGTCGGCCGACGTAATCATGCTGCTGAAGCACGCGTTGGAAACAACTGGCGCGGGCGTCGCTCCGCCGCGACACGTTGACATTCCGTCCTGTCCAACTACTCGAACGAAGTCTCAGACTCCACTGTCGGCGACGACGTGGCCCATTCACCGGAACCGCATCGCGAATAAATCCGCGTCGTTCATTACGAAACGCAGGCGCACCGGCCGACCCGCGAGGCGGCTCACATCCCCGCCCTGTTTCCAGGCGACCCGTTGCTCGATTTGGTCGCCGATGATCTCCAGGCACTCCTCCAACGCGTGACCGGGAACCACGTGGCCGCTGGCGTCCTGGACTTCGACACGAATGGATCCCGCGGCGCTGGTGCTGCTGTTGATGACAAGTTCCGTTCCCGCGAACACCAGCGGGCGGGTGAGCATCTCACCGCCGGAATGCGGAGCGTTGACTGACGCGAATCCGTCGGTCCGCAGGACAAAGCGATACCCGCTATGGTCCTGATAGATGGACATTTCCCGCGGCGAGGTGGGGACCACGTTCAGTGCGGCGTAGTTGGCGCGATTGCCCCAGCGTTCGGAATCAAGGCCGGGACGGATAAAGGCTTCCTTGAACGGCCGCGCATACGGCGCATCGCCGCGCGCCGTCATGAACAGGATGTCGGTGCTGTCTCCGCGGTTGGCCATGAAGCGGGTGGGCGTGGCGATGTAGATGTGCGGCGCGCGGAAGTAGGGGTGTGTCTGGTTCGTATACAGATGCTCATCCGGCTCGTTGGGATTCAGCGCTCGAGGCGGGCTCCAGTTGAGAAAGTCCGGCGAGGTGACCCGGCTGATGGATCGCTTCAAGGCGGGCGTCCATGCGAACGGGTTGCCGTCTGACATCCACCAGGTGCGGAAATAGCAGACGTAACACCCCTCGCATTCCGACCAGAAGGAGACGTTCTGCGAATCGAGACCGAAGCCGCCCGCGGCCGCCGACGGAACCACCGGCTCGGGCGCGAGCCTGCGCCAGTGGATGGCGTCGGGCGACGCGTAAGCGTAGAGCCCTCCCTTGACGCCCGGCGGAACTGCGGCGGGATCAACGCGCCGCGCCGCGCCGAGCGCCTCCTCGTGGAGGCCGGCCAGTGCCTTGAAACGCTCGTCATGAGGCACTCCGGGGCGGATGTCGAGGAAAGGTGCGAAGGTGTGGCTTGCAGGCGATTCGTAGAGCACCACGTTGTTCTGTCGGCTTCCTGCCACTTCCACCAGGCCGAGTTTGGGGAACGTCCACTCATGGCCATCGGCGCTCTCGGCGTAGCAAGTCATCTCGCCCGGATCACCATCGAACCGCTTGCCGTGATAGGACGGATTGGTCGACCGGTAGATCGCCCGATAGATGTCGCCGTCCTTGATCACCGTGGCGTAGCCGCCCACCAGGGGGCTCTTGGCGCGTGGCATCGGTCGCGGGATCTGCAGTTGCAGCCGCGTGCCTTTCATGCGATCGATCAAGAAATCATCGACCATCAACTCCAGCCGTGAGCCGATGTCGCGCGGTTCAGTGGGACTGGGGGCGAGCGTCGTTGTCATGTCGACTTCCTTTACGGTGTTACGACTGCGTACGGCCGGTACGGCGCCGAACGATTGATGTTGTCCCCGCAACCCACCGACTCAAACCCGAGCAATCGGGAGCCCGCTGCTGGTTGACCAGCCCGCCTCAATCCGTGATCGTGACGCGCACCATTCGCACGCCATTGACCGGATAGCTATTCCAGTTCTCCACGTAGTTCTGAACGTCATACATGACCAGCAACTCGCGCGGGGCGGTGGCGATGACGCCGAGGTAGTCGCCCGAGTCGGTTTGGCGGTCCCAGCGTTTCGTCCAGTCCACGCCGACCATGCCGCGCAGACGCTGCTCCGGCGGTACGCCGTTGACCGTCTGAGTGTCCAGTTCCCAGACGTGTAGGTCGAGCCGGCCCCGCCAGCGCTGGCCCGTGCCCGTGGCATCGAACACCATGTTCTTGCCCGGCCGGCCGTAGGTGAGCACCAGCGTCCCATCCTCTAATACCACCAGGCGTGGCCAGGCGCAGCCGACGATGTGGTCCGGCTCGTCCTCCAGCACCAGCGGCGTTGGCACGCTCCACGTCCGGCCGTCGTCGTTGGACCAGGTGTGATGGAAGCTGCTCTTGAGGGTCCAGGGCTTGCCGTCGGTGCGGATGACCGCGTAGAGGCGACCATCGCGCAGGCGGCGCATGGCTGTCTCGTTGCCGACCAACTGGTGGTCACCGGGCGGGATGAGAATGATGCTGATCTCGTTCCAGCGCCGGCCGCGATCGGTGGACTCATACACGGCGACATGATCCCAGTAACCCGCCGCCAGCATTCGGCCGTGCGGCAGTTCGATTATGTCGGTGAAATACGGGCCGTTCACGCGGATCTTGTCCTGCCCGTCCCAGATGAACTCGCCCCACGGCTGGTTCCCATGTACCTGATGCCACAGCGGCCACCAGGCGTGCCGGGGAAGCCCCTTCATTTCCCGCGCGGTCTGCCCGCGCTGAGTGTGGCGTACGCGAATGAGTTCCTTGCGTGGCACGTCATTGGGCCGGCTCGGAAAGCTCCAGGCGCCGTAGTAGACCGACTCCTCCGGTGCGTTGGGGTCCTGTACGCCGTAGGTGTCGATTTCGAAAAGTTCGCCATCGGCAAATCCGTGCCACCAGCAGACGCGCGGCACATGGTCGGCGCGGTTTGTCCAAGTTCTGCCCCCGTCCACCGAGCGCATCTGAAACCAGGGCGAGAAGTGGTTGTCGACGTTGTATTGCAACGCCAGGAGCAACAAGCCATCGGGCATGCGATAGAGGTACGGAAACCATCGCTCGCCGTATCGAACGTGCTCGATGGTCACAGGCCGAGTCGGGTGTAGTCGCATGGCAAAGTCCTCGATGCCGTTGCTCGATTTGGCGGCTGCGTCGTTGAATCACATTGTGCCGGCGGGAGCCCCGCCATTGCATGGTTCTCGATCGAAAGGTCGGAGCCGGCACCTGGCGCCGTCCGCGTTGCTGCCACCCCATTCATAGAGATGCGCCGCCTCCGCGCCGCCGCGGCCCCGTCGATCGAGTTCTCCGACCAGGTGATGGATGAACACGAACTTGTGGCGGGCCTGGCTTGCTTCAAGCGTCTTTTGAGCCAGCGATATTGCCCCTCGCCCAACGTCCGCGCCCAGTTATCGCCGCCGCCGCGCGAGCGGGTCTCGTACCAGAACGGATCGAGCGCGACGAATAGTGCGTCGCCTCAGGTCCACGCATAGTAATCCGGGATTTCCCAGTTGGACTCTTGCTGACGAACGCCGTCAACGATTTTGCATAGCATAACCCATCGAACCGGTCCGGCGAGAGTTTTGCGTCGCTCGGTCCGACATGATGACCCACGCAGTGGTCGGGTTGGCGTGCTTTGTCGGCCTTCGAGGCCGCTGAGGCGCGACTCGGACAGACCGATCGCGCTGACAGGCGTCGAGTTCAATGTTCTTCACGCCTGATTCGATCATGCCGGGGCCGGGGTCAGCAGGCGCAGCCGCTCGATCCGCCGGAGGATCGCTTGGAACAGTTGCCGGGGCACGGCGACCTCCGCCAACTGGAAGACCACACGCCCGGAGTGATGCGTCACTTTCGCCCCGATCTTGATGAGCTTGTCCCGCAGCGTGGTCAGCGTCCAGTGCTTGACGGCTTGGGGCAGGGCCAGCCGCCGCATGAAGTTGCCCAGGTTGTACGCCAGGGCGAAGAGCTGCAGCCGCACCTGATTGTCCGCGAAGTCGTGGCAGGACAGCCGCGTCCAGTTCAGGGCCACCTTCCCCTCTTTGATGCACTGCTCCGCCGTGCCCCGGCCGTTGTAGAACCACACCAC
>JAPLMQ010000122.1 GCA_026386955.1 Planctomycetota bacterium
ACTGGATCCCGCTCACCTGGCTGTCGCTGATGCTCGACTTCCAGTTCGGCGGGCTCAGCCCCGTCCCCTTCCACGTCACCAACCTCCTCTTCCACCTCGCCAACACGCTCCTGCTCTTCGCCTTCCTCCGCCGGGCGACAGGCGACCTCTGGCGACCCGCGCTGGCGGCGGCCCTCTTCGCCCTCCACCCGCTGCGCGTCGAATCCGTCGCGTGGGTCACCGAGCGCAAGGACGTGCTCAGCGCCTTCTTCGCGCTGCTCGCGCTCTTCGTCTACGTCGGCGATGGATTTGGCCACGTCGTCGGCGGACGCGACAAACATTGGCCCCGGCTCGCCCTCGTCGGCCTGCTCATGGTCCTGAGCCTCTGGGCCAAGCCGATGCTCATCACGCTGCCATGCGTGTTGCTGCTGCTCGACGCCTGGCCATTGCGGCGAGCGGGGTTGCCGACGTCGGCCCCGGACGGCTGGACCTTCGGCGAACCCAACCCGCCATGGTGGGCGTGGCGATGGCGTCCCTACCTCGAAAAACTCCCGCTGCTCGCGGTCTCCCTCGCCTTCGCCGTCGTCGCCCTGCTGACGCAGACCAACACCGGGGCCGTGCGCACCGACGGCACCTACACCCCCGCCGCCCGGCTCGCCAACGCCCTGGTCTCCTACTGCCGCTACCTCGGCAAGCATTTCTGGTTCGGCAACCTCGCCGTCCCCTACCCGTACCCGCCCGCGTGGCCGGCGACGATCGTCATCGGCGCCGCCGCGTTGCTGCTCGCGATCACCCTCGCTGCCCTGCTGCTCTACCGCCCGCGCCCCTTCCTCGCCGTCGGCTGGTTCTGGTTCCTCGGCACGCTCCTGCCCGTCATCGGCGTCATCCAATCCGGCGACCAGAGCATGGCCGACCGCTTCACCTATTTCCCCTCCATCGGCCTCTGCATCGCCGCGGCGTGGCTGCTGCCCAATCGCCTCGGCGCCACCGCCCTCGCCCGCCGGGTCACCGCCGCCGCCGCGGCCACCGTCCTGGTCGCCCTCGCGGTCTTCACCTACCGCCAGGTGGACCACTGGCGCAACAGCGAAGCGCTCTTCACCCGCGCCGTCACCGTCACCGCCGGCAACTGCTTCGCCCACGACGCACTCGCCAAGGTGCTGGACGGCAAGGGCGACCACGCCGGCGCGTTCAAGCACTTCCGCGAATCGATCAACATCAACCCCAACTTCTTCGACCCCCACTTCAATCTCGGCGTCGCCCTCATGCGGGCCAACAACCACCGCGAGGCGGCCGAGCAGTTCGACATCGCCTCGCAGCTCCGCCCCACCAGCGTCGACGCCCACGGCAACTTCGGCCTCGCCTTGGCCAACCTCAACCAATTCGACCGTGCGATCCGCCAATACCAGCAGGCGATCTCCCTCTCGCCCCCGGGCGCGGCCAGCCCGCGGCTCCACGGCAACCTCGCCAACGCCCTCCTCCTGCGCGGCGACCCCGCCCGCGCCATCGAGCATTACCGCATCGCCCTCGCCGCCCAGCCCGACAACGCCGACCTCCGCGGCCGGCTCGGCCTCGCCCTCGCCTCGATCGGACGCTTCGACGACGCCCTGCGCGAACTCGCCACCGCCTTGGCGAAGAAGCCTGACGACCCCGTCCTCCGCCAGATGCTCGACCGCGTCCGCGAGGCCAAGCGGCAATCAGGCGGGCCGTGATCAGAGCCGGACACTGTGTGTCCGTTCCTCGGGCGATAGCGGTACTCCGCTCGCACGACGTGCCAGCGTCGTTGAAGGATCGATGAA
>JAPLMQ010000091.1 GCA_026386955.1 Planctomycetota bacterium
TCGTCTTCGCCCGGCTCGAGGAATGGTCGGAGGGATTCGTCGACCGCTTCCCCGGCGGCGGCTGGAAGCACGCCGCCTTCGCCCCCAACGTCGCGGCGATCATCGCCTCGCTGCTGCTCGACCTGGCGTGGCACTGGCTCACGCCCGCGGGGCGGTCGCTGATCCGCGAAGCCCTGCGGACCAAGGGCATCCCCTTCATCGAGCCGTTCGTCGAGATGTCGTGCTACACGATGCGGATGAACCAGGGGGCCCGCTTCCTCAAGGGGATCATCCTCGCCCACATGGCGGCGGCGGAACGGCTGGACGACCCCGCGCTGCGCGCCACGCTCGGCGAATACCACAAGCGTTTGAACGCCTGCGTGGAGGCGCAGACCCGCGACGACGGCACCTTCAACGAAGGCACGGGCTACGGAGCCCACACCCTCGAATCGACGCTTCTGAGCTACCACGCGATCGCGCGTTGCTTAGGCCGGCCCGTGGTGGAGATCGTGCCGGACCGGCTGCTGCGCTGCCTGCGGTTCACGCTCGACGCGGAGCGGACGATCGCCCCGGGCTTGGCGGCCTTCGCCGCGGGGCCGCTGGGGCTGGCGGAGTTCGCCGACCAATGCGAGCCGCAGGGATTCGCGGCGGCGTGGAACCCCGAGACGCATTACTTCGGGGTCGACGCGCTGTGGTCGCCCGCGACGGCGGCGCGGCCGCGGGTCGCGAAGGTCGCGCCGTTCTCGGCCTATCCGCGCGGCGGGTGGGTTTTCATGGGCGACGCGGATCCGTCGAAGCCGCGCTTGAGCCTCGAGAGCGGCTTCTGGGCCGACGAAGGGCACGCCTGGAAGACCAAGAACGCCCTGACGCTCGACTCCGCCGGCCAGACGCTTTTGCTCACGCGGCAATACGCGAACTACAACGACTCGCGCTTCGCGGCGACCGCCCGCACCGCGGCCTACAACACCTTCGCCCCCGGAGGCCGCAGCCAAAGCGAGGACCCGCGCGGGAACCGGGGGGCGGAACTCCGCGTGGCGCGAGACCTCGGGCCGATCGCCGTCGCGGAGAGCGACGCCGCCTCCGCCTGGACGCAGGGCGTGCGGCTGGCGCTGAGGCGCGTGGTGCTGCTGCGGCCGTGGATCATGCTGGTCGACGACACCGCCGAACTCGACGAGGAGGAGACCGGCGTGCAGAGCTGGAACACGCTGGGGAGCTGGGGCCGGACCGGCAAGCGGTCCTATCGGGTTGCCGTCGGGGGCGTCGAGGCCGAGCTTCACAGCCTCCTTCCGTCGGATGTCGAGATGGCCGACGCGGAGGATTCCGTGCATGAAGGCAAGAGGCCCGTCTTCCGCCTCGCGATCACCAGCCCGAAGGCCAGGACGCACCGGATCGCGACGCTGGTGGCCGTCTCTGCGGGCGATTTGAAATGCGGAGCCCCGCGGATCAACTTCTACTATTCAGCCGGCAACATGGTCAAGGTGGTCCAGGGCGAACTCCTCTTGAAGATCGTGCTCACTCCGGCGAAGGCCAGCGAGAAGGAGCTCCGTGGCTGCCGGACGGACGGTGCGCTGTTTGTGTCCGTGCTGAAACGCGGGAAATTCGACTGCGCCTGCGCGTTCGGGGCCACCTACCTGCAAACGCCCAAGGGCCGTACGGAAGGGGCGGGGTTCCTGTCCGTTTGAGAGATCCGCCGCGCTCAACCCTCGAAGATCGGGTCGGGGCAGGCGGCGAGGAGGCGGGACTTGATCCGGGCGTTCCGCAGCGTCAGCACGACCACGGCGCAGGGCAGCGGGACCTGGGCCTGCAGGCCGTTGACCAGGTATTTGTCGCGCTCCTCGCCGAGCATGCCGCCGGTGCGGGCGACGCCCAGCACGTAGCAGGGCTTGTCGGCGAAGAGCTTGACGCGCTTGCGGGCGAGGTAGACGGCCTTGACCTGGGGGTAGAGCGACACGACGCGGCGGACGCGCTCGACCTCGGCGCGGGGGAGGCCGTGGGGCTCGAGCGCGTCGCGGCGGGTGACGGTGAGTCGCTCCTTGCGGGCGAGGTCCAGGGATTGCCCGTGGGCCTCGAGGCGCCGGCGGATGGGCTCCGCCTCGTCGTCGCGGCCGGCCATGCGGTAATAGTCGAGCAGGATGGCGAGCCCGGGGCCGATCAGGTCGCTGTCGCCGCGGATCGCGGCCTCGATGTGCGGGACCGCGGCGGCGTCGTCCTGCTGGACCAGCAGGAGCGAGCCCAGCGTGTAGCTCGCGGGCGGGTGCGCGGGGTGGCGCTCGAGAAACGCGGCGGCGAGGAGGATCGCCTGGTCGACGGTGGCGAGGTCGATCTCGGGGGAGGCGGCGCGCCACTCCGCGTCGGCGGGCGTCGCGGCCTGCGAGAGGGCCGCCTCGTCGGGCTTCGCGTGCTGCTTCGCGAGGGCGTGCTCGTGGCGAAACCTGCCGATGACCGCGGCCTTCCAGGTCGCGTTCACCAGGTCGGTGGCGCGGCGGCGGGCGTCGGCCAGCAGGATCATGGCCGAGTCCGGCAGCGCCAGCGCGGGGGCGGGCGGGGCGTCGGCCGCGCCGCGCGGGAGCGGGTGGCCTGCGAACTCGGCCTCGCCCAAGGCGGTAAGCCGCTTGAGCGATTGCAGCCGGTCGGCGAGGCAGGGGTGGTCGGAGCCGAGCGGGGTGCGGCGGGCGAACTCGTAGCGGCGGAAGCGGCGGGCGGCGTCGGCGGGGGGATCGGCCAGGAGGAAGTCGGCGACGCGCTCGATGATCGTCGCGGGCGGGATGGGGTCGCGCGCGGCGGAGCGCATGACCTCGGGCCAGAAGGTGAGGTTGAGCCGGTAGGAGGCCCAGCTCATCGCCACCAGCGCGCCGGCCATGGCGTCGAGGCCGGCGATCTCCGCGCCGCATTGGTCGGCCTGGCATTCCTGCAGGCGCCGCAGCGCGATCGTGCTGCGGGCCAGGTGGGGCTCGTACCAGCGGAGGAACGCGCGGCGCATCGCGCCGCCGGCCGCGCCGGCGGTGGCGAAGGGCTTGTTGAGCGTCGCCCAAGTCCTGTAGACGCGGTAGACCCAGGCGCCGAAGCTGCCGTGGGCGCGGTCGAGGTGGAAGAGCTCGTGGGCGACAACGGCTTGGTATTGCCCCGGCGTGAGCGTCAGGAGCAGGGGGAGGCCGACCACCAGGTGATTGGTCTTGCGCCCGAAGAAGCCGAAGCGGGTCCGTTGGACGACCGCGGCGTTGAGGCTGGCGTCGATGTGGATGTGGTGGATGGCGGGGAAGGTGGGGCGGGCGGCGCGAAGCTCGTCGATCATGGCGCGGAGGGGGAGGGCCTCGCCGGCGCGGAGTTCGGGCTCATCGGGGGCGGGGGGCGAGACGAAGAAGGAGAGCAGGAGGAGGGCCGAGAGGATGAGGGCCCCGAGCACGAGGCCGCCGTAGATGAGCATCTCCTGGAACGTGAGGTGCGAGGCGCCAGTCATGCCCCAGGCGAGCAGGGCGACGACCACGGCGACGCTGCAGGCGAGCAGCGCCAAGGGCCCGGCGTAGCCGATGGCGACGAGCGCGAAGAGGCGGGCGTTGTGCAGCCACGGCTGATTGCGCGCCTGGGCCTCGATGCGGTCCAGGCGCAGCCGGGCCTGCGGGTCGGATGCGTTCATGGCTTGGTGGCGGGCGGCGCGTCCATGGCGTCGCGCAGGAAGAGGTGGGGGAATTCGCGGTTGTAGTTGAGCTTGCGGGCGAGGGCGAAGCCTTCCTCGCGGGTGGAGGGGTCGGCCAGGCCCAGGGCGACGAGGCAGACGGCCCGCTGCTGGGGCGAGTCGTAGAGGCGGACGAGCTTGCCGAAGGGCATGGCGGGCTTGCCCGAGAGCGCGGCCGCCATCGCGCGGTTCTCACGCCGTCCCTCGGAGAGAGCGGCGGTGGCGGCCGTGAGGTGGGCCGCGGCCTTGTCGGTGCGGGATTGCCTCATGGCGAGGATGTAGAGCAGCAGGTGGTTGCGGAAGTCGGTGCCCGCCTTGTCGTCGTCGCCGGCGTCGCTGGCGCCGGGCAGCTCCTTCTCGGCGGCGTCGAACTGCCCCTCGGTGAGGGCGGCGGCGAACTTGCCCGAGTGTGAAGGCAACTTGCCCAAGATCGACACGAAGAGGGCGCGGTCGCCGCCGATGTAGGCCAGGGTCGCCTCGGTGTTCTGGTGGAACTGCTCGAGCTTGTCGGGAGGGAGGGGGATCTTGATGGCCCGCATGCGCTTGGCGGCGTCCCTGGCCTTGGCCATGTCGCCCTTGGAGGCGAAGCAGATCACCTCGCTGCCGAGGGCGAAGATGTTGGCCGGGGAGGGCTCGGACTCCATCTTGCGGTATCCGTCCAGCAGCACGTCATAGTTGCCCGTCGCCATCATGGCTTCGTTGAGGGTGCTCTGGGCGCCGGGGAAGTCGGCCTTCAGGGCCAGGGCGGCCTTGGACATCTTGGCCGATTCGTCGAAGCGTCCGCAGACCAGCCAATGGGCGGCGAGCGAGGTCAGCGCGTAGACGGAGGGGTGGTCGCCCGAGGCGGCGGCCTGCGCCAGCGATTCGTACAAGTCGGGGTCGGCGCTGGCGCGGCCGGCGACGTACATCAGCTCGTTGTCCGTGGGCTCCTTGGCGAGCAGCTCGGCATATTCCTTCTCGATCTGGTCGGCCCGGTTGGCCTGCTCCATCGCGTGCTGGTAGGCGCGATGCCATTCCACGTTCACGGGCCGGGCGTCGAGGTGCGGGCGGGCGGCGGCGGCGAACTCGTCGGGGGTGACCCGCGACTGGAGGATCTGGAGATAGGCCGTGTCGTCGGGCTCGACGACCAGGTGCCGGCGGGCGATGCGGGCGACGGCCTCCTTGCCGATCTTGGGCTCGAGGTTCAAGAGCAGGAGGATCGGCGAGGCGCCGGGCCCGCCGGAGACCACACGGAGCACATCGCGGTGGAGCTCGCCGTGGGAGTCGGTCGTGATCGAGTCGGGAGGTTCGACGAAGGGGTGGTCGATCCCGTCGATCTCGTGGAGGAGCTGGGCGGGGAGGAAGGTGAAGCCCGGCGGGGAGGGGGATTTCGCGGCGTAGTAGACGCGCACGCGGTCGATGATGGCGACCTGGTCGGGGTTGACGACGAAGACGCGGTTGTTGAACGGGCGGGTGAGCAGGCTGGTGCGGATCGGCACGACCGTGACGCCGGTGGCGTTGCCCAGCCCGGGCGTCTCGATCTTGAGGTCGCCCTCGGCGACGGCGATGGGCGTGGCTGAGAGGGGCGGGAGCGTGTGGGGCGTGCCGTTGATCTTGACGGTGTAGGGCTTGGCGAGCCCGTTGGCGAAGTAGATGGTCCGGCGCATGCCCTGGGCGAGCGCGAGGATGAGGTAGGCGACGAGCGCGACGGCCGCGCAGACGCCGGCGACCTTGAGGAACCGCTTGCGGGCGACGGCGGTCTTCATCTGCCGCACCACCTCGTTGGGGCGGATGGCGGTGCGCGTGCCCAGGCTCTTGGCGGAGGCCTCGCGCAGGCGGACGAACGTCTCGTCCTTGAGGATCGCGGGGTTGACCACCTCGCACTTGTCGAAGGCGGTCATGGCCTTGTCGTGGTCGCCCTTGATCTGGTGGCCCTGCGCCAACGAATAGAGCAGCCCCACGCGGTCGGGGATGCCCTTCTCGAAGATGTGCTCGGTCAGGGGCTCGGCCTCGTCGGGGAGGCCGAGTTTCAGGAGGCAGTCGGCGAGCATCTCGCGGTGCTCGTCGGAATCCTCCGCGGCGACCACGAGGCGCAGCACGCGCGCGGCGTCGGCGGTCCGGCCGAAGACCTCGTGCGAGCCAGCGAGGAACTTCATCGTCTCCGGTTCGCGCGGGAGGAATTTCTCGACCTCGGGCGCGAGCGCGAGGAACTCGGGCTGGTCCCGGCAGGAGAGGCAGGCCCCCAGGGCGTCCTTCGCGAGTTGCTTGTTCGACGGGGCCTTGCGGTAGGCCTCGATCGCCTCCCGCACCCGCTGGCGGATCTTCTCCCACTCGGCGAGCGGCAGGGCGCGGTGCCGCTGGCAGGCGGGGCACTGCTCGATGATGCGCTTGCGGGCGAGCGGGATGATCGGGATGAAGATGACGACGAAGAAGAGCCGGGTGTCGTACGAGGTGAGTGTGACATGCCCCTTGCAGGAGCCGCAGACGCCGTCGTAGGTCACCACGTTCTTCTTGCCGTGGTACCAGGTCCCGATGCCATTGACGACGTGCGGCATGAATCACCCCAGAGTGAGGGAACGAAAGATGCGGGAGGGAAATGCGGAAGCCAAGTTCCCGTTCGCGGCGGCGGTTGTCAACTGATGCGGATTGGGCTCGGCTCAATCCAGCCAGAACACGCGCGTCTCCGGGGCGGCGAGGGTCAGCTTGATCTCGCGGAGGCCCTTGCCGATGGGCTTGCCGGTCATGGCGTCGGTGACGTTCATGGGGCGGGGGAGGTGGATGGTGCGCGGGCCCGATCGGACGGAGTGGATGGAGACGAAGGAGTCGCTGGCGTAGATGACGTCGGGCTGGTCGCACCAGATGTTGCAGCCGGCGTATCGGGAGGCGGCGCGGAGGAGATCCTCCGGAAGCGGGGCGGCGCAGGACCAGAGGACGGCGTAGTCGTCGCCGCCGCGCGCACCCGGCTTGCCGTTGCCGGCGGCGCCTTGGCCGAACTCCTTGACGAAGAGTCCGGCACGGTGGATGAACCAGCAGAGGTTGGCGTGGCCCAGGACGGTGCCGCCGGCGGCTTCGACGGCGCGCTCGGCGGGGACGAGGGTCGGGCCGTACGGAAGGCTGTCGCCGAAGGTGGTGCCGGCTCCGACTTCGCGGAGGATGGGGTGTGAGCCGATGACGCCGGGGAAGGGGTCGCCGGGGTTTCGGGGGGCGAGTGGCTTGGCCGCGGGGTCTTTCGCCGGCGTGGGGCGCGTCTCCTGCAGGATGACTTGGCGCATGGTCGTGCGCGGGATGAGTTCCATCGACACGCCGAGCAATTTGCTCGCGGGCTCAGCGGTGAGGAACTTGCCGTCGGTGATGCCGGTGGCGGGGCCGAAGATGGCGACGTTGCCGTCGCGCAGGACTTTCTTGCGCAGCACGGCCATCACGTGGTCGTCGACCTTGAAGAGATTCGGGAAGAGGAAGACCTTGCAGCGCGGGAAGTCCTCCTTCTCCAGGTCGCTCAGGAGGTAGATGCGGTAGGGAACGCCGCAGTGGGCGAGCCCCTTGATGCGCTGCCAGATGACGGCCAGCGACTGGAAGCCGGAGGTGAAGTCCTCGAAGAGCGGGCTTTGGTCGTCGATGATCATGGCGATGGCGTCGGCGGTCTCGCGGTGCGGGCGGCGGTGGGTGGCCTCGATCATCGGCGTCATCCGGCCGACGATCTCCTGCAATCGGTCGTCGTGGAAGTAGGAGGAGCCGACGTTGCACCAGTAGGAGTGGAACCCGCGCGAGAGGGAGAGGGCCTCGTTGCGGAGCAGGCCTGCCTCGGCCTCGGCGGGGTCGCGCCAGGCGCCTTGGTCCTTCGCGCCGCCGCCGACCCAGGAGCGGGCGTCGTTCTCGACGATCAGCGTCTTCTTGCGCAGCACCATCGTGTCGGCGGGGCCCTCGGGCTCGTAGGCGTAGCCGACGGTGCGGGCGTGGTAGTCGGCAGGGGTGAAGAGGCAGTCGATCTCGGGGTCGTCGAAGAGCTCGCCCAGGTTGAAGCTGCCCGAGAGGGGGAGCAGGTGCTGGTAGCTCTGCCCGTCGCCCTGGCCGTCGAAGGCGAGCTGGATCTGCCAGCCCATGAGCGGCTGCTTGCCGATGTCGAAGCCGACGATGCGCGAGAGGCCGAGCTCCTTTGCGCGCCCCTTGAGTGCGTGGGCCATGGCGCGGATCCAGCGGAGGAACATCTCGCGCTCGAACTTGCAGTAGTCGATCTCGGGCATGGCGTTGACCGGCTCGATCCAGTGGAAGAGCCCGGTGGGGGGGACGTGCGAATTCGACGGCATGGTGGTGGGGTTGATCGGCTTGCCGCCGTAGGTGGGCGCGGCGGTGCGGCGCTTCTCGAGCCAGTCGCGGTCGCGCGGGACGCGGGCGGAGGCGAGCGTGACGTTGGCGTCGCGCCATGCCTCGCGCAGCGCGTCGTCGGTCTTGTAGGTGCGCTCCAGGTATTCGCGGAACCCGGCTTCGCTCGCGGCGGAGCAGTCGAACATCTTGCCTTCGATCACCAACGGCAAGCAGCCCTCGCCCAGAGGCGCGGGCAGGTAGCCGACGACGTGGCTGCCCCAAGGCTGCGATTCGCAGTAGGTGACGAGGGCGCGGAGGCCGCGGGAGATGCCGTCGATGTATTTGTCGGAGGCGAGGCTGGCGTGGCGGTGGAGCTTGCCGTCCTCGTCGGTCTGGACGTCGCCGGGGTTTTTCTTGGTCCACGCGAGGGGCGGGGAGACCCAGGTGCGGACGAAGAAGAGGGCGTCGGGCTCGACGGCGAGGATGGCGCGGGCCTGGTTGGCGAGCGAGCGCGGCGAGTCGGGCTCGGCGTCGGGGTATACGCCGTCGTCGGTCCAGTAGGTGGAGTCGAAGTAGTCGCTGGGCTGGTGCGCGACGTTGATGCAGTAGGTCTTCACGCCGTTGCGGGCGAACTCGTTGATGCGGATCTTCCACTGCTCGAGCGCGGGGTCGGTGATGTAGTCGCAGTAGGCGGCGGCGGGGATGGGCTTGCCGTCGTGGAGGAGGCGGACGCGGCCCTGGGTGAGGGCGAGGTTTTCGGTGGCGCCGGGGGAATTGGAGGCGCGTGATTGGTGATCGTGGGGCGCGGAGCCGCCAGACGAAGGGGCGGCGCAGCCGGGGACAGCCGCGAAGAGCAGCACGAGCAGGGCGGCCACGAGTGCGGTGGTCATGCGAGGGCTTTCACGGGGGGAGGGCGAAGCGGGGCGAGTTGCGGTGCGGCGTCGCCCGGCTTGGGGCGGACGGCAACCGCTCGGCGAGGCCCGCAAAGGCCGATGTCTGAGGCGATTCGGAAAAATCCGATGGCATCATAGCGGGTCGCCCCGATCCGGCTGGGACGCCGGAGCGGTTCTAATCCGACAGTTGCGTTTGTCGTCGATCCGACGAGCCACGAAATCCAGCGACTTTTTGGCGTGAGGCCGGTAAAGTCTGGACACGTTCGGATTGCGGAGGTCGAGGCGGGGTCTCGGCCAGGGCCACGCGAGGGCGCGATTCGCATCGGGTTGCTTTGGGAGGGTGACGGTGAGGGGCTGAGGGCTGCGCGGCCGGACCTGAAGGGGGCCGCGTGCCGGGACAGCGGAAGAGACGGAGTTGGTGTTGAAGGATCAGTCGGCGAGAGGCGCTCTCGGGAGGGCTCCGTCCGCGATGCCTGCGCGGAAGGGCGAGAGCGCGGCTTGCGCAGCCGACTCACTCAGGTGCGAGGACGCCTTGAACATGGTCGACGCACGCGTTGGAGATTGGACGAAAGAGAGGGTCGAGACGGTGGATTGCGCGGTGGCGGCGCAGCCGCGGACCGGAAGGGCGGGCCGGCTGGTGGATGTCGGCGAGTCCTCTGGAGGCTTGGAGGATGGGCCGCCGGCGTTGCGTCCCGCGGCGATGCGTTCGCCGCAGCCGGCGCCCGAGCGGCGGATCCGCGTGGTGCTGGCGGACGACCACACGATCCTGCGGCAGGGGATCGCGGGCCTGCTTCGGAGGCAGGAGGACATCGAGGTCGTCGGGGAGGCGGGGGACGGCGAGGAGGCGGTGGAGATGGTCCGCCGGCTGCGCCCGGATGTGGTGGTGATGGACATCACGATGCCGCGGATGAGCGGGATCGAGGCGACGGCGCAGATCTCGCAGGAGTTGCCGGGCGTGCGGGTGATCGCGCTCTCGATGCACGAGGAGGCGGACATGGCCCGGGCGATGCGAGACGCGGGGGCGGTGGCCTACCTGACCAAGGGCGGGCCGGCGCAGGCGCTGATCGGGGCGATCCGCACGCATGGGCGGCCGAAGTAGCGTTTCCATTCGAGCGACATCGCACGCACGCCCGCACACGCGCGCACACGCATAGGCGCAGACGCAAGCCCACTGATCCCGACGGTACGCCGTCGGGTTCGGTGGGGTTGGGCGCACGTCGAGCGCAACATCGCGCGGCGCGTGTGAGTCTCTCTCTGTTGATGGAAGAGCGACGACCGCGCGGAACCCCACGGAACCGGCTGCTGCCGGATCCATGGGCTTGGGGGCGGAACTGTCCGCTGACTTTTGTTTGCGGCCATGTCAGACATGGCGAGCTCGTCCCGCGCGGCTGGACGGCTTCGCTCCTCCCGCCGGCGCGGCGTGTGAGTCATGGCCATTGCTGCACTTATGGCGATTCGCAATCATCTGGTCGACAATAAACGACCCCACGGGTCGTCTTAACCACTCGAAATCACGTGATTTTAAGCATTGACATGACATGATCGCGTGTTAATATACGACCCAACTGATCGCTATTAACGAGACGGCCATGAAACCCCACGCCAACCAGCACGCCCGCACGACCCTGAGCCACGGGACGAACCCCGCCCGGCCGACGGCGCTGATGGGTTGTTGTGGCGGGGGCGGCCGAATGGCGATGTGTTGATCCGATCCCATCGGGTCGCACCGACCCGCTCCGCCGCCGGCCTCGCCGCTGCTTCCGTCACCCACGGACCGCGGCCGGGGGCCTGACCCGCGGCGAAACCCCGTGCGGCTTGGCCCAAGAGTTCCAACTCGGGCCGCAGCCGCTCCAACATCCAGCACGAGCTCGTCCCGAACCGTCGGCCGCACCTCGGCCGCTCTGTTCAGGATTCTCCGTATCGAGATCGAAGGATCGCGGCCGCGATCGGATTGGAATCCGTCATGACCCTGGCACGCAAGAGAGTTGAAGACCTGCCCGAGCCGGTGCTCGTGTTGAGCCTCGGAGAGGAAGAGGGCGGGGCGGTCGAACGAGAGGGGGCCCAGGTGGCCGCAGCGAACCACTCCACGGGGAACCACGCGGCGAAGAATCTGGGGAAAGCCGCCGACCGGCGCGAGCTGGGCGGTGCCCGTGAGCCGGCCGAGGCGCGATCCGTGTCGACGGGCAAGTCGGCCCAGCCGCGCGAGTCGCGGGGCGTGACCATCGCCCAGATCGCGCGGAACCTCATCCTCGCCCGGCACGCGCTGGGCGTGACGCAGGAGGAGCTCGCCGCCAGCTCGGGCGTCTCGCGGGCGACCATCGCGCAGATCGAGTCGGGCGGGAGCGACTTCCGCCTCTCGTCGCTGCTCGACATCGCCCAGGCCTTGGGCATCAGCCCCGCGCTGCTCTTCGTGCGGGCGGGCGACATCGCCTCCGTCGGGCGCTTCGTGCGCCAGGCGTCGGTCGACCGGGTGCTGGGCACGCTGCCCGCCGCCGACGTCGACCGCATGAAGCAGTGGCGCTCGACGGGATTGCAGAAGGACTTGTTCCGCGTGGTGCACAGCGCCGCCGACGCCGCCCAGACCGCGGGGTACAGCTCCGCCGGCGCGGCGGTGGGCGCGGGCATCGGCTCCGCGGAGTCGCCCGGGCTGGGCACCGCGATCGGCACGCTGCTCGGGGCCGCGCTCGACCGCGGAAGGGACGTCGTCCCGGGCGTGGTCGAGGACGGCGAGGGGATCTGAGCCACAAGTGGTCGCGGAGCGCGGCGCTGGCTCCCGTAGGGTGGGTTGAGCGGTCACTACTGTCCGGGATTTCCGCGCCGCGGAATTCACGCAATCTTCGCTTGCGCCCCCGGCGCGGATCGTGCATGATCCCGTGCATGGCCGAGGCGTCGCCCCCATCTTGCCCGCAGGTCCAGGAGGACCAGGTCCATTG
>JAPLMQ010000304.1 GCA_026386955.1 Planctomycetota bacterium
CTGCACGCCCGACACCGCGCCCCCCACCGCCAGCGTCACCGCCGCCAACGTCTCCGCGGCGGGCGCGACCAGCTACACCTTCACCGTCACCTACTCCGACAACATCGCCGTCAACACCGCCACGCTCGACGGCTCGGACATCCGCGTCACCGGCCCCAACGGCTACAGCGCGCTCGCGAGCTTCGTGAGCGTCGACGTCGGCGCGCCGGGCACGCCGCGCACCGCGACCTACTCCATCACCCCCCCGGGCGGCGCGTGGGCCTTCTCCGGCAACGGCACCTACACCGTCTCGCTCGTCGCCGGCCAGGTCGCCGACTCCAGCGGCAACACCGCCGCGGCCGCCACCCTGGGCACCTTCACCGTCGCCACCCCCTCGACGGTCTTCAGCCCCGTCGCGACCTACGGCGACATGAACAGCTACACCGCGATCACCCCGTCGCGCTGGTCGATCGTCGCCGACGCCAACGGGCCCGTGCTCTCGATCAACACCTCGAACTACAGCAACCTCACCGGCAACCGCTTGGGCGAGCTGGCCGTGGTCGGCAGCCAGACCTACGGCAACTTCGACATGAGCCTCATCGCCGCCAGCACGGAGGACTTCAACACCAACTCCTTCGCCGACCTGGCCGTGGTCTTCGGCTACGTCGACGCCAACAACTACAACTACGCCTGGTACAACAGCAGCGCCAGCAGCACGATCATCGCCAGCGTCGTCGCCGGCAACCGCACGACCCTCGCCACCGCCTCGGCCGCGGGCGTCACCGACAACGCCTACCACGCCCTACGCGTGGTCCGCAGCGGGCAGACCGTCACGGTCTCGCGCGATGGCTCCGTCCTGATGACCGCCACCAACGCCGCCCTCGCGGCCGTGGGCTCCGTGGGCGTCGGCTCCTACAACGACGCCGCGAACTTCGACGACATCAGCGTCACCGTGCCCGCCGCCGACACCACGGCCCCGACCGCCAGCCTCACCGCCGGCAACGTCTCGGCCGCGGGCGGCACCAGCTACTCCTTCACCGTCACCTTCAGCGACAACGCCGGGATCAACGTCTCGACCCTCGACGGGTCCGACGTCCGCGTCACCGGCCCCAACGGCTTCAGCCAGCTCGCCGGCTTCGTGGGCGTCGACGTGAACTCCAACGGCACGCCGCGCACCGCGACCTACTCCATCACGCCCCCGAGTGGCACGTGGGCCTTCTCGGGCAACGGTTCCTACAGCGTCGCCCTGATCGCGGGCCAGGTCGCCGACACCAGCGGCAACACCGCCGCCGCCGCCACCCTCGGCTCCTTCACGGTCTCCGTCCCCGCCCCCGACACCACCGCCCCCACCGCCAGCCTCACCGCCGGCAACGTCAGCGCCGCGGGCGGGACCAGCTATATCTTCACCGTCACCTACACCGACAGCACCGCGGTCAGCGTCTCGTCCCTCGACGGGTCGGACGTCCGCGTCACCGGCCCCAACGGCTTCAGCCAGCTCGCCGGCTTCGTGGGCGTCAACATCAATTCCGACGGCGCGACCCGCACCGCGACCTACTCCATCACGCCCCCTAGCGGCGCGTGGTCCTACGGCGCGAACGGCACTTACAGCGTCGCGGTCGTCGCGGGCCAGGTCGCCGACACCAACGGCAACACCACCGCCGCCGCGACCCTCGGCACCTTCACCGTCGCCGCCCCCGACACCGCCGCCCCGACCGCCAGCCTCACCGCCGGCAACGTCAGCGCCGCGGGCGGGACCAGCTACACCTTCACCGTGACGTTTACCGACAACGCCGCGGTCAACGTCGCGACGCTCAACAGCTCCGACATCCTCGTCACGGGCCCCAACGGCTTCAGCCAGCTCGCGAGCTTCGTGGGCGTCAACGTCAACTCCAACGGCGCGGTCCGCACCGCGACCTACTCGATCACCCCCCCGGGCGGCGCGTGGGACAACTCGGGCAGCGGCACCTACACGATCTCCCTGGTCGCTGGGCAGGTCGCCGACACCAGCGGCAACACCATGTCCGCCGCGGCGCTCGGCACGTTCGACGCGAGCATCCCGCTGACCGTCTTCAGCTCCATCGCGGGCTACGGCAGCATCACGGACTACACCAAGCTCAATAACGGGCGCTGGGCCGTGGTCAACGACACCAACGGCGCCGCCCTGACGCTCAACGCCACGAGCTACTCGCCCCTGAGCGGCGGCCGGTTGGGCGAATACGCCCTCGCCTCCGGCACCCAGGGCGACTTCGACCTCTCCGTCGCCGCCAAGACCGCCGAGAACCTCACGACCAACCCCTCGGCCAACTACGCCGTGGTCTTCGGCTACGTCGACGCCAACAACTACAGCTTCGTCTCCTTCGGCGCGTCGGCCTCCAACACGGTGGTCGCCGTGGTCGTCAACGGGCAGCGGACGGACATCGCCGCCGGCACGCTCCCGGGCATCAACGACAACGCCTGGCACAACCTCCGCCTGGTGCGCTCGGGCACGACGGTCACCGCGATGGTCGACGGCTCGCGCGTGGCGGGCACGACCGACGCCCGCCTGGGCCTCTCGGGCAAGCTGGGCCTGGGCGCCCAGGACGACGCCGCCCTCTTCGACGACGTCAATCCAGTCGCCCTCGCCGCCGCCAAGCTGCGCGTCACCCGCGGGAACACCAAGAAGTCCAGCGGCACCGTCTCGGGCGCCGCGTTGCCCGACGCCACCCCGATCGACCTGGGCTCGGCTGCCGCGACGACCGCCTCCCCGACCCAGACCTACGTCATCACCAACGACGGTGCGAAGAACCTGGTCGTGGGCAACATCACCCTGCCCACGGGCTACTCCATCGTCAAGGAGCCCAAGCTGGTCCTCGCGGCCGGCGAGAGCGACACGATGGTCGTCGCGCTCAACACACTCCGCCTGGGCTACGCCTCGGGCAGCGTCGCCTTCACCACCAACGACCCCTCGCAGGCGATCTACAGCACGGGCATCCAGGGCGTGGTCTCCACCCCGCTCTTCGACGAGGCGTTCTATCTCTGGCGCAACCCCGACGTCGCCGCCGACGTCGCCCGCGGCGTCTGGAAGTCGGGCTATGCCCACTTCACCCTCTTCGGCCAGCGCGAGAACCGCGCGCCGTCGCGCGTCTTCAGCGAGGCCTTCTACCTCCAGAAGAACCCCGGCGTCGCCGCCGCCGTCGCGTCGGGCGCCTACCGCTCGGGCTTCGAGCACTACGTCCTCTACGGCCAGCGCGAGAACCGCTCGTTCAGCCCGCTCTTCGACGAGCGGACCTACCTGTCGCTCAACCCCGACGTCGCCACGGCGATCGGCACCGGCCAGTGGCGCAGCGGCGCGGAGCACTTCGTCGCCTTCGGGCTCACCGAGGGGCGCCGGTTCACCGCTCTGTTCAGCGAGTCGACCTACCTGGCCCTCAACCCCGACGTCGCCGCCGACGTCGCCCGCGGCGTCTGGAGCTCGGGCTACGCCCACTTCATCGCCTTCGGCCGTGCGGAAGGCCGCGAGTACAGCGCCACCTTCTCCGAGGCGACCTACCTCCGACTCAACCCGGACGTCGCCGCCGACGTCGCCCGCGGCGTCTGGAGCTCGGGCCTGTCCCACTTCCTGCGCTTCGGCCAGTACGAGGGCCGCATCGCGATCTAAGTCGCCCATCAACCCGCTCGATCAGCCCACTGCCGGTCCAAGGTCCGCCTCATCGCGGGCCTTGGGCCGGCGGTGTGGTTTTGGGGGAGTTATCCACATCTTGATTCTTGATTCTGAATCAGAATCAAATGGGAGGTGGAGGGGGCCGAGACGACGTCATCACATGAACAACTATAAATACACTTTATAAATGTTTTTATAATTCACTCGTTCATCGGTCGATGGGTCGCCCTCGTGAATCAAGGGTTTTGATTCACGTTGATTCACGCATGAATCAACTTTCCACAATTGTCGCAGGATGCTTTCCGGATTACGGCGAGCGAACCAGCGCGGGGATAGCGCCGCCCCGTTGGGGCTGCCGTCCAATCGTGTCATTCAATCGTGTCGTTGCAGGCCGATCCGCTCACCCTTGCGGCAGCGGCGCCAAGTCGGTGCTGACCTTCAGCCACGACGGGTCGGCCTTGGGCTCGGGGCGGTCGCAGCGCCACGCCTGCCCGGTCCACGTGAACCCGTTGGCGGGGTAGACCTTCCGGCTGGGCTCGTTGTGGGGCGTTTCGACGAAGAGCCCCTCGATCGGCAGGTCGCCCCGGCCCGAGGCGCTGAGCAGCCGCATCACCGCGGCGAGCAGCGCGTGCTCGATCCCGTAGCCGAAGACGCGGCAACTCAAGACGAAGAGCGGGATGCAGGCCACGTCGTCGCTGAGCTCCAGCACGAGCACCGCGACGGTGCCCATCGAGCCGAATTTGTCCGCCGCGTCCACGCGAATGATCCGCCGCCGGCCGTCCTGGCTCCAGGCGGTCATCTCGCGCAGGCTCGTCCTACTGCCGCAGAGGTTGAACTGGTTGGTGCGGTTGACCAGCTCCGCGACGCGCTTGAGGTCGGCCGTGCGGGCGTCGCGGATCTCGCAGGCGATGCCGAGCGTCGCGAAGAGCTTCGAAGGGTCCTCCGCGGCCGCCCCCGAAGACGGCGCCTTGAGGAACTGCTCGCGCTGGGCACGCTCCTTGTAGAGCTTCGTGCGGTCGCTCTCCCCGTCGTTGACGGCGATGCGGGCCCAAGTCGCCAGCAGCCGCCAGGTGCGCTCGTCGAGCGCGTCCATCGCGAAGACGCCCGGGCAGGCCTCGGCGACCATCCCGCGCTCGTCGGCACGGTCGTCGACGAAGACGAAATCCTTGAACTTCAGGTTGAGCGTCTCATGGATGCGCTTGAAGCCGACGACCTTGGGCTCCCAGTGGATCTCCTGGTGCACGAAGTCGTCGGGCCCGAGCACGGCCCCGTCCCAGCGGACGTTGCGCGGGTCGTTCTTCGACGCCACCGCCAGCACGACGCCCTTCTTGCGCAGCAACTGCAGCGTCCGCTGCCGGTCGGCGTGGTGCTCCACCGGCCCGTCGCCGATGGTCCCGCGCCAGAGCGTGTTGTCGAGGTCGGTGACGACCAGCTTCTTCCTGAGCAGGTGGGCGTGGACGGCGAGCAGGTCGCGGTACTCGGCGGCGAGGTGCCGGCCGAGAACGGCGGGGTGCTGCAGGTCCGAACCGTAGAACTTCCGGCCCAGCTCGTCCTGGCTGAAGCGGTTGAGCAGGTCGGCCTCGTCGAGGACGAAGAGGTGCTCGAAGGTCGCGGCGTTGCGCGAGGCGACGTGGTGGGCCAACCGGCGGTTGATCGACTCGCGCACCAGCCCGCGCGGGCGGCGGGTGAGGGCGTTGCGGATGCGCTCGGCGGCCCCGCCCTCGTGCCGGCGGATGTTGGCGGAGTTGTGCACGAAGATGTTGCACTCGAAGACCTCGCCGATCACGTCGATGGTCGCGGTGACCTCGGCCATGGTCGCGTCGACGATCTCCATGAGCCTGCCCGCGCCGTCGAGCGTCGAGCGCACGCTCTGCAGGCGGGCCAGCTCGAGGCTGAAGACGTAGCTGAAGGGGCTGAAGAAGACGGCGTCGAACTTCTGCCCCGCCAAGGCGCGGATGCTTGCCCGCAGCTCCGCGGGGTTCTTGTCGGCCAGGAACGTGGGCTGGAAGGCGATGCCGTCCTCGATCGCGCCCGCGGTGAGGAAGGCGACGATGTCGAGGTAGAGGCAGTCGCCCACCAACAGGACGCGCGCCGGCACGGAGCCCTGCGCGGTGACCAGGCGGTGGATGTCGCCCTGCGCGGAGCGGAGGAGGGCGAGCTGGCCGGGCGTGAGCTTCCCGGCGAAGACGCGCTCGACGGCGCGGGCGTCGGCGTCGGCGATCGTCCGGCGGCGCTCGAGCGCCTGCTCGGGCGAGGCGCCCGGCTCGTAGGCCTGCTTGACCTTCTCGCCCACGTAGAGGTCGCGCCAGGTGGTGTCGCCCGTGCGGACGTAGAGCGCGAGGTAGTCGATCAGGGCGTGGAACTCGCGCTGGATGAACTCGGAGAAGTCGCCTTCGCAGGCCCGCAGATCGTCGGCGAATTTGGGGAAGTCGCGGATGGATTCGACGAGGGCCAAGCCCAGGTCGTCGCGGTGGCGCACGAGCTCGGCGGCGACCGCGCCGGCGAGCCGGTCATCGCCCGCGCGGGGGGCCGGCGTGGCTTGCGTCGGCGTCGGAGCCGGAGCCGCGTCGGGCGGCGCGGCGGGGGTCGCGATGGGCGTGGAGTCGTCGGACAGGGTCATGCACGGCGCCCGTGAAAGATCGAAGCCGAGGCGGGATCACTTCGCGGGCTTCTCGCCCTCTTCGTCGGGGCGGCGGATGCCGCGGGCGGTGGCGAGGGCGACCGGGCCCATGTGGCCGTAGTGGTGGTCGTTGCGCGGCGAGCCCGTGCCGTCCTCGACGGTGGGGAGCCTGCGGCGGCGCGAGACGCTGTAGTAGGAGGAGCTGTAGACGTCGACGTCCTCGTGCCCCGCGCGGTTGAAGACCAAGCCGGCGACGGTCGCGCCGATGGCGTCGAGGTGGGCGAGGGCCCGCTCGGTGGGTTGCCGGCGGCTGCCGCGCGAGAGCGTGAAGACCACGGCGTCGACCTGCGCCGCCGCCAGCGAGCCCTCGACGCACCCGGGCACGGGGCCCGAGTCGATGAGCACGACGGGGTAGCGCTGCCGGGCCTCGTGGATGATGCGCCCGACGGTCTGGGGCGAGAGGCCCAGGACGTGGTCGCCCCCGCCCGACCCGATGGGCAGGACCGAGAGCTGGCCCACGCTGGTGGGGCTGATGCACTTCTCGATGTCGACGCCGTCGAGCACGCTGAGCACGCCCCGGCGGAGGTGCTTCTGCGTCTCGAGGGCGGCCTGGAGCTGCTCGTCGGTGATGAGGGCCAGGTCGACCAGCGTCTCGCCCAGGCGCTTGGAGGTGGTGCGGGCGCGGTCGAGCGCGACCTGGAGCTGGGTGGCGGTGATGAGGCCCTGGCGGAGGAAGATCTGCCCGAGGCGGTCGAGGACGATGGCCTCGCTGGCGGAGGTGAGCCCGCGCCCGCGGAGGTCGAGGTCGATCAGGAGCGTGCGGGCCCCGCCGGCGGCGAAGGAGAGGCCCAGGGCGGTGCAGAGGCTGGTCTTGCCGTCGCCGGGCGCGGCGCTGGTCATGAGGAAGACGCTGCGGCGCTGGGCCTCGGGCCCGAGCTGGAGCAGGCTGCGGATCTGGTGGACGCAGGCGGCGGAGATGGAGGCCTGCTCGGGGTCGGCCAAGTCGTCGCCCAGGCGCGGGAGGACGCCCAGGAGGCGGCGGTTGCCGGCGCTCATGCGGGCTTCGTCGACGTGCTGATAACGGCGGTCGACGAGGGTCAGGCCCATGATCAGGCCGGCGGTGAGCCCGAACCCGCCCATGCCGCCCAGCACGGTCCACTGGATGCGCGATTTGCGGTTGGAGGGCGAGAGCGGCTCGGTCGCGGTGGCGACGAGGGTGACGCGCCCGCGGACGGGCGCCTCGAGGTTGAGCTGCTCCAGGCGGGCGTCGGTCTCCTTGAGGCGGTCCTTGACCTGGTCGATCTGCTGGCGGAGCTCGGAGAGCTGGAGGTTCTTGCGCCCGATCTCGAGCGTCTCCTGCTGGGCGTCGCTGAGCAGCTCCTTGATCTTCTTCTCGCGGGCGGCGAGGAGGCCGGGGTCGAGCGGGATGGCCGTGCCGGGCTGCTCGAGGGCGATGCCCTTCTTGCGGGCGGCGTTGTATTCCTTGCCATAGTCGACGATGAGCTTGTCGAGGTTGTTCAGGGCCTGCTGGGCCTGGATCACCGTGGCGTGGTTGTCGGAGTAGCGGAGCTTGAGGTCGGCGAGCTTCCACTCGGCCGACTTCTTCTGCTCGATGTACATCTGCATCGTGCGGTCGCGCTGGGAGATCTCGGTGGTGGTCAGGTCGGTCTTGTCGGCGGCCTTGTCGCCGGGGGTGACGACGACCTCGGACTGGGCGCGGTCGATCTGGATCTGGCGCAGCGTGCTCTCGATCTTCGCCATCTCGGTGATCTTGTTTTGGTAGAAGGCGTCGAGCCGGTCGGACCCGTACTCGCTGGCGATCGCCATCATGCGCTCTTGCAGGGTGCGGCGCTCGGCCAGGAGCGAGGTGCGGCGCTGCTCGAGGATGGAGAGGCGGGTGGACTCCTCCTTCGACTCCTGGGCGGCGAAGGCGGTGAGGTAGGTGTCGACGACGGCGGCGCAGCCGGCGGTGCTCTTCGCCGCCGACTTGGCGCCGAAGAAGATGGTGATGATCTGCGAGCTGGCGTCGCGGCGGACCTTGAGCCCGTCGGTCAGCTCGCGCAGGGCGGCGTCGGGCCCGGGGGAGGCGACGGCCCGCCAGGCGGCGGTCTCCGAGGCCTTGGTCAGGACGTTGGGGCCCTGGAGCATCGCGACCTGCGACTCGACGTACCCGTCGTACATCGGGAGCACGCCGTTCTCGGCGCTGGCGCCCAGGATGCGGTTGATGATGGGCGAGACGCGGATCTGCGAGACGCTCTCGTAGCTGGGGGACCAGCCGAAGTAGCCTGCGGCGGCGCTGCCGGCGGACATGACCAGGACGGCGAGGATGACCCAGGGGTAGCGCCCGCGCAGGCGCAGGTGCAGGCGCGTCCAGGTTTCGGACGGCTTGGCGGCGGCTTGCTGCGGGCCGCCCAGGAGCAGGGGAGCGTGGGCTTGGGTCATGGTCTCAGTCTCTACCTTGCCGTGAGGCGCGGGGCGCGGGCATGTCCCGCGCGGGAACTCAACTGGCCAGCGGTCACGGCTTGCACCGTTGCGGACCGGATCGACAGGGCTGCGTATGGCGTGCCCATTTTAGCCTCAATGCCGCGGGTTCGGCCCAGGAATCCTCCGGAAACCGCGGGGATGCCGATAACCAGCGCATCGCCCGAACCCGTGCCCGACGACGGACCCTGCGCGTCCAAGGCCGCCTTGTCCTTAGATCGACATTGGATCGGGGTGTGTTGAGGGTCGGGCGGGCGAGATTTGCGAAAACGGGGCGGGCAATCTTGTCGCAGGGCATTTCGCGGTGGATGGGGGATTCGGCGTCGGCCCGGCGATCCTGGGTGCCACATGCCATCGTATTCGTGGCATGTGCCAGTCGACCGGAGGCGCCGCGGTTTCGGGGCGTTTGGGACCACGTCCACTGGCGGAAACGGAGAGCAATCCCTCGCGAACCTTGGCTCAACTGTTCACTCGCACATAGCAGCCTTCGGCTGCGATGTGGCACGCCCTTGGAAATTCGCGGAGTCGCAACAGGGCCTCACGGCTTCCCAAGACACATGCCACGAGTACGCTGGCATGTGGCACCCGTAACTGGACGGCCGGCTCACGACGGATTCGGGCGGTAGTGAAGCACGCGGCGGCCGACCGCGCGGGCGAGCAGGTCGACGCCGAAGGGCAGGCCGTCGACGAGGTAGCGGCGCGCGAGCCGGCGGGGCTCCTGCTGGAGGCGGTGGATCCATTCGAGCCCGGTGTGCTGCATCCAGCGCGGGGCCCGGCGGACGTGCCCGCTGATGAAGCTGAAGCTGATGCCCACGCCGATCCACCACGTGCCGGGCATCTCGCCGCGGAGCTGGTCGATGAGGACCTCCTGCTTGGGCGAGCCCAGGGCGACGTAGATCATGTCGGGCTTGGCCTCGCGGAGCTTGCGGCGGAGGCTGGCCATGGCGGCGGGGTCGCGCTCGAAGCCGAAGACGGGGCAGTCGGTGCCGGCGATCTGCAGCCCGGGGTAGCGCTCGGCCAGCACGTGGGCGGCGGCCTCCGCGGTGCCGGGGTCGCCCCCCAGGAGGAAGAGCGAACGCTTCTTGGCGGCGAGGGCGGCGCTGAAGCGCCAGACGAGGTTCGAGCCCGCGACGCGCTCGGGCAGCGTCGGCCCGCCCTGGATCCTGCTCGCCCAGACCAGCGGCATGCCGTCGGCGACCAGGAGCGTCGCCCGCTTGCAGAGCTGGTGGTAGGAGTCGTCGCGGACGAAGCGGCGGAGGTGGTCGAGGTTGACGGTGATGACCCATCCGCCGCGCCCGACGTTGAGCTCGGACTCGATGAGGGCGATCGACTCGGCCTCGGTGATGGCGGAGAGTCGCGCGCCGCGCAGGGCGACGCTGGGCAGGCGGTGCCACTGCGGGGGGCCGCCGGGCGTGAGCGGGGCCGCGTCGGCGTGGAGGGCGGGTTGGGGTTGGTCGGTGGTCATGGCTGTGCGGCGGGCTTGGGGGCCGCGAGCACGTCCTTGACGCCCGAGGCGGGGCCGGCGTGCGGCGGCTTGAACCAGGCCGCGGCCCGCTCATTGAGTTCTTCGGTCGCGCGGGCCTTGCCCTTGAGGAGGCAATTGCGCTGGTAGGCGCGGAGGAAGCGGCGGAACTCCATGTCATCGTAGCGCTTCTGCCCGGTGAGCATGCTGTGGACATAGCCCCACCACATCGCCACGCCACCCACGACCAGCGGCGGGCGCGTCATGCGGAAGACGGCGCTGGCGGTCATGTAGGCGAGGCTGGTGCCCATGAACCACTGCCCGAAGCCGTGGCGGGTGCGCCCGGTCCAGAGCCCCTTGTGGCTCGAGCCCATGGGGCGCAGGTGGATGAAGCGCAGGTCCTGGTCGTCCCAGCTCCGGGCGACCCAGCCGAGCATCCGGCAGCGGTGGCAGTCGATGCCGTCCCACATGACCTGCTGGACGAAGCCGCCGATGTGGCGGAAGCAGTCGACGCGGTAGAACTTGGTCATGCCCACGGAGGCCTCGTCGCCGCAGCCCTCGGAGACGAGCTGGCCGGCGGCGCCGGTGAAATAGGCCTTGCCCGAGCAGGTGCCCAGGCGCGGGTTGGCTTCCATGCGCTCCATGAGGATCTGGAAGTAGCGCGGGGGGAGGTCGAGGTCGAGGTCGAGCTTGCAGACGTAGTCGAAGTCGCCCAAGTCGACGCCGGCCAGGCCGTGGTTGAAGGCCTCGATCACGCCCGGGCCGACGCTGCGCTTGCCGCGGTCCTCGCGGCGGACGACGCGGATGTAGGGGAACTTGGCGGCGTACTCGGCGAGGATGGCGGGCGTCTCGTCGGTCGAGCCGTCGTCGACGACGACCCAGAGGGCGGGCGGGACGGACTGCGCGGTGACGCTGTCGAGGGTGCGCCGGGCGTACTGGGCCTCGTTGCGGCAGGGGCTGACGAGGACGTAGCGCCGGCTATCGGGGGCTCGGGATGCGGCTTGCGGTGCGGACACTTCAGTTCTTCCCCTGGGCGGGCTCGACATCGGCGTCGACATCGGCGTCGACGTAGCGCTCGAAGAGCTCGGCCACCTGGTTTCCGATGCCGTGGATGTCGAACTGGGCGGCGATCTTCTGGCGTGCGTTGGCACCCAACGAGCGGCGGAGCGACGGGTCGTGGGCGAGGCGCACGAGCGCCTTGGCCAGCGCGGGGGCCGAGCCGGGGTCGACCAGCAGGCCCTCCCGGCCGTCCTCGACCAGCTCGGGCACGCCGCCCACGCGGGTCGAGACCACCGCCATCTCCTTGGCCATCGCCTCCATCAACACCACCGGGACACCCTCCATGAAGCTGCTCACCACCAATACATCGGCATCGTCGAAATACGGCTGGATGTCATCCTGGCCCACGGCGCCGGAAAATCGCACGCGCTGGCCCAGATCGAGTTTTTGGACCCGTTCCTCGAGGTCCCGGCGGAGCTCGCCGTCGCCGACGACGGTCCACGACCAGTCGACGCCCGCGTCGGTGAGGTGCTTGCAGGCCTCGAGCATCTGCGGATAACCCTTGATGGGGTGCAGTCGCCCGACGGTGAGGATGCGCAGGCGGGGACGCGAAGGATTTCCCGAGATGCCGGCCGTTCCGGCCGCAGCGGTTGTGAGGTCTGCGGCGCCTGTGACGTTTGGCGCGGGCGCGGGGGCCTTGGGGCTGAACGACTGGAGGTTCACGCCGCAGTGGACGACGTGGAAGCGATCCCAGAAGGCCGGGTCGGTCCAGGCCATGATCTGGGCCCGGCAGAACTGCGAGATGGTGCGGACGAAGACGGCCTCGCGGACCTTGTCGGCCAGGCGGACCTCCTCGACGGCGAAGAACTCGGCCGAGCCGTGGACGGTGAGGCTGTATTGGATCGACGGGTCGATCTTCGAGGCGAGCAGGGCGATGCTCGCGGCGTTGTTGGCCATATGGACGTGGACGTGGTTGAGCCCGCGGCTGCGCAGCTCCTCGACGAGGCGGGCAGCCTCGAGCAGGTAGGCGAGATGCCAGAGCCGCGAGCGGACGCCGGGGAGCGCGAGGCGCTGCGAGCGGACGAGCCCGCGGAGGAAACCGACGGGGTGCGTGAGGAGCGTGCGCAGGCTGGAGACGAAGAGCCCCCAGGCGCCGTTCATCAGGACGCAGGTGGTGCGGGCTTCGGCGTCGTGGGCCTGGCTGAGCCGGCCGGTGGCGCCGGCGGGGCGGACGGTGAAGGTGTGGACCTCGATGCCGCGGCTGCGGGCGTCCTGCACCTCACGCTCGATGAACGTGTGCGAGAGGCTGGGGTACTCGCTGTTGAGGTAAGCCAGGCGCAGCATGATCCGATGCTCCCCGACGCGTCGACCCTGCGGGGCGATGCGGGTGCTGGCGACGCCAGACTTCAATTGAGCCCCACGAGGTGAGCGGCGAAGGCGTGGCGGTCGTGACGTCCGTCGCGCGTGACCTTGGCGGGATTGACGTCGCGCCGGGGCAGACCGAACCGGCCTGGCTCCCGTCTAAGCGTCGCCCGCGCGGGCGCCACGCCTTTCCGGGTTGTCAGGCCGTAATCGTAGCCTGCGGCGGCGACGGCGGCGACCACGCGCCCATCGCAATCGCCATTGGGATAGGCAATTCCACCTATCGCATGTCCGATTTTTGCGGAGATTGCTTCGCGCGAGGCTCGCAGCTCGCGCGCGAGCTCCGCGTCGTCGAGTTGGGGAAGCATCGCGTGGGAGACGGTATGCGAGCCGATCTCGTGCCCGCGGCGGCGCAGGTCGGCGACCTGCTCCCAGGACATGAGCCGGTGGCGGGCCTCATCGTCGGCGTCGGCGAGGCCGCGCGGGCCGAGTTTCGCGAGGGCGTCGAGCACGCGGCGGCGCTCGGCGGGTTCGAGGGTCTTGAAGGCGCTCATGAAGTCGCGCAGCGTCCAGGCACCGGAGGCGGGCCGCGCGAGGGGCGAGGAGTGGGTGGCATCGCGGAATGCCTCGGCCGCCGCTTGGTCGCCCAGGCGCTGCCAGGCGAGGACCGCGCGATCGTGCCAGAGCAGGTCGGAGGTGCCGACGACGCCGGCGGTGACGTAGAAGCTGGCGCGCAGGCCGGCAGATTCGAGGATCGGGGCGGCGGCGGCGTGGTTGTCGGCGTAGCCGTCGTCGAAGGTGATGCAGACCCGGGGGCGGGGGCGGGGGCCGGTCGCGGGCAGGGCTTGGCTGCGGAGTGCCTCATCGACGGTGGCGACCTGGCAGTGGCTCGCCAGCCAGCGGACCTGTTCGCCGAAGGCGGTGACGCCGATCGCCAGCGAAGCGAGCGGGTAGCGGGCCGCGAGGTCGTCCGCGAGGACGCGGTGGTACATGAGGATGTTCAGCCCGGGGCGAAATCGGTGGAGAATCCACGTCAAGGCGCTGGTCGCCCGGAGGGCTTGTCCGCGAATTTGACGTTTGAGGCTCAAGGCTTTCTCACCCCCCCGGGCAAAAACCGCGGTTTTGACGCACCGCCAAGCAAACTCCAACGGACTAACCACGACACGAGCAAAAATCATTCCCGACTGCCGCAATGCCGACCGACGCCACTGTCGGAATCCCCAGCATCAAAGTAACTCAATCGGCCAACCACGCGGCGTTTGGCGAACGAAAATCTGATTGCAAGTCGCGCAAGGGCATCGATATGCCGTTCATGCGGGCCCGCCCGAGGATTCGGGAGCCGGGGGCGGAGTGGCCGACGGGGCGGACGGCGCGACCGTTTGCGAATTGGATTTCGTAATCTTGTGTTCGATGATCGTCACGCGCCGGCCACGCAGACGGTTCAGCCAGTAGCTCGCCACGCCCACGGCCTCGGGCAGCTTCCCGAGCGTGCAGAAGAAGGCGTAGAGCATCGCGTGGCGCGCGGGGTCGTTGCGGCGGCGGCGGTGGAGATAGGTGCGGACGGTGACGAGCCCCAGCGCCAGGGCGACGAGCAGCGTGAGCACGGCCGCGGGGGGAAACAAGGGCACGAGCGCGACGCCGAGCAGCGCGACCATCGGGGCGACGAAGCCCCAGCCCAGCGCACGGCGGACTTCGCGCACGTTGGGCCGGTGCGGGGCGTCGCCGGTGCGCACGGCCCCCTCGGCATACGCATGCCCGGCCCGCACGGAGCGTTTCCACCATTGCCCGAATCGCTCCATCGCCGCGTCGTGCCACGCCATCAGCCGGTCGAGGCGGAAGATCCTCCAGCCCTGCCCGGCGACGCGGGTGCAGAGGTCGCCCTCCTCGCCGGCGATCAGGTCGGCCGAGAAGCCGCCCACCTGCGCGAAGGCCTTGGCGCGGATCATGAAGATCCCGCCGCAGCGGCTGATCGCGCCCACCGGGCCGTTCCATTCCATGTCGCAGAGGCGGTTGTAGACCGTGCGATCCGGGAACCGCTCGCGCAGGCGGCCGCAGACGATGCCCAGCTCGGGCGACGAGTCGAGCTCCGCGGCGGCGGCGTCGAGCCACCCGGGGTCGACCTCGCAGTCGCCGTCGACGAACTGCACGGCGTCGATGCGCGGGTCGATCGCGACGAGCCGCGCGAAGCCCTCGTTGCGCCCGCGGGCGGCGGAGAATGGCGTGGAGGGGTCGAGCTCGTGGACCACCGCGCCGATCTGCCGGGCCCGCTCCGGACTGCCGTCCTCCGAGCCCGAGTCGACGTAGACGACGTTGGCGGCCCGGCCCGAGAGGCTCTGCAGGCAGCGCACGAGGCGCTCGCCCTCGTTGCGGCCGATGACCACCACGCCCACGCTCAATTTGCTGGCCATGAAAGCGCTCGCGGGTGGGCGTCAGTGGGTCCGGGCGGGGAGCGTGGGCGCGGGAAGCCGGAGCATGGGGACCTTGAGCTTCGGGGGACGGTCGCAATCGCGCCCCAGGGCGCGGGCCCGCTTGGCCCAATACTTGCCCCAGATGATGCCCGCCTCGGCGATCTCGGTCGCGGCGGCGGCGAGCCAGCCGTGGTGCTTGACGAGGTAGTAGTACCGGCTGGCGAAGTAGTGCTCGGCGATGCAGCCGTCGTAGCGCACGGGCTCGGGCCGCGCGGGGGCTTGCGCCTGCGCAACGGCCGGCGCCGCGGGAGCATCGTCGCTCGAGCTGGCGCCGCCCACGTGCCGGGCGACGGCCTTGCCCACGGCCCACAGTTCCGCCCCCTGGGCCGCGGCGCGGCGGCAGAGGTCGGTCTCCTCGAAATACAGGAAGAAGCGAGGGTCGAACCCGCCGAGCGTCTTGAACAGCTCGCTGCGGATCATCAGCACCGCCCCGCTGATCCAGTCGGTCCTGAACGGCTCGCCGCCCGGGACGATCGACCGGCGTCCGGGGTGCGACTCGCCGATGCCCGACGCCGCCTTCACCAGTCCGAAGGGCGAGGGCAGATGTCCCGCCGCCTGCAGGTGGCCGTCGTCGCCCTCGATGGCGGGGCCGGCGATCCCCGCGCGCGGGTGCTCGTCGAAGAAGCGGATCATCTGCTGCAGCGACTCGACGTCCATCTGGGCGTCGGGGTTGAGCAGGAGCGTGAGCGGGGAGCGGACCGACTCGAAGCCCAGGTTGTTCCCGCGCCCGAAGCCGATGTTGCCCGGACTGCGCACGAGGCGGACCCAGGGGTGTTCCCGCTCGACGATGTCGGCCGTGCCGTCGGGGCTGGAGTTGTCGACCACGACGCAGTCGAGCAGCCCGCGCTGATGGGCCTCGTGGGCGGCGCGCAGGCACGGGCCGATGGTTCGGCCGGACTTGTAGGTGACGGTCACCGAGGTGACCGGAGGAGGGGTCATGTCGGGTCTCGGTGTGGGCGCCGGCCAAGTGTGGCCCGGCCAAGTGCGGCGGCGGCGAAGGCAGTTTCTGTGCACAACATTATAGGTCCTGCCCTGCTGAGAACGCCGCCGGTTCAGGCGGTGGTTCCCTGTGGGTCATCGGCAAAACCAAGGCGGGACATTCGATCGTGGGGAGGCGCGCCGGAGGAAGGCCGTTCTGGGTGCCACATGCCATCGTACCCGTGGCATGTGTCGGTGAACGGACGTCCCAGCACCTCGCGACGGCCTCTTCACGCCATCGCGAAACGCGTGGTTTCATGGCGTTTGAGCAGATTTGTGCGTCGCGGAGTGAACGACTTCCCAAGACACATGCCACGAATACGATGGCATGTGGCACCCGGATGATTGTCCTCACGCCGCGGGGCGCGGCGGCGTCTCGGGCCCGGTCGGCGGGACGTAGCGCTCGACCGGCGCGACAGGCGCAGTCGGCGCCGGCGCCGCGGCGTAGGCGAAGACGGGCATGACCCATCCCGCCAGGCCGCCGGCGACGCAGATGTAGACCGGGTTGACGAACCCGTTGGGCAGGCAGTCGATCATGTAGATGATCGGGATCATGACCATCACCGCCACCGGCGCCAGCGCCGGCTCCGCCCAGAGCCGGTAGGGCTTGAGCTTCCTCATCACCAGCGCGCCGGGGAGCAGCATCATCACCGTCAACGACGTCAGCCCCACCCACCCGCACGAGCCGAGGTAGATGATCCAGATGCCGTCGGTGGTGCTGATGTCCTTGCCCTCGTCGTTGGTGACGCGGGCCCGGCCCCATCGGCCCCAGCCCACCAGCGGGCGCTGGCTGGCCTTGTCGATCAGCATGTCCTCGTTGTCGAGCCGGAACTTGAGCGACGCAGCCCGGTCGCTGCTGAAGCCCTGCGAGAAGGAGACGATGCCGTCGCCGCTGAAGACGCCCGTGTAGCGCGCGACGGGGTAGGCGACGGGGATGAGCAGCATGACGAAGACCAGCGCGCCCAGGCGGAACCAGCGGGCGAGGAGCATGACGCCCACCGCCGCCGCCATGAGCACGAGGCTGCCCAGCGAACGGCACATGACGGTGGTGATGACCAGGATGGACATGACCAAGCCCATGGGCAGGCCCATGAGGGTGCGCGTGCCGTTGACCCAGAGCCAGATCGCGACCAGGGAGATGCAGGCCATCCAGAGGCCCAGCACGAGGCCGAACTGCATGAAGACCGAGGGGCGCCATCCGCCGAGGCGCGAGGCTCCGCCGGCCCAGTCGTAGGCGTAGAAGCCGTAGACCATCTGGTTGAGCTGCGGGCTCATGCGCGACTCGAAGATGCACAGCGGCACATAGACCAGCCCGCCGAGGACCAGCCCGTGGGCGAGCTCGGTCATGCCCTCGATGTCGGAGTAGTAGATCCGCCCGATGAGGAAGGGCAGCCCCCAGGTCTCGACCTGGATGCGGACGGCCTGGAGCCCGTCGTAGGCGCCCAGCCCGTTGTCGATCGACGAGGCCATGGGGCAGACGCACCAGACCAGGGCGAAGAGGTCGACGAAGCGCGGGCGGAGGCGCAGGAGGCTGCCGACGTCGAAGAGGACGGCGGAGGCGACGATGGCCAGGGCGATGACGCTGGCCTTGGTGAGGTCGGTGAAGCCGGGGATCTTGAATCCCACGGCGTCGGGGAGGAGGAGCCACCCGCCGACGAGGGCGATGGTGGCGGCGCGGCGCGGAGTGCAGACGGCGAAGAGGACCAGCGTGATGACCGGCCAGCCCAGGAGCGCGATGAGGACCGTGGGTGACAGTGACATGGATCAGCCGGTGGGGATGCGGATGGAGTCGGTGCGGGGTTCGCTCACGGGGGACTTCAGTTTATCGGGCCCGGATGGCCCGCGGCGGCGGCTGCGGGGAATCCCAGCGCCGCCCGAGTCCCTGATACATCGACAAAATCAGGGGGATGGGCCAACACGGCGCGGGGCGGCGGGCCAATAAAAAAACGGCGCCGCGCGGGTTTCGCGCGGCGCCGGAGCGAGGGCAGCACTCGGAGGCTGTTGATCTCAGTCGAACAGGGGCGTCACGACGGTGGGGGTCACCGGCTTGAGGTAGATGCTGGTGTCGATGCGGAAGTTGGACTGGGTGACGTGCCGCTCGGCGAAGAAGAAGTCGAGCGAGCAGGCGTCGCCGTCCTTGATGCCCAAGTCGATGTAGCGGTCGCCGCTCTTGATCGGGCAGGCGCCGGCGAGCTTGGCGGTGCTCCACTTGCTGGCCATGTTGGTGGCCATGGAGGCGTCGACGCTCTTGACCGAGCCGGCGACGGGGAGCTGCGAGCTGGCGTTGTAGGAGAAGACCTTCCCGTCGAAGAGGATGATGTTGCCGGTCACGGCGGCGTGCACGCCGCCCAGGTCGAGCGCCTTCTGGCCGTTGATGAAGACGTAGACGTCGTCATCGCCGACGAACTGGAAGTTCTGGCCCGCGGCGTAGGTGAAGGTGGTGTGGAGCTCGTAGGTGAAGGAGAAGTTGCGGGTGACGTTGTTGACGTCCTTCTGCCCCTGGTTGCCGAAGAGCAGGCCGTCGATGGGGAAGAAGGAGTTGGTCGAGTAGGAGTAGACGCCGCCCTTGGTGGCCGAGCCGTTGCTGAGCGTGAGGCTCAGGGGCATGGCCATGTTGGTCCCGGCGACGTCGTTGTACCACTGGTTGAAGGAGGTCGAGGAGTACATCGTGTCGTTGGAGGGGCGCGTGGGGTTGAAGACGGGCTTGTTGTCGGCCCCGAGCTGCGCGCCGACCAGGCCGACCACGTGGCCGTATTGGCCGTGGCCGGCGACGGTGGTGCAGGTCTCGAAGTCGGGGTGCCCGCCGGTTTGGTCGCCGCGCTTGAAGTCGCGGACCACGCCGTTGAGCGTGATGGTGTCGGCCAGGGCATTCCCGGCCAGGGCGCCGCACACCATGGCGGCCAGAAGCGTCTTGGACAATTTCATGATCGATTTCTCCCGTGCCTCAGTTTCCGCCGCCGCACTTCCGGTCCCCGCTTCGGCGGGGTGGATGAAACTGGCCCCATCGGGCCATCGGTATAAAGAAACAATGCTCCCGCCCGTGTTGGAAACGTCTGGGCCTCGTTTTTCGCTTTCGCCGCTCCCGCCGCCCCTTCACCCGGCACAGACCGCGCCGACGGACGCCCCCGCGGGCGGCGATGTGCCCGATAATCCATACGAGCGAGAGGCAGGCATTGACGTTCGCGGGGCGATCGTGTTATATAACTTTCGTCCCGCGCGCTGATCTGCACCCGGATCCGCGCCGGCTCACCGCCCGACTGCCGCCCCACCGCCCCGAAGCCACGCCCCCACCCGGACCGTCCCGCACGATGGCCTACGCCTACCAGATCGTCGTCGAGGCAATCCTCGCCCGCATCCGCAGCGGCGAGTGGCGCGAGGGGGAGCAGATCCCGCCCTTGGCCGAGCTGGAGAAGCTCTATCCGCAGAGCCGCATGACGCTCTACAAGGCGCTGCAGCACCTGACCGACCGCGGCCACCTGACGATGTCGCGCGGGCGCGGCACGTTCGTCCGCGCCGCCCATCCCCGCCGGCGGATCGCCATCCTCACCGGCTCGGAGGTCTTCGGGCAGGGCGTGGCGACCTTCGCCATGCAGGCCTTCATCCACGCCCACGAGTTCTTCGCCGAGCGCGGCATGGACGCCCAGCTCTACACCGAGGCCCCCAACTCGCCCATGAGCATGCCCGCCGGGCTGCTCGAGGAGCTCGAGCGGCGGAAGCTCTCGGGGATCATGACGGTGATGGCGGGCTTCCCTTGGCGGTTCATGAACGAGCCGCAGTGGAAGGCCTTCGCGATCCCGCACGTCCACCTCGGGCCCGGGCCGGTGGACCACGCGCTCGACGTCGACCGCGGCGCGTTCCTCGACCTGGCCCTGCGCTCGCCCTGCTCGAGCGCAGCGAGCACCTCAAGGAGCACGCCGAGCAGTTCCTCCGCCGCTGCACGGACCTGGGCATGACGCTCTGCCCGCCGCCCGCGGCGATGCCCGACGACAAACTGCCCTACGAGGCCTATGGCTACGAGCTGCTGCACCAGGTCTGGGCGGCCTCGCCCCGCCCGGACGTGGTGATCGTGCCCGACGACGTGATCGCAAAGGGCGTCACACAAGCGGCGCTGGCGCTGTCGATCAAGGTGCCGGAGGAGCTGACGGTGATCGCGATGACCAACCGCGGCTGCCGGTTCTTCTTCCCCGTGCCGATCGTCGCGCTGGAGGTGGACGTGAAGGCGATGGTCGCCGAGGGGGCGGGGATGCTGGTGGACCTGATGCAGAACCTGCCCGTGCCGACGGGACCCAGGCTCGTCCCGCCCCACCCGCCCGCGGACGAACCGCCGGCGGAGGCCGCGCCGTCCAAGACGCCCAAGAGAAAGACCCCGAGTCGTCCTCCGACCCGCAAGCCCGCCCGGCACTAATCGGGCGGGTTCGTCCGCAGAGAATTCACTGGCCGCGATTCTCCGTCGCCGCCCGCATTGAAACCGTCCCCGAACCGCGCCTCCTGAATCGCGCCTTACGTTTGATGATCGCCCCGTAGTTGCCCCGAGCTTGTCCACCCTCCTGCAAGGAATGCGTATGAATCCCAGGATTTCGCGAAACGTGCCGTCCCTGTTCGCAGCCCTGATGCTGCTCGCCGCGCTGGCGTTCGCCCCGCTCTCGGCCGCCCTGGCCGCGGAGCAGACCTTCCGCCTCCACGAGGGCGTGACGCTCTATGTCGTCAACGACAAGGGCGAGGACTTCAACGTCGGCTTGGACGTGCGAGACCTCAACCTCTACGCCAACGGCCCGCGCGAGGTGATGTTCAAGGTCTACGACCCCGACGGCAAGCCCGTGGTCCGCAAGATCATCGAGGACGACGGCTGCACCAGCGCCAACTTCCCCGACCGCGCCGGCGGCTGGGACCACGAGCTGCAGTATTACGCGAACCTCAACGCCAAGGGGACCAAGCCCACCATCCGCTGGAGCGCGTGGTCCGACCCCAAGCGCCTGGCGACCCAGGTGGCCCGCAAGTTCGACGAGCCGGTCAAGGGCAAGAAGGGCGTCTACCGCATCGTGCTCGCCGGCACGTGGGACCACTACGTCACCGTCCGCCTGCCCGACTCGCTCAAGTACGGCTTCTGCGGCCATCCGACCTTCATGCACGGCATCGGCAGCTCCCTCAAGCAGGCCTTCGTCTACGTGCCCAAGGACATGGTGGGCCTGTTCGTCGCCTGCCAGGAGCCCGACGAGCCGCGGAACCGCAACTTCAAGATCACCGCCCCCGACGGCAAGGTGCTCTTCAACGACCAGGCGACCGGCGGCTTCAACTCCAACGAGGGCAACCACTGGCACCCCGCCTCGCAGGAGTTCCCCAAGGGCACCGACTACAACGGCAAGATCATGAAGGTCGAGGTCTCCGACGGGCCCAACGACTACCTCTTCAAGATGACCTTCATCTTCAAGAAAGTGGAGTGGGGCGACTACGTCAGCATGGGCGCCAACGCCATCTTCTGCCCCGACGAGGCCACCGCCAACGCCATCAAGGGCGGCACGATCGTCGTCGACGACCAGGTCTTCTTCCACCCCTTCCAGGTCCGCTTCCACGAGTGGCTCAAGAAGAACGGCGGGAGCCTCAACGAGAACCTGCGCAAGGACCTCACCGCCCTGTTCGGCAACTTCCGCCTGCTTGAGACCAGCGACGGCCGGGGCTCGGGCTCCTGGACCAACTGGGCCTACGCCATGGGCTACTACGGCTGCATCATCTTCCGCCCAAGCTGGGTGCTGGTGAACCGCGGCGACGTGCCCGCCGAGATCAAGGAGATCATCAAGGAAGGCCTGATCATGGCGGGCGACCGCCTGAGCTTCGCGACGCACATCGAGAAGGTGAACGGCAACGCCTTCTCGCAGATCAACGTCGCCCTCTGGTACGCTCACCGCGCCACCGGCGACCCGATCCAGAAGGAGCGCTTCGAGACCTTCTGGCAACGCTGGACCACCGAGGGCTGGGGCCCGGGCAGCGGCCTCTCGAAGTCCGGCGACTCGCAGGAGCACTTCGCCCACGACTGCCACTACGGCTCGTACCTCATGGACAACTGGCGGGCCTCGGGCAACCAGTGGATCCGCAGCGGCATCACCGGCGTGGAGGGCACGGGCATCACCGGCGACGCCACCGACGACCCGCGCTTCCAGAAGGTGCTCGACCGCTACAAGGAGCTCTACACCTACCTCTACTGCCGCGAGGCCGCCGGCGCCTCCGTGGCCGCCAACCCCTGGTCGGGCCGGACCCACATGCACCCGCACAAGGAGACCGCCAACTGGGAGAGCCCGCAGTTCAAGTGGAAGGGCGAGCCCGGCCCCGACCTGACCGCCAGCGTCAACGGCGGCGACGAGTGGTTCGCCGCCCGCCGCAAGAGTTACTACTTCCTGACCTTCCACGGGCGCATCCCGCCCGAGTGGATGAGCCAGTGCTTCCCCGGCCAGCTCGGCTTCAGCGGCGGCACGATCTGCCAGCTCACCGTGCCCGGCAAGGGCCCCGTCCTCGCCGGCACCCTGCACGACTCCTACGGCGGGGGCATGCACCCCTCGCAGTGGGCCAACCTGCACATCCACTCCATCGTCGGGGAGATGTGGGACGGCTCGCCGCTGGTCGCCGCCATCGGCGAGCATGACGACGCCAAGCTCAACGGCAACACCGTCACCAGCTCGGGCGAGGTCCGCAATGCCCACGTCCGCTCGGCCCGCTCCTACACCTACAACCCCGACAGCATCGACTGCTCGGTGAAGCTCGCCCCCTCCGACTACGCCCGCGCCCTCTCCATCTGGAGCCACGACCGCATGTGGTCGGAGGTGAAGCAGGCCTATGAGATGATCCCGTTCATGCCCAAGTCGCCCGACGGCGCGAAGGCCACCGAGGTGACCGCCGACGGCAAGCCGTTGACGGCGACGGTGGGGCCGGCGCAGAAGATCCGCATCGACCGCGGCGGGTTCGGCGTCGAGATCCAGTTGGAGAAGCCCATGCCGGTCAAGCTGGGGCAGAACGGCACGGTGTTGATCCAGTTGGCCGACCCGGCCGCGAAGCCGGCCGCCGCCGACACCGTCGCGCTCAAGTACAAGCTCGTGCCCTTCGGGGGATGAGCGGCGGAAGTCGTTCGGAAACCCCGTGAATTCCCCGGGGGGGACGGATGAAACCGTCCCCCCCGTTTTTGATCGTCCGCGATGGAACCGCTCTTCACCCAGGAACGCTTTACATGAAGTTCGCCCCCCTCCCCGGCACCACCCTGCAGGCCTCGCGCATCGCCCTGGGCACCGCGTGGTTCGGCACCGCCATCCCCGAAGAGAAGGCCTTTGAGCTGCTCGACGCCTACTTCGCCGCGGGCGGCAACTTCCTCGACTCCGCCCACATGTACGCGAGCTGGGTCAAGGGCGGGGCAGGAAAGAGCGAGACGACCGTCGGCCAGTGGATCGCCAAGCACGGGCGCAAGGGCGTGGTCATCGCCACCAAGGGAGCCGACCTGGGCATGACCCGCGCCGGCATCCGCGCCCAGCTCGACGAGAGCCTCGCCCGGCTCAAGCTGCCCAGCATCGACTTCTACTGGCTCCACCGCGACGACCCGGCGGTCCCCGTCGGCGAGATCATCGACTGGCTCAACGAACTGGTCGCCGAGGGGCGCTTCCCCGCCTTCGGCTGCTCGAACTGGTCGCCCACGCGCATCGCCCAAGCCCAGGTCTACGCCGCGACGGCGGTGAAGCGAGGCTTCTCCGCCAGCCAGATCGGCTGGAGCCTCGGGCGCGTCAACCCCGAGGCGGCCGCCTCCGCGGGCGGGCAGCGCTTCATGGACGACGAGACGATGGCCTACCACCGCGGGAGCAAGCTGGCGCAGGTCGCCTACTCCTCGCAGGCGGGCGGCTTCTTCGCGGGGAACTACGACCCCGCCGGCGCGCCCCCCGGCGTCACGCCCAACGCCGCGATTGTCAAGTTCTACGGCACGCCCGCGAACTACGCCCGCCTCAAGCTCTGCAACCAGCTCGCCAAGGCCAAGGGCTGCTCCGCCAACCAGGTCTCCCTGGCCTACCTCCTGCACCACTCCTTCCCGTCGTTCGCCATCGCCGGGGCCAACTCGGTCGAGCGCATGGCCGACACCTGCGGCTCCGCCGACGTCGAGCTCACCTCCGACGAGGTCGAGCGCCTCGAGTCCCCCGCCGTCGCCTGAGCGGATGATTCCCGTGACATGCCGCGCGTGACGATTCCCTCCCCTTCCGGATCATCACCCATGAAGCCGACCCTGCGCCTCGCGTCCCGCCTCGCCCCGCTTTTGGCCCTGCTCGCGTTGGCCTCGCCCGCCCCCGCCCCCGGGGCCGACCTGCCCAAGCCCGAGCCCACGCCCGGCCGGCTCATGCTCCCGCAGGAGCACCAGTACGAGCGCGTCCTGCGCAAGTACCTCGCGTCGCTCACCGAGAAGGACTTCACCCACGGCGTGGCCGGGTACCTCACAGAGACGCCGCTGAGCCCCGACCTCGACGTCCAGCACCGCAACTTCGTGCTCACGCTGATGAACCAGCCGATCATCGGCAGCAAGCGCGGCTACCCGTGCATCAATGCCCCGGGCCACTGCTTCACCCTCAACGACATCGAGACCGCCGGGGGCATCATGGACCCGCCGGTCTGGCCCGAGACGCTCACCACCTTCGTGCAGTGGAACTACCCCGGCAACCCGTTCTACGACAACCGCGCGCTCAAGCTCCGCGCCTTGGCCACCGGCATCGTCAAGATGATCATGATCGACGACTGGCTCGACCGGAACCCCAATAAGGGGCGGTCGGACTGGTACTCCTACGAGATGGTCATCCTGGGCGCGCCCTTCCGCGCGTTCAAGGACGTGATGCCCGCCGACGCCCGCGCGGCCTACGCCGAGGGGCTCAAGAAATACGCCCGCCGCGTCATCGCCTGGGGCCCGACCCGCAACGAGCCCAACTTCGACCTCACCATGCCCATCGGGCTCTGGTACGTCATCAAGGGCTGCGACGACCCCGAGTTCACCAAGGAGGCCGAGGCCCACGCCAAGCTGCTCTTCACCGATCCGAAATACTTCCACCCCGCGGGCTTCTGGGTCGAGCGCGGCGGGCTCGACATGGGCTACAGCGGCATGGGCAACTGCTTCGCGGTCGGGGCCGCCCTCACCGGCGACTGGCCTTGGGCCAAGGAGGCCGTCGAGCGCGTCTACCGCTTGAAGTCGCACCTCACGCTCCCCGAGCCCGACGGCCGCTACACCGGTCCGACGCACTTCAACTGCCGACTGGGCACGCCCTCCGACAACGACCAGTGGATGTGGACGCCCGACAACAACAAGCGCCACGGCGCCCGCGACTACGGCGCCGCCGAACTCACCGACGAGGCCGCCTGGCTCGTCGACGGCCCCACGGCCGAGGACCTCAAGACCGGGGCCCTGCTCCGCGTCGAGGGTTTCAACCACGGCATCGTCGAGAACCCCGTCAAGTCCGGCACGGGCTCGAAGGAAGACCCGCGCATCTGGTACAAGAACGAGGAGCTCCACGGCTACCAGTGGGAGCGCCGGATGTGGCAGACCTGGGACTTCCCGCTCAGCGTCAACTTCGCCTACGAGTTCTACCCCAAGGGATACGACGCCCACCGCCGCGACCTCGAGGCCAAGAAGTCGCCCATGCTCAAGTCGCCCTACCTGCGCGACGGCTCGTTCCTCCGCGACTTCGAGAAGGCCTTCTACGCCACCAAGCAGGCCAGCTTCGCCGCGATCCTCCAGACCGGCCCGATCGGCCAGCAGACCCCCGACGACAAGCTCGCCCAATTCTGCGGCCCGCTCGGCCTGGGCGGCGGGCAGCTCTCCGCCTTCTGGACGCCCGCCACCGGCTCGGTCATCCTCGGCCGGCGCAGCGGCAACAAGTGGGACAATACCTTCGACTTGGTCGACGCCTGGCGCACCTGGCCCAACCACTCGGTCAACGGCGTCACCCCCGAGGGCAAGTTCTTCACCTCCGCCCGCATCGTGAAGCCCGAGGTCGTCAGCGAGGTCGCGGGCAACAAGGCGACCGTCAAGGTCTCCGGCGCGCTCACGAGCGTGAAGTTCGTCAACGACCCCGAGGCCGCCCTCGTGGGCAAGACCAAGATGCTCTGGTACGACGACGCCCTCCCGGGCAAGATCGACTTCACCCGTGAGTTCAAGCTCGACGAGACGGGCGTCCACGTCGAGACCACCGTCTCGGGCGACGGCAAGGAGACCGCGGCCGAGCTCTACGACGTCATCCCCGTCTTCCACCGCGACGCGGCGATCCAGAAGGAGGACTTGGTCACCAAGATCGAGTTCCAGGCCGGCGGGAATTGGGCCCCGGCGACGGAGGCGTATGTCGAGAAGGTGAAGGCGGTCCGCCTCACCCGCGCGGGCGGGTCGGTGCTGGTCACCTTCGACTCGCCCCGCCGCGTGAAGCTCTCGCCGACCGAGTGGAAGGACACGTACCTCAGCGGCGCGATCTGCCGGAACGTGATGATCGACTTGCTCGAGACGGGCGACAAGCCCGCGGCCGTCAAGGACGCGAAGAAGGTCGGGTACCGCATCGAGGCGGGGAAGTGACGGGGAATTGTTAGCCGGAAGCGCAAGCGACGGGACAGGGGTCGATCAAACCGCCGCCGCCCCGGAGATCGCGGATCGCCTCGAACGATGGGATCAACCTGCCCGAGAATCCACGTGGGGGTTGAACGTCTATGGGAAAAGTGACGACCCTTGGCGACGTGGTCAAGAACCTGAATTCTTACGATCACGAGCTGACCATCTATGTCTATCCGCCATGGATGCCTGATTCACCCGCTGCGGTGGCGTTGGCACCGCCCAACGGCGACTGGCCGAAGGTAGCCACGGACAATTCCCTGAGTTCCTTTCTGGAAATCGCCGCCGCCCGCGACTTCCTCGCGGGGTGGGACAAGTCTTTGAAAAAGCCGGCGCCGTTGATCGATCGCGTGAAGCGGTTGATTGAATACGCCATCAATGACGCGCCACCGCCAACGTGCGAATCACGTCCTATCCAGGCACGTGGCACCAGACGACGGGGACCTAAGCCGAATCGGACTCCAATGGGAAAAGTGACGACCCTGACCGACGTGATCCAGAATCTGGATACACACGATCAAGAGCTGACCATCTATGTCCATCCGCCGTGGAGGCCTGATTCGCCCGCCGCGGTGGCGATGGAACCGCCCGACGGCGACTTGCCGGAGGCAGCCACGGACAATTCCCTGAGTTATTTTCTGGAAATCGACATTGCCCGCGACTTCCTCGCAGGGTGGGACAAGTCGTTGAAAAAGCCGGCGCCGTTGATCGATCGCGTGAAACGGCTGATTGAATACGCCATCAACGACGCGTGATCGCCGACATGCGATCCACATCCCCTCCAGACACATGTCACGAGAACGATGACATGTGGCACCAGGCGAATACCGCCCCCCTCACGCCCCAAACGGCACGATCTTGTACCTCAGCGCCGCGTCCTCGGCGTTGGGCTTGACCTTCTCCTCGCGCGGGCCCAGGGGCGACTCGGCGATCACCTGGATCATCACCGTGTTGTTCAGCCCGCGCTTGAGCTTCATCGGCTTCTCCAACTCGATGCGCACGCCGAAGCCGCCGCGGTCGATCACGATCACCTGACCTTCCACCAACGCCTGCTCGAGCGGGCCGACCTCCTTGCCCGCGGCGTCGAGCACCTTGACGGAGGTCAGCTCCTCGGGCTTCGCCGTCGCCGCTGCGGTCCCCTTCTTGTTCGGCAGGAACGGGATCATCTCCCACGCCTGCGCGACGTGGCCGCGCCAGGGGCTCTTGAACCAGAAGCCCTGGAAACCGTCGTCGTCGGTGATGCGCAGCTTCACCTCCGCGACGATGTGGTCGGGGTTGTAGGTGTAGGAGCGGGTGGAGTGGACCGACGACTCGCGCACCTCGCCCGAGCCGGTGACGACGTTGCCCTCGAGCCGGGCGTCGGGCTGCTCGCAGTCGGAGGAGATCAGCGGCTTGCCCTCGGCGGTGGTGCCCACCAGCGAGTGGATGTGGAAGATCGGCCACTGCGTGGGGTGCATGTCCTTCCCGTAGCCCGGACCGTTGAGCGTCGAGGCCAGGACGGTGCCCTTGCCGGGGACGACGACCTGGCAGATCACCCCGCCGCTCCACCCGAGCTGGCCCATGAAGGAGTCGTTCTGCCACTTGGGGGTCATGCGCCCGTGGTAGGTGAGCATGTAGTAGCCCTTGCGGCGGGCGGCGAAGAACTCGTTGCCGCCGTTGACGGTCTCGGTGAAGTCGGGGCCGGGCAGCCCCTTCCACGCGAAGGGTCCTTCCTTCTCGGGGCCGAAGGAGGGGTTGTGGAAGGTGCGGGCGGAGAAGGGGCAGGCGGCGACCTCGTCGTTCTGGGTGTAGCTGTAGAAGTTCCTCAGGCGGTCGTGGACCTTGATGAAGCGCGGGTCCTTGAGGTCGTCGACGACGCAGCCCCAAGTCGCGACGGGGTAGGAGCCGTAGTGGTTGTCATAGGCGAACTCCTCCTGCACGGGGCCCGAGGGGCCCACGCCCACGCGGGCGCCGAAGCCGCCGGTGGTGAAGCGGTCGTAGAAGTCCTGGAAGCTGGCCTCGTTGAGCGGGTCCTTCGTGCCCTCGCAGGCGTAGCGCAGGCCGCAGACGACGGTGGAGAAGGCGTTGCCGTTGACGCGCTCCCAGTTGCGGCAGAAGGCAAGGCGGTCGGCGGCGTTGATGATCATCTCGCGGACGAGCTCCTTCACTTCCGCGGGCGTGTCCTTCTCCTGCAGGATGCGCCACGACGACCGCCACCAGTGCCAGTTGTACGTGCCGAAGATGTAGGCGAGGTTGCCCATGCCCTTCCAGGTGACGCAGACGGGGTGGTCGCCCGGGCCGAGGGTGCGCAAGCCCAGCTCGAGCTCCTTGATGGCGACGTTGAGCGACTGGCGGTTGTGGTGCAGGTCGTAGCTGAACATGATCGTGTCGCTCAGCGGAGCCTGCTCATGCGGGCCGTTGAGGGGCACGAACTCCTTGTTGCGGTTGGGCTGGATGTCGAGCGCGGGCGAGGCGGCCAGGTCGGGGCGGTTCTGCACCTTGACCGTCTCGACCGGCTTGCCCTGGCCGTCGACCACGGCCAAGTCGGCCTCGGTGAGCTTCTTCGTCCATTCGTAGAGGCGGAGCTGGAGCGGGTTGGCGAAGCGGTTCCCGTCGCGGAAGACCACGCCGCCGCCCAGCGCGCGGGCGGTCGCCTCGTCGGAGGCGTAGAAGGCCTGGATCGCCCCGGGCGGCTTGCGCGGCGGGCCGTTGAGCCGGTCGGTGATGAAGGCGAACTGCACCATGCAGGCGTTGGGCGCGTCGGCGAGCTCGAAGACCAGCACCTTGTCGTCCCACTCCCCGGGCTCGCCGGGCTTCCCCGGCTTGGTGGGCTTGACCTCGGCGAAGCCCACGCCCGCGGCGGCGGAGCCCTCCGCGAGGAGATTCCCCGCGGTGTCCTTGAGCGTGAACTTCCGGGCCCGTGGACGGTCATGCTCGACCATGGCGATGTTGATCGCGCGCGTGCCGGCGGGGACGTAAACGAAGCGCTTCTTGAAGAAGTCGCCCACGGGGTGGAGGTAGAACGGGTTGCCGGCGACGCCCCATGACAGGCCGGAGTCGACCTTGACGGTCACGACGTGGTCGCGCGAGCCGACGAGGACGACGCGGTAGATGCCCGGCGTCCCCGCGGGGATCGACTTTTCGAGGGTGCGCACGGGGATGGCCGCGAGGCGGTCGGGCGCGGTGAGCGTGCCCCACTTGAGCATGGGCGGCGTGCCGCGGTTGTACTGGTAGAGGTAGTACCAGCCCTCGTGGTCCCACCCGCCGGTGGGCGACTGGCTGGCGGGGGTGATGACGCCGTCGTCGGGGATGATCTCGCGCACGACGCTCTTGCCGTTGGGGTCGTAGACCTTGAAGAGCAGCTCGCGCGGCCCGGGTTCGATGAGGTTCAGGTCGCGCACGTCCAGCGCGAGCTTGAAGGCCTTGCCCCCGGGGTTGTGGACCAGGACCGTCAGGCCCTCGTAGAGGCGGAAGGTCGTGCCCTCCTTGTCGAGCGGGGCGAGGCGGGCGACGAGCGGCTCGGCCGCGAGGGCGGGCCCGGCCAGCAGGAGGGCCGAGAGGAGCGCCAACGTGAGGGCGGGCGCGAATCCCAGGAGCGTGCGGTTCAGCATGGAATCTCCATTGCGCAAGATCGATCGTTTGATCGAGTCCAAAGCCCAGGCACTGCGGCGCCTGGGTCACTTCTTTTTAACACACATTCACTTTCGCCGAACCCGCGCTAGAGTGATTCGGCGGGAATCCTTTCCGCCAGAAAGGAGGAAGCCATGAGCCTCCTCGTTTCAACCGTCATGGTGATCCTGCTCGTCATCGCCGCCGGCGCGGTTCTTTATTGGGCGATGGAACGCTTCCAGCAGATGCATCACCATCATTGAGCGCGACGCGCGACGTTTGACCCTTCGAGGTCAAGCATCGGACCCAAAGCCCAGGCACTGCGTGCCTGGGTTTTGAGCCCGCGCGATCGAAGCGCGAACGAATCGCGCGCCGATCATCAACGTTTCCGCGCATACGTTTTCCGCGCGAGCGCCTTCTTCGCGCGGCAGATCTTCGTCACGTCCTTGATGCGCTGCTCCAGCACCCCGAAGACTTGGCCGACCCACTCGTCGAACGCCTTGCCGTGGTATCGCTTCCCGAAGTGGGCGATGATCCGCTTGCGCAGGGCGGCGATCTCCCTGAGCGTGGCCGCTTGCTCGTCGAGCCTCCGCTGCCACTCGCTGTCGACCGGGCGGTGGTTGGGGAAGAAGTAGTCGACCTCGGCCAGGTTGAACTCCGCCTTCCGCTGCAGGTCGAGCGCGCGGGCCATGAGGGCGATGCCCAGCCACTCGTAGCGGTGCGACTTCACGTGCGGGGCCAGCGCCTCCATCTCCTCGGCGACCTTCAGCTCCAGCCGCCAATCGCGCCGGCTGCGCCCGAGCGTGAGGATGAGCCGGTCGACCGTCTTGGCCGGGACGCCCGCGAAGAACGGCTTGGGTTTGCCGCCCAGCGAGCGCGACAGCTCCGCGATCAAGGGCCAGGTCAGGTCGATCGGGAAATTGGGCGGGCACCAGCTCGTCCCGCGGGCCCAGCTCGTGCCGATCTGCCCCAGGCAGCCCGCGCGGTGCACCGCCCGGCTTATCCCGCGGATGTTCGCGAAGAACTCGTGGTAGGCCGGCAGCACCGAGAGGTGCGAGCTCACCCGCAGCGCGCTCACCGGCAGAACCTCCGCCCCCAGCCCCCGCCACATGTCGGCCTGGAAGAGCGGCGTGAACAGCCGCCCCTCGCGGTGCGGCTCGACGACCTTCCTCAGTTTCGCCGGCAAATCCTCGACGAACTTCGTCCCCGCGCCGATCCCCGGCCCGCGCGTGTCGGCCGGGTCCTCCAGCCACTCCCTGCTCACGCGCGTGCCGCCCGACAGCCTCGCGTTGGGCCAGCCGCCCTTCGCGGGGATCGTGCCGTAGTCCCACGTCGCGAAGACCACGCGCTCCTTGAACTCCGCGAAGGCGTCGGGGCGGAAATGGTCCTCGAGCATGTCGGTCCAGATGATCGGCTTCTTGCCGTGGGCCTCGACGATCGGCACGAGCACGCGCAGGTGGTCGAGGTAGACGTCGAGCACGTCGCGCTTGAGCCGCTTGGCGGTGTCGACCAACGCCCAGGCCTCGTCCATCCCGAGGTGGAAGTACTTTCCGCGGGGATGGGCCTCGAGCAATTCCTCGAGCATCGTGCGCACCAGCGCGACCGACTTGGGGTCGTCGACGCGGATCGTGCTGGGATACCGCTTGTTCTACGCCAGCTTGCGGTAGCGGTCCCAGCCGAGCACGTACTCAAGGTGGCCCAGGCACTGCTGGAGCGGGATGACCTCGATGCCGTGTTCCTCGGCCAGCGCGAGGAAGCGCCGGTGCGTCGAGCGGGACCAGGCCGTCGCGGGGTCGTGGGCGATGTCGAGCGATTTGAAGGGGAAGGCGTCCTCGTATTCCACGAGCAAGGCGTTGACGCCCTGGCCGGCGAGGTCGGCCAGCATCGCGGGGATGTAGGAGGGCTTGAACATCATGCCCTTGAGGTCGAGGTGGACGCCGATGATGAGCGGTTTTTTGGAGGCCATGCCGCGATTGTGCGGCGAACCGCTCCCCTCGTGCAAACGCCGGGGCTTGGCCTTCGCCTCCGCCACGCCTATTCTTATCGCTCCGGCGAAGCGTCGAAACCCTTCCCGGAAATGCGCCGGCGCGTGCACGCCGACCCGCCTTCCCCCCACCCCGCCTACAAACGAACCAGGAGTTCCGCCATGCCCGTCGTCCCCCCTCTCGCCCCCGAAGCCGCCCCCGAATCGACTCAGGCCATCTACGAGCGCATCAAGGAGACCATCGGCAACGGGCAGGTCCCCGTGGGCTTCCAGATGATGGGCCACGTCGAGGCCTTCTTGCAGGACGGCTACATGAACTACCGCAAGTTCATCGCCGACGGCGCGGGGCAGCTCGACCCCAAGACGCGCGAGGCGATCGCCCTGGCCGCCAGCAGCGCCAACAACTGCGTCCACTGCGTCCGCCACCACGCCAAGGAGGCCAAGGCCAAGGGCTGGACCGACCAGGAGGTCGCCGAGATCCTCGCCGTGGTCGCGACCTGCGCGATGTACAACGTCTACTTCAAGTTCCGCGACCTCGCCGGCGACGACGCCTTCAAGGCCATGTCGATCGGGCTGCGGGCCCACACCTTCAACAAGACCAGCCTGACCGACCAGCTCGTCGAGCTGATCAACGTCGTGGTCTCGACGATCAACAGTTGCCCCGCCTGCACGGCCGGGCACGTGCAGAAGGCCCTCGCGCTGGAGCTCTCGCACGAGGCGATCGACGAGGCCGTGAAGATCGGCGCGACGCAGACGGCCTTCAACGTCTTCCATCGCACGCAGTGAGCGCTGGGGCGTCCGTTGGCCGATGAGTTCTGGACAACGTTCCCCCGGTTTCCCAGGCTTCACTCCATGCGCCACGCACTGATCATCGCCGGCGGCTCGGGCACCCGCCTCTGGCCCATGAGCCGTTCCGCCCTGCCCAAGCAGCTCATCCCCTTCATCCACGGCCGCAGCCTCCTGCAGGTCGCGATGGACCGGCTCGAGGGGCTCGTGCCCGCGGGGCAGCGCCACGTCTGCGCCGGCGAGTCGCACCGCAAGGCGATCGAAGCCAACCTGCCCGCCCTGCGCGACGAGAATTTCCTGGGCGAGCCCGCGGGGCGCGACACGCTCAACGCCGTGGGGCTCGGCGCGGCCGTCATCGCCCAGTCCGACCCGCAGGCGGTCATCGCCGTCTTCACGGCAGACCACATCATCGAGCCCGTCGACCAGTTCCGCCGGATCGTCGAGGCCGGCTTCGCGCTGGCCGAGGCCGACGGCGCGTCGTCGATCCAGACGCTCGTCACCTTCGGCATCACCCCCACCGCCGCCGCCACGGGCTACGGCTACCTCCAGCTCGCCGAGGCGATGGGCGCGGCTTCCGGGGGATCGACTTCCGGGGCGGCAATTTCCGGGGGCGCCCGCCGCGTCGCCCTCTTCCGCGAGAAGCCCGACGCCCCCACCGCCCAATCCTTCTTCGCCGCGGGGAGCGAGAAATACCTCTGGAACAGCGGGATGTTCGTCTGGCGGGCATCGACGCTGCTCGACTGCATCCGCCGCTACGAGCCCGCGACGCACGCGGGGCTGCTGAAGATCGCCGCGGCGTGGAACACACCCAAGCGGCAAGACGTGCTGAAGGAGACGTACCCGACGCTCAAGAAAGTCAGCGTCGACGTCGCGGTGATGCAGCCGGCCTCGACCGATCCGAAGGTCCGCGTCGCCGCCGTGCCGATGCCGCTGAGCTGGCTCGACGTCGGCTCCTGGCCGGCCTTCGCGGAGACGTGCGAGCAGGACGCGTCGGGCAACGCGATCGCGGCCCCGCGCCACGTCCTGCTCGACACGCGCGGCACGCTCGTCGCCAGCAACGACCCGAGCCACCTCATCACCACCATCGGCGTCGAGGGGCTGTTGATCATCCACACGCCCGAGGCGACGCTGGTCTGCAAGGCCGACCGCGCCCAGGAGATCAAGGACCTGCACGCGAAGGTGGGCGAGAAGTTCGGGCCGGGGATGTTGTGAGGCGTGGCCCGTGCTTGAGCCCCCGCCCTTTACACTTCCCCCGCCCCGCCCCACACTATCGCCATGCGTTACCTCGCCATCGACCACGGCGACAAGCGGACCGGGCTTGCCGTCGGCTCCGACTCCTCCGACATCGTCACCCCCGTGGGCGTCATCGAGGCGACCACGATCGCCGAGCTGCTGCGCCTCGTCGCCGTCGCCGTCGCCGAGCATGGGCCCGACGAGCTGGTCATCGGGCATCCGCTCAACATGGACGGCACCGAGGGGCCGCGCGCCAAGTCGTCTCGCGCCTTGAAGGGCTTCCTCGAGCAGCGCTACGGCATCCCCGTCAACCTCGCCGACGAGCGGTTGAGCAGCTTCGCCGCCGAGCAGCAGCTCAACCAGTCGGGGCTGACCCACGGGCAGAAGAAGGCCCGGCGCGACGCCCTCGCCGCCGCCGCGATCCTGCGCGGGTTCCTCCAGCAGAAGGCCCAGGACAAGAAGGCGAAGGCCTGACGCGTTTCCGTGGACGCCGCACCCGCGGACCGCCTGGAGGCGGAACCACAAACCCATGTCCCCCTCCCCCCGCCGGCCCAACATCCTCCTGCTCATGACCGACCAGCAGTCGGCCGACGCGATCTCCTGCGCGGGCATCGTCGCCAAGGCCGACCTCCACACGCCCCACCTCGACGCGCTGGCCGGGCGCGGCCTGCGCTTCACCCGGGCCCACTGCACCTTCCCGCTCTGCACGCCCTCGCGGGCCAGCATGCTCACGGGGCGCATGCCCTCGGCCATCGGCGTCACGCAGAACCCCGGGCGCATCCCGCCCCATCTGGCCAACCAGCACCTCGGCCCGCTTCTCGCGGCCGCGGGCTATGACTGCTACTACGGCGGGAAGTGGCACCTGCCCAGCGGCGCGATTCCCGAAGGGCAGGGCTTCACGCCCATCGCGGGGTTCAACGATCACCAACTCACCGCGGCCGCGGGCGACTTCCTGCTCCGCCGTCCTGCAGACGCAGCCCGGCCATTCCTGCTCGTCGCCTCGTTCGACAACCCGCACAACATCTGCGAATGGGCCCGCGGCGAGCCGCTCCCGTGGGGCCCCGTTGCCGAGCCGCCGCCTGATGCGCCGGCCGACCAACTCCCCGCGCTGCCGGCCAACTTCGAGCCCGGCCCCGACGAGCCGGAGCTTTTCTCCGAGGCCCGCGCGAAGCTCACGCGCCTCTACCCCACGCGCGATTACACGCCCGAGCGCTGGAGGCGGTACCGCCACGCCTACTTCCGCCTCGTCGAGAAGGTCGACGCCCAGATCGGGCAGGTCCTGGCCGCGCTCCGCCGCGGCGGGCATGAGGAGAGCACGCTCATCGTCTTCCTCAGCGACCACGGCGACGGGATGGGCGCGCACCGCTGGAACCAGAAGACGGTGCTGTATGACGAGGTGGTCTGCGTCCCGTTGATGTTTGCCGGCGCGGGTGTGCAGTCACGCAGCGATGGCGCGCCGCTGATCGACACCCGCCTCGTCTCCACCGGGCTGGATCTGCTGCCCACGCTTTGCGACGTTGCCGGCGCCGCCCGGCCGGCCGACCTCCCGGGCCTGAGCCTCGCCCCGCTGTTGCACGGCGAGGAGCCCGCCACATGGCGCGAACACGTCGTCACCGAGACCGGCTGGGGCCCGAACGAACTCCCCGACGCCACGGGCCGGATGGTCCGCACCGACCGCCACAAGCACTGCCTCTATTCACGCGGCGAGCGCCGGGAGCAGCTCTTCGACCTCGCGGCCGACTCGGGCGAGACGCACAATTTGGTTGGCGACGCGGATTGCGCGGAGGTGTTGGCGCAGCTTCGCGCGTTGGCATGATCGCGCCGGTTCGAGGGGTCTTGTTAGCCGGACGCACAAGCGACGGAGGTTGGTTCGCCTGAAACAACGGACATCACCCGAAGCTTGCGAAGGGCCATGACAAACCTCCGTCGCTTGCGCGTCCGGCTAACAAAGCGCCGCGAGTCCGATCGGCCTGCGTTGACCGGCACATGCCACGAGTACGATGGCATGTGGCACCCGGCGATGACCATGCGAAGACCGCCTGAAGGCGGAACCACAAGCCAAGAGGCGAACCGAAGACAGCGGCGGCGACTCCGCTCACCGCGGCGCGTCGAACGCCTGCGGCTGGAACCCCGGCAAGTCCGCGGGGTCGATCGCGAAGACGTAGATCCGGCTCGGCTGGGCCGCGAGGAAGTCGTTGTCGACCGTGACGATCAGCAGATGCCGCCCGTCGGGCAGGTCGGGGCCGAAGGCGAGGCCCTCGATCTTCTCGGGGAACGTCGGGCCCGCGAGGCCGTGGCGCGGGTCGAGCAGGTCGATGAACGGCCCCTTCTTCGCGGCGACGATCCCCTCCGGCAGCTTGCCCTCGGGCAGCGAGGCAACCTTGCCCACGTCGCTCGCGCCGGCGGTATCGACCGTGATGATCCGCTTGAAGGATGCCTTCGCACCGATCTTGCTGTCGCGCTCGATGGCGAGGAACTCGTGGTCGTTGACCGCCAACAGTTCGTTGAAGTTGTTCGCGGCGTCGTCGAGCGGGCAGACGATCTGCCGCGTCGCCCCACCCGATTTGGCGTCGAGCTCCAACAGTCGGCAATTCACGCCCGCCGTGCCGTGGTCCTGCAACAGCGGCTGCTGCAGCAGGGCGAAAAGCTTGCTCCCGTCGGGCGAGATCGCCAATCCCTCGAAGCCCTTGTTGGCCATGCGCCCGGAATCGTTCAGCGCGATCTCCTCCTTCTTGTCGGCCGCGGGCTTCTTGATCGAGAAGATCGCGGGGACCGAGAGCACGCGCGTCCGCTTCCCCTCGGGCGAGAACTCCAGCACGAATGGCCCGTACTCATCGGCGATGAAGAGGCCACCCGTGCGATTGACGCGGATGCCCTCGGGGTCGAGCCGAAGACCGGCCGGGGAGTTGCTGGCGTCGAATGCCGAGGAGATCCCGACAAAGTTCTCGCCCTTCTCGTTGACCAGCATCGTGGTCGCGACGAGCTTGATCGTCACCGCGTGGGCCACGTCGGCCTTGGGATCTGCGTCGATGTTCACGTCGATGTCGAACATCTGCACGCGGCACTTGTAGGCGACCTCGCCGTTGGCCGGCCCGCGGTCTGCGGCGGCGATGTAGCGGTGCCCGCGCCCCGTGTAGGCGATCGCCGAGCCGAAGCTGCCCAGCCGGTTGTGCGGCGTGCCGTCGGGCAGCGTGTCGGTCAGGCCCGAGAGGTCGGCCGCCATCGCGGGGAGGCTGGCGACGCCGACGAGCTTGACCTCAGCCTCGACGCCCGCGCCGGCCCCGGGCAGGATCAGCGCGAGGTAGCAGAGGCCGACCAGGGCCAGGCCGGGGCGCGAGGAGCGCACCGGTTGCGCGGGTCTCACGTGCTTGGCGACGAGGGGGGAAGGTTCAGTTCGCATTGACGGCCCAAGGGCTCCAGATGATCGTGCCGGCGCGGTTGAAGTCGGTGGCGCCGATGCCCGAGCCGGTCGGCGTGCCCGAGCCGGAGGGGACGCTCGGGCCATAGACGGTGGTGTTGAGCGCGGGGTTGGCGTTGACCAGCGTGCCGCGGGTGACGGTCATGTAGTCCATCCGGCGGGCGCTGCCGTCGGCCATCGAGACGTTGCCGCCCGCGTCGTGCCGGTAGGCGAAGTTGGCCCAGTAGCCCTTGCAGCGGTTGACCGCGACATCAGCATAGGTGCCGTAGGCGGGCGTGGGGTTGGCGAGCAGCTCGGAGGCGGGCAGCTCGTTCTTGCAGGAGCGCCCCTCGGTGAAGAGCACGGTCTTGGAGACGTCGCCGGGGATCTCGCCGTGGGCGAAGTTCTGGTTGTTCAGGTCGCCCGCGCCGCCCGAGATGGCGATGCCGTAGGGGTTCTGGTCGAGGTTGGCGGTGGTCAGCCCGGGGATGCCCTTGGAGGAGCCGCCCGTGCCGCGGTTGAGTTTGGAGTTGATCATGTAGTTGCTGTAGAAGCCGACGTTGGTGGTCTGCGCCGCCTGCGTGATGGGGTTGTAGTAGTTCCTGTTCGTCGTGGGGAGGAAGGGCGGCTTGGGGGCGTTGTTGACCGTGCTGGTGGAGACGGGCCGCTGGGCCGAGGGGCAGACCCAGGGCGAGTTGGTGCGCGGCGCGACGGGCAGGCCGGAGTTGCCCTGCGTGAAGACCATTTCGCGGTAGGACATCCCGTTGGAGATGTATTTGCCCACGGCGTTGGGCCACCAGACGTCCTGGTTGAAGGCGTTCTGGTAAGAGCTGGAGGTGCCCCCGCCGACGGTGCTCACGCCGTCGTTGAGCGTGTCGACCGTGCCGGAGAAGAGGTCGGGCCCGTCCCAGGGGAAGTTCTGGGAGTTGTCGGTGAGGTAGGTCGACATGGCCAGGCCCCACTGGCGCATGACGTTGAGGCAGGTGACGCCGCGGGCGGTGTCGCGGGCCTTGCCCATAGCGGGCAGGAGGATGCCCACGAGCAGGGCGATGATCGAGACGACCACGAGCAGCTCGATGAGGGTGAAGCCGTCCGCGCGCCGCGCGCGGCAACGACTCGGGCGGGCATCGCAGGAGGACAAGTGCGGAAGATCCATGCTGAGGTCTCCAAAGGGTGAACGAAGGAAGGATGTATGCGAGGGGGGAGTCGGGCCGCGGTCCGTGCGGCCAAGGTGGGGAGGGACGAACAGCGTTGGCGAAGGCCGCGTCCACGCGGTCGGCCAAGCGACGAGCAGGATGATGCCAGCGCCGCGCTGGGGGTTTCTTAGGGTGTGGTTAAATCTGGGTGAATCGCGCGGGGAGATGAGGGCGCGATTCGCGGGGCGTGAGGAATCGGCGCGAAGTCCAAGGCGGCCGACTCTGGTGCCACATGTCATCGTACCCGTGACATGTGTCTTGGAATGACGTGCAGCGCACATCCGTCAGAAGGCTTGGAGCCCTCTTTGATCACCGGCATTCCATGATCGTGCGACGAGGTCGCCGCAAGGCCGTGAGCCGTCCGCTGACCGGCACATGTCACGAGTACGATGACATGTGGCACCAGACAATGCGGCTTTCCGACGTCGAGGGCTTTCGCGCGCTTCGACGACGCGACGCAGCCCACCCCGCCTCTACATCTCCTCCACCCGCACACAGTAGATCTCCGTCTCGGGCTCCTCGGGCGTCGCGCCGCCGGGCAGGCCGTGCGTGTAGAGGATCGTCGGCTTCTCGACGGGGTGGAGAACGCTGTTGCGGCTGATGTTCGGCAGCCAGTTCGCCAATTTGTCGTCCGTCGGGCTCACCTGATGGCAGGACCAGCTCTTGCCCGCGTCGGCGGAAACCATGTGGAAGACCTCGCACGACGCGTGGCCCCACCAGGTCTCCACGTCGTCATCTTTAAGCCGGTCGGGCAGCAACGCCGTCACCGCGAGGTGAAGCCGGTCCCGGCTGTCGATGGTCAGCGTCGCGTCGACGGGCATGCGCTCGGCGGGGAGGAACCTGGCCGCGTCGTTCGGCTCCCAGCCCTTCGAGCCCCAGCGCGAGACGAGGATGCTCCGGGCCTTCACCCCCGCGTCGTGGACCATCGCCCAGACGTTGCCTCGCGAGTCGATGTTGAGCCCGCCCAGGTGCGGGTTCCCGGCCGACGCGGGCACGCCGAGGCGCTCGTCGAACAACGCGGGGATCGCCACGGGCTCGCCGTCCATGCCGGACCACGTCTCGCCCAGGTCACTGGACTTGAGGATCGCCACGCCGCGCGACTCGCGCGTCTCGCCGGGCAGCGGCGCGCCGGCCGTCTGCGTGTAGAAGTGGCTGGCGAGGTAGAGCGCGCCCTTCGCGTCGCAGTCGATGTGCGAGGCGTAGTGCGTGTATTGGGGCGGGAGGTCCTGCCAGAAGATCTCGCGGGCCTTGGTCCAATGGCGCATGGAGCGCTGCCGCTGGAACATCGTGGAGGGAGGCCACTCCCCGCCGCGGTAGACGATCGCGTCGAGCCCCTGGGGCGTGTGGACGAAGCAGGGGTAGGTGCCGAGGTAGCCCACGTCGTTCTGCCATTTCCAGGCGTCGATGCGCCCGGGCTGGTCGGAGATCGCCCAGAGGAAGCGCCCGGAGTTCCAGCCCGCGCCGTGGGGCCCGAGCATCAGGCGCAGGTGCGGGTCGCCGAACCCGTCGGCGACCAGCGCGGGGCTGGTGTGGTTGTCGCTGCCCTCGAAGAGCCGGTGGGTCGGGCCCCAGGTCCGCGTGGCGTGGTCGTAGGTGCGCCCGTTGACGGTGGCGGGCCGGTCGAGCCAGACGACGTGGGTCTTGGCCTGGTCGCCCTTGCCGAGGGTCACGCTCTTGTTGGAGAAGCAGTAGGCCGTGCCGCGGACGGAGCCGTGGGAGGAGAGTAGGAAGGGGGCGGAGTGGCGGGGCATTTGGAGGTTCCTGTGCCTATGGCCCCAACAAGCGCCTCTTGTCTGCCGGACGCGCAAGCGGCGGCGAGCGACCTACAAAGACGATGACGCGTCGATCACGGAAGGACTCAACGATACCGCGACAGCAAATGGACCGTCTCGTCACTGTAACGGCGCGAGGTCAGTCATCCGGAAATAGAACCAGCACTCGCGGCCTTGCGCCTTGGACGTCGAGAGCACGCGTTGGATGTTGCCGCGAAGCTTGATGGTTTGGCCGGGCTTGAGGGCCTTGCATCGTTTCGCGGTGGCTTCGTCGACCTTCCAAGACAGGCGTTCGGTTGGAATCAGACTGTGGTAACGATCCTTGGCGGTAGTGAGGTAATGTCTCGTGTTGAAGAAATGCGCTGCGACGTGAGTTGTCGCAAACTCAAACTCGATGGGCTGGTGCCAGACTTGGACTTCCCACAGTTCGCTTGGCGAACTGTTGCCTACTGGCTTGATGTTCTTGACCTCGGTCTTCGTAACCACGATCGACAGGTCAACTTTGGCACCAAGCATGTTTGCATTCATCCATTCAAAGGACTTCTCCAACACCTCATCGGTCCACCCCATCTTCGGCGAAGGCCTCACATCCGCTGGCAACGTCTGCAACAACGTCACGAGATTGGTGTACGGCATCCGCGGCGCATCGGCCGCGGCGGGAGGCGAGGCCGGAGCGTCCGCCGCCTTCTCCGGCGCCGGCTTGATCGGCCCCAACTTCTCCGCCCGCATCGCCTCGGCCTCGGTCGGCGGGGCATAGGCCCGCAGCCGGCGCACCTCGCTCTCGAGCTTCTCGATCCGCGCCAGTGCGTTCGCCAAGTTCTCCCTCAGCTCCGCGTTGAGCCGCATCGAATCCGCGGCCGCCTTGCGAAGCGCGGCCGGGTCGAGCTTCTCCAAGTCGCGCGGTTCCGAGCCGGTCGCCGGCGCGGCGGGCTGCGTCGCCTGTCCGCGGGCGTCGGCGGGGAACATTGTCGACGCGAACAAGGTCGACACGGCAACGATTGTCGCCGACACGAGGCGAGCGAGTGAACGACGCGAGCGCGATGTCATTCGGAGAACCCCCATGGACGGCCACGGCACAAGAAACGAGGATGGATGTGCCACCACAGGATACAAATCGTTGCGCGGCTTGCTTTGCGTCTTGGAACTGACACGAGAATTCAAGACTCGCCCGTGGCACCCGTTGGGAGTTGTGGCGCTTCATCCATTCGAAGACACATGTCACGAGTACGATGACATGTGGCACCAGACAACGCGCTTCGCCTTCTCTACTTCTCCGCCTTCGGCAAGCACGGCGTCGCCTTCCCGCCTTCCTTCTCGCACTTCGCCTCCGTCATCTCGCGCAGCGCCGCCAACCGCTCGTCAGTGCGCACCTGCCACTCCCGCGCGTCGACGCTCTTGACGAGGTAGTGCACGGGCAGGTCGTCCTCGTCGCTGGTGGGCAGCTCCCAGTTCATCGCCATCAGCCAGGCCTTCTCGCCCTCGGGGCCTTGCGTGGCGATCTTCCCCTCGACGAGCTCCTCGCTCTCCAGCCAGGCGGGGAAGCGCGATTCCGCGGCGTCGCAACTGCCGCAGGAGAAGACGGCCGCGCGCACGCTCGGCCCGCCCGCGGGGCCTTGGACGAGGTTGGGCGGGCGGAACGGCCCGGGGAAGACCAGCCCGGTGGCGAGCTCGTAGTAGTAGGCGGGCGGGGGCTTGTACTCGGGCCGGACGGCGGCGGCGATTGAGCCGCGGGCGAGCCAGGCGACGGCGAGCGCGGTCACCAAGGCCGCCCCGGCTCCGACCCAGCGCGGGTGGCGGTCGAGGGTCTCTTTGAGCTGGAAGGGCATGAGTTCAGAAATCCCCGACGGCGGCGTAGGCCCACTTGGTCTGGTTGGGGCACTTGAAGGTCCAGGTGGTGGGCGTGGGCGAGAGGGGCGTGGCGTAGACGCCGCCGGCGTTGACCTTGCCGTAGGGGGAGACCGGCCCGCTGACCCATCTCACCGAGCCGTCGTAGAAGCCCATGTGCCCGCCGGCGCAGTCGAGGACGCTGCCGATCCAGAGCCGGTCGCAGGGGTTGGCGGTGAGGGGCTGGACGGAGTTGTTGGGCCAGTTGACGCCTCCGCCGGGGTTCCAGGGTCCGCGGCCGACGACCTGGCCGACTTGGAGCCAGGGGGCGGAGCCGTTGTTGGAGGTGAGGGAGGCGGCGCCGGGTGTGCGGTGGGCGTAGCCGTAGCCGAGGTAGTGGGTGGAGTCGGCGCCGGCGATGTTGGCGTCCTTGCCGATGATGATGTCGCCGATCATGGCGTGGGTGGGCTTGGCGGAGTCGATGCGGCCCGGGGGCGGGTCGAAGGGGGAGTAGCCTTGGGCGGCGCCGGCGGAGGTGAGGTACTTGCCGCCCTCGAAGTAGAGGCCGTAGGGGCTGCACATCCAGGCGTCGCCGTTGGGCCAATAGTTGGTGTAGGAGACGCCAGTGGTGATGTCGATCTGCGCGGAGCCGCCGTTGCTGCCGGAGTTGTTGGCGAGGGTGGGCAGGCTGGTGTCTCCCAAGCAGGACTTCTCCCAGGAGGGCGTGCCCATGCAGGGATGGGCGGTGAGGCCGATGTTGCCGTAGTTGAACATGGCGTTGTAGACCACGTCGTCGACGCCCTTGGTGAACCCGCCGGAGTTGGCATAGCCGCCGAGCCCGGTGGTGCCGGGGAGGAAGGAGCAGAAGGTGTTGGGGAACTCGCTGCTGGGGCGGCGACGGTGCGGGACGTATTGGACATTGTCCGCGGCGTAGTTGGTCACGGAGACGATCATGCCGCGCGTGTTCGCCATCTCTTGGGTCTTGCGGGCCTCCTCGCGGGCGTTGTCCATCACGGGCAGGAGGACGGCGACGAGGACGGCGACGATCGCGATGACCACCAGCAACTCGATGAGCGTGAAGCCGTGGCGAGCGGAAGACGAGGCATGCAACTTACCCATTTTGCCGAATCTCCATGTCCGGGATACTGAAGGTCGGAACAGGGGGGATCAGGGCATCGGCGCCGGAAACGCCGGGAAACCCGCAGAAAGTGGCGTGTTGGTGGGGCTGGATCGTACAGAGAGGATCGTCTTGCCTTCCCCGAGCGATGGAAAAGATACACCCATTTTAATCCGCGGACAGGTCCTGTTGATCGTGAATTTTCAGTGCATGAAACGAAGTTCGGCGATGCTTGATTGCGGTTGGGAAGGATTGACGTGAAGACGAGGCAATTATGCTGCCGTGCGGCGTGAAGTTGAATAGTGGAAACCCCGATGGGGCCGGGTTGCCGCGAAAACAGGCGAAGACCGACGAGACAATTGGCGTGCGGAACAAGCAGCGAGCTTCGCCGTGGGAAAATGGGCAACGAGCGGGCATGGGGAGCTTGCGCAGAAAGTAGACAGGCACGCCGGACATTCGACGGTGATCGTCATGACTCAAGCCCACTGATCGTGACGGGAGTACCGTCGGGATCAGTGGGCTTGGGCGCTGGCGTTGTCGTGAGGATTCGCGCGGCGGGCGAGCCGCACATACAGATGCCCCGCGCGCGGCTGCGAGGAGAAGAGGTTGGGCATCTCGATCTCGGGGCGCGGGCCGGGGCCGGCCTCCAGTCGCCAGCGCGACACGATCATCGTGATCGCCAGCATCATCTCCATCCGCGCGAAGTACTCCCCGATGCAGACCCGCGGCCCCATGCCGAAGGGGATCATCGCGTCCGCCGGCCAAGTCGGCGGGCCGGCGAAGCGGTCGGGGTCGAAACGCTCGGGATCGGGGAAGAACCGCGCGTCGTGCTGGAACAAACGCGGGCTGACCATCACCTCCTCGCCCTTGCGCACGCGCACGCCCGAGGGCAGGCGGTCGTCGACCAACGCCCGGCGGGTGAGCAGCGGTTCGCTGGGGTAGAGGCGTAGCACTTCGTCGACGACCCGCCCGGTGAGCGGCAGGCGGGCGAGGTCCTCCGGCGTGATGGAGCGCCCGCCCCAGACGGAGGCAGCCTCGACGGCGAGCGCGTCCTGCACGTCGGGGCGCTCGGCGAGCAGCTGCGCGGCCCAGGAGAGCACGACCGCGACGGGCTCGAAGCCCGCGGTGAAAAGCGTCATGAGGCGGTCGCGCATCGCGGCGGCGGTGGGCGGGCCCGGCTCGGCCCACCCGCGCAGCATCAGCGAGAGCATGTCGTCGCCCGACTGCTTGCCGTCGGGCGGTCCGGACTTGTCCGCCTGGGACGCACGCGCCGTGGCCCGCGAGACCCACGGATCGAGCCACGCATCGATCTCGCGCAGGAGGCGCTTCGCCATTCGCCTCCGCTTGATCGGCAGCCAGCGCGGTACGGGGGGCCAGCGCTTCAGCTCGCGGGCGGCGCATTGATGGCTCATGCGCACCAGTTCGACCAGCTCGGCGGCCTTGGTGGAGTCTCTGCAGTCGAAGACCGCGGCAGAGGAGACGTCGCCCGTCATCCACTTGAACTCGATCGCCGCGTCGAACCTCTCGGAAGGCGACCACGAGGCCACGCGCCGCCCGATGATGTCGATCATCAGCGGGGCGTAGCCTTGGACCGAGCGCTTCTGCAGGGTGGGCTGGACCACGCGCCGGTGGGTCGGGTGGGCCGGGCGCTGCATGCCGATCATCCCGCCCGCGAGGAGCGAGAAGGCCATCAGGATGCCCGATTTCATGTAGTTGCGGTCGTTGGCGACCAGGACGTGGCGGGCGTCGGCGGGCTCGCGCAGGAGGTAGGTCCGCCGTTGGAGGCGAAGGAGCGCCGCGGCGCGGTCGTGCCGGTTCGCCGCGTCGAGGAAGCCGACCGGATCGGCCCAGATCGCACGCTGATGGCCCCACAACACATTCGCGGGCAGCGCCGCCACCGGACCTTCGGGCCTTCGCAGCAACGAGCGAGCCGCGCTGCCCAGGGCCCGCCTGAGATGCCGCAGGCTCATCATTGACGATGGCTCAGCCCGGACCGCCGCCGCGTAGCTCCGCCACGCCGGCCCATGCCATCCCGCGCGGAAATAGGCACGGGCACGCTCTCGCTCGATGAAGGCGACAAAGCTCCGGCGATGCACTAGCACCTGGGGCGGGAGCACCGCGGGGTCGAAGAGCACGTCGGCGAGTCGCAGTCCCGAGCGGTGGATCGAGGCGATGTTGTCTCGCAGTCGCCCGGGATGGTCGTGGACCTCGAGGGTGACGAAGTCGACTCGGGCAACAGGGTGGAGCATCGCGAGGGCGACGACGGCGCGGTCCATCCCATGCGGGTATTCAAAGCCCGCGGGGCGATCGAACGGGGCGAGGAGCGCGCGGTCGATCAGTCCGCCGGAGATGCACACCGACCAACGTCCACGGACGAGGCCGGCAAAGCGCTCCAGGGGGTCTGCGGGAAGCGCGGGCGGGAACCACGGGCGCGAAGTCTCGCGGCCTTGTTCGTCGACGCTGTGGTTCCCGCCCATGACGAAGCGGACGTGCGGCTGGTCGTCGGCGGCAGCACGGAGGGCGGCGAGCGCGCCGGGGCGAAGGCGGTCGTCGGCTCCGACGAAGACTGCCCAGCGCCCGTGCATGGCGTGGTACGCCTCGCGGCATGCGTCGAATGGACCGGCGTGCTCCTGACGGATGTAGCGCACGTGCGGGGCGTATCCGGCGACGATGGCGCGGGTGTCGTCGGTCGAGCCGTCGTCGACAACGATGATCTCGAAGTCGTCGCCGTCCTGAGCGAGGATGGAATCGATTCCGCGTGCGAGATAGCGCCCGTAGTTGTAGGTGGCGACGATGAACGTGAAGCGCGGCGGGGGCGGCGCGGCGTTCGTCGTCGGTGGGAGAGGCGTGACTCGATCGTCGGAGGCGCCATCGGGGCGGACGGGAGGCATGGGCCGGCGCTTTTCAAAGGGAGTTCGCGGCGCAACTGATTCTGTGCAACGGCTTCGCGCAACGATCCGTGGACGGACCGTGTGTGGATTGGATGAAGGCTAACGAAGACAAGGCTCGGACGCGAGCCGACGACGACGCGCTGGGCGCGTCCTCGGTTCATCCTCAACGCCGCGGGCCACGGCCTTATTCCATGGCCGCGCCGACGCGTCTTCAGATCATGTCGGGTGAGGGCGTGCGCAGCGCGCTCTCGAGCCGGTCGACATTGAGCGACAGGGAGAATTCTTGCTCGACGCGCAGTCGCCCCGCGTGGCCGATGCGGCTCCGCTCGGCGGGGTTGGCGGCGAGCCAGGCGAGCCGGTCGGCCAGGGCCTTGGGGTCGGTGCCGTCGACGAGCAGGCCGTTGACGCCGTCGTCGATCAGCTCGCGGATGGCGGGAAGATTTCCGCTCAGGGCGGGGACTCCGCAGGCCATCGCCTCCATGAGGACGACAGGGATGCCGTCGCGGTCGCCGCGCGAGTCCTCCTTGCAGGGAAGCGCGAAGACGTCGGTCTTGGCGAGGAGCCCGGGGACCTTTTCGTTGTCGACCGCGCCGAGCCAGGTGATCGCCGCGTCGCACTTGAGCTCGCGGGCGAGCGCCTCGAGGCTCTGGCGGTACGGGCCGTCGCCCGCGATGGTCAAGCGCCAGTCGACGCTCCCGGCCGCGCCCGTGCCGCCCGTCGCGATCCCGCGGAGCAAGGCCAAGGCGCGGATCAGCGTGTCGACGCCCTTCTTCTCGACCAAGCGGCAGAGCGTGAGGATCTGCATCGTCGAGGCCGAGCCGTTGGCGTGCCTGACCGACTCCGTCCACGCGGAGACGTCGACGCCGCAGCGGATCACGCGGTAGGCGTCGGCCGCGCCCGCGCCGGGCGCGCCTTGGACCTCCTGATAGAACGAGCGGTGCCACGCGCTGATGCACGAGACGAAGCTCGCCCGCGCGAGCTTTGTCTTCAGGATCGACCGGCGCTGGAAGATGTCGTTGGCGTGCCCGGTGAAACTGAAGGGGACCCGCATCTGCCGGGCGGCGTACATGCCCAAGGTCGTCGGAGCGTGGGCGAAATGGCAATGGATGTGGTCGACGCCGATCGAGCGCAGCCGTTTCGCCAAGCCCAGCGCGGCGAAGGCCTGCATCGGCAGCTTGAGGCGCGAGGAGGGCGTCAGGGGCTCGTCCGGAGCGAGCGCGTCGCCGACGGCGGCGGCGAACGTCTGGAGCGCGCGGACCGGATGCGCCGCGGCCTCGGCCAGCGACCGACCCACCATGCCAAGCCCGCCGGGGTCGTAGACAACCGTCAGGTCCTGGTAGAGGTCCGACAGCCCGGCGATGGCGGTTTCGCGCGGCGCGTGGAGGCTCACCGCATGCACCGTCCAGCCCCGACGGCGCAGCTCGCGCACTTCGCGGTAGACGAACGTCTCGCTCCGTGACGGGAATTCCCCTGCGATGTATGCGAGTGTTCGTCCCATGCCCAGCGCTTGTCCCGTTCCCGGTCCGTCCACCCGCGTCCCGCCTCGCGGGGCCCGCGTCATTCGTTCGGTCGACTCGTCTTCCAGCCCTTCACCCGGCCCCGTCATCGGCTAAGAGAGCCGCCCGAGTCATGTCGGATGGACGCCCCCAAAACGGCTCATTGCGGCATCGCGCGGCGGCGCTTGCCGCCGTGCGTCACGCCGGGCTTTGTCGCATCTGATGGCTTTATTCCGCGGTCTTTCAGAATACCTTACGTCAGGTGGCGGGCAAGCACGTCCGCACCGGCGAACCGCCGGCCTATTCCTATTCATACCGATCGGCGACTTTGGCAAACCACCCAAATTGCCCAATCGCTTTTTTTCTGACAGGAATGGACCACAGCGCCCACCGGGGCGCTTGGGCCAGAATTATTGGACGTGCTTGTCCGCAACGTGTTGGCCCGAGACACATTCGGGCCGCGACGGGCGCGACGGTCAGCCGCCAGTCTTTCCCTCGCGCGCGCCGGCAGGGAGATCGACCCACAATTCCGGCCTGCTGAAGTACGCTTTCTTGCGGAACTCCTCCGCCATGACGACGTCGCCCCCGACCCAGAAGGTCGCGTACGCGCGGCGCCAGCGGTCGGACTCGTTGGGCCCCGAGCAGTGCAGCGCGTTGCCGTGGTGGAGGACCACGCCGCCCTTGCGGATCGGCGCCAGGGCCTCGCGCGAGAGGTCGAGCAGCTTCGCGTCGGGCGTGAGGTCGTGCTCGCGCCCGGGGACGGGGGCGATGGGGAGCAGCGGGCCGAGGTGGGAGCCCTCGATGTAGCGGAGGCAGCCGTTGGCCGCGTCGGAGTCGTCGAAGGCGATCCAGGCGTTGAGCACGTGCCCCGCGGGGACGCCTTGGAAGTAGTGGTTGTCCTGGTGGTACGGCTTGGCGCTGCCGTGGCGGGGCGGCTTGAAGAAGATCTCGTCGTCCATCAGCAGGGGCGGGACGCCGATGAGCTGGCGCACGAGGCTGGGCACGGCGCTGGCGAAGATCATTTGCCGGAAATAGGCGTTGCGCCCGAAGACGTTCACCAGCTTGCGCGGGAGCCTCTCGCGCCCGTCGGGCGAGCGGTCCGCCAAGGCCACGCTGGCGTCGGGCCCGATCAGCCGGTCGGCCATCGCCATCGCCTCGCGGATGGCCTGATCGGCCTGGGCGGGGGTGAAGACGCCCTCGATCGCGACCCAGCCGCGCTCCCAGTAGTGGTCGAATTGGCTCTTCGTCACTTTCATCGCGTGATCTCCTGCGCGTGCGCGAGATGCCCGGCCCGATTCGATCACGGATTCGGCGGCGAGGTGCAGATCAGCACCACCATCGTCTCGCGCCCCGTGTTCTCGATCCCGTGCAGGCACCAAGGCGGTAGGTAGACGAAGTCGCCTTTCTTCACCTCGCGCTTCCCGCCCTGGAACGTCATCGTCCCCGCGCCCTCGAGGATGACGTACGTCTCCTCCGTCTCGTGGTTGCCCGGCTCGAGCACGACGTGGGGCGGGATGTAGAACAGCACGAGCCCCATGTTCTTCGAGGGGGCCTTGGGGTTGACGGGGTGGACAACGCGGACGCCCACGCCGTGGCACCCGGGGTACGACACCGGCACGCCGTCCTGCACGTTGACGATCATCGGGTCGGGCGGGACCGCGGGGCGCGGGATCGTCGGCGGCTTGCCGTCGGTGTAGCCCTTGAATTGGGTGATCTTGGCCATGGGGTCTCCGTTGGAGTTGGCGGAAAGGGCGAAAACATCCGTCGCTTGCGCGTCCGGCAGACAAGACAGCGTCCTCAGAAATCCCGGAAATACCCCGCGGTCCAACCGCCGTCGACGGCGAGCGTCTGCCCGGTGATGTAGCTGCTCTCGGGGGCGGCGAGAAACAGCACGGCGTGGGCGATCTCCTCGCACGAGCCGGGCCTGCTCAGCGGGATGTGGGCGAGGAGGCACTCCATCTTGTCGTTGAACTGCCCGCCCTTGTCGTAGAAGAGCTGCTTGGTGCCCTCGGTGAGGATCGACCCGGGCGCGACGCAGTTGACCAGCACGCCGCGCCCGCCGAGCTCGATCGCCATCGCGCGGGTGAGGTTGACCACGCCCGCCTTCGCCGCGGTGAAGGCGCACTGCAGCCGCGCGGGGACGAGCCCCATCACCGAGCCGATGTTGATGATCTTCCCGCGCCCCTGCGTGACCATGACGCCCGCCGCGGCCTTGCTCACGAGGTAGAGCCCGGTGAGGTCGACCTGCAGGATGCGGTCCCACTCCTCCTTGGGGAATTGCTCGACAGTGACGCGGTGGGCGGAGGTGTTGACGCCCGCGTTGTTGACCACGATGTCGAGCCGGCCGTGGCGGGCGACGACGCCGGCGACCGCGGCGTTGACCGCGGCCTCGTTGGTGACGTCGAGGCGGGCCGATTCGGCGCGGCCCGCGGCGTGGCCAGGCGACTGCGCCGCCGCCTCGCGCGCGGTGGCCTCGTCGATGTCGGTGTAGACCACCGTCGCGCCGTTGCTCGCCAGCGCGTCGGCGATGGCGCGTCCGATGTGCCTTCCCGCGCCGGTCACCAGCGCCACGTTGCCATTGAGGTCGACCTTCATCGCGACAACCATCCCCCGTCGACGACCAGCGATTGGCCGTGGACGTAGTTCGACGCCTCGCTCGCGAGGAAGACCGCCGCGCCGACGAGCTCCTCCGGTTTCCCCGCGCGCCCCGCGGGGATGCGGGCCATGATCGCCGGGCCGCGCACCGGGTCGGTCAGCACGGGCACCGCCATCGCCGTCGCGAAATAGCCCGGCGCGATGGCGTTGACGTTCACCCCGCGTGGGGCCCACTCGTTCGCGAGCGCCTTCACCATCCCCAACACGGCATGCTTCCCCGCGGCATACGCGGGCACCATCAGCCCGCCTTCGAAGCCCAGCACGCTGGAGATGAAGATGATCTTCCCGTGCCGCCGCGCGAGCATGCCCCCGGCCCCCCCCACCACCTGCTGCGCGAGGTCGAACCCCGCGTTGACGTGCAGCTCCAGCACCTCGCGGAAGCGCGCGAGCGGGAAGTTCTCCGCCGGCTCGCGGTGCTGCTGCCCGGCCGCGTGGACCAAGATGTCGACGGGGCCGAGTTTCTGCGCGACCTTCGCGACCAGCCCCGCGCGGGCGCGCTCATCGATCAGGTCGACGCCGAAGAACTCATGCGCGAAGGCCGGGCCGTCGTTGGCGTCGACCGCCCCGCGGGCCGCGACGGCGACCCTCGCCCCCGCCCCGGCCAACCCCGCGGCGATCGCCCTGCCCAGCCCGCGCGAGCCGCCCGTCACCAGCGCCACCCGCCCGGCGAGATCGAAGAGCTTGAGCGTGGATGGGGATGGATCACTCATGCGCCCGGCTCCGAAGTGCGATTGGCCGCGTCGAGCGGGAAGCTTACCGCATCGCACCACACCACCAAAGCCAGCCACCAGAGCCCGCCGCCAAAGCCGGCCGCCATGGCTCCCGGCCCCCGGGCTCCTGAAGACGTCGCGCCAGCCCGGATGCGATACACTGCTCGGGATCGAAAGGCATCGAGGCGGAGGTGGCCCGCCTTCCAACATGAAGGTAGCCATGGAGAGCAAGAGTCCCGCAGAGTCCCATTCCGCGCCCGCATCGCCCGCCGAGCCGGTCCCCGGCGAGTTCCTCAACCGCGAGCTGAGCTGGCTGGAGTTCAACCGCCGTGTGCTCCACGAGGCGCTCGACGAGCGCACGCCCCTCTTGGAGCGCGTGAATTTCCTGGCGATCTTCAGCTCGAACCTCGACGAGTTCGTGCAGAAGCGCGTCGGGGGGCTCAAGCGCCAGATCGCCGCGGGGATCATGACCCGCACGCCCGACGGCATGAGCCCGCAGGAGCAGCTCGCCGCGATCCGCCGCGTCATCGTCGAGATGCTCGACACCCAGGCGAAATGCTTCACCGAGTCGATACGCCCCGCGCTCGCGGCCCAGGGCGTCCACCTCCTGCGCTGGGAGGAGGCGACCGACGCCGAGTGCGAGGTCGCCAGCGCCTACTTCCGCACCAACCTCTTCCCGGTGCTCACGCCCCTGGCGGTCGACCCCGGGCACCCCTTCCCCTTCATCTCCAACCTGAGCACGTCGCTGGGCGTGATGCTGCGCCCGCCGGGCGAGCCGGGCTCCGCGGGCGGAGCCGAAGGCGCGTCGCAGTTCGCGCGGGTGAAGGTGCCCAAGGTCGTGCCGCGCTGGATCGACCTGGCCCGCATCAACCTCCCCGCGGGCAAGCCCCCCGCCTCGCCCAACGTCTGGCGGCTCATGCACGTCGAGCAGATCATCCGCCACAACCTGCAGGACCTCTTCGAGGGCATGGTCATCGAGGAGGTCGAGCCCTTCCGCGTGACCCGCAGCGCCGACGTCGAGCGCGACCAGGAGGACGCCGAAGACCTGCTCGAGATGATCGAGAAGGAGCTGCGCGAGAGGCGCTTCGCGCAGACGATCCGGCTGGAGGTCGACAACGACCCCTCCAAGCGCATCACGCCATTCCTGATGGGCGAGCTGGAGCTGGACGAGACCGACGTCTACCGCATGCCCGCGGAGATGGACTACACCGACCTGTTCTGCATCTCCGCGCTGGACATCCCCCACCTGCGGGCGGCGCCCTGGACGCCGGTGGCGCCCCCGCGCCTGCGCGACGAGGAGGCCGACATCTTCTCGATCATCCGCGCGGGCGACGTGCTTGTGCACCACCCCTACGAGTCGTTCTCCGCGAGCGTCGAGCGCTTCATCCGCGCCGCCGCCGCCGACCCCAAGGTGATCGCGATCAAGCTCACGCTCTACCGCACGAGCAAGGACTCGCCCTTCATCCCCGAGCTGATCCGCGCCGCGGAGAGCGGCAAGCAGGTCGTCGCGCTCGTCGAGCTCTCCGCCCGCTTCGACGAGGAGCGGAACATCCTGCTCGCCCAGACGCTCGAGAAGGCGGGCGTGCACGTGGTCTACGGGATCGTCGGGCTCAAGACGCACACCAAGACTTCGCTGGTGGTGCGCCACGAGCCCGAGGGGATGAAGGCCTACGCCCACATCGGCACGGGGAACTACAACTCCAAGACCGCGCAGCTCTACACCGACCTGGGGCTCTTCACCTGCGACCCGGACATCACCGCCGACCTGGTGGAGCTCTTCCACTACCTCACGGGGCGGAGCCAGAAGAAGGAGTTCCGCAAGTTGTTGATCGCGCCGATCAACATGAAGCGCCGGTTCGTGGAGTTGATCGACCGCCAGATCGCGTACGCGCAGGCGTGGCGCGAGCGCGGGGGCGACCCGGCCGACCCGAACCGCCCGCGGATCATCGCGAAGATGAACTCATTGGAGGACCGCGGGGTCTGCCGCCGGCTGTACGACGCCAGCCGCGCGGGCGTGGCGATCCAGCTCATCGTGCGCGGGTTCTGCTGCCTGCGCCCGGGCGTGCCGGGGATGAGCGAGAACATCACGGTGCAGAGCGTGATCGGGCGCTTCCTCGAGCACTCGCGGATCTTCTACTTCCACAACGCCGGGGGCGGCACGGGCGAGTACTACATCGGCTCGGCCGACTGGATGCACCGCAACCTCAACGACCGCGTGGAGTGCATCACGCCCATCACCGAGCCGGCGCTGCAGGAGCGCTTGAGGCAGGTGCTGGAGATCATGCTCGGCGACCAGAGGCAGGCGTGGGAGATGCGCCCCGACGGGAGCTACGTGCAGCGGAGGCCCGACGCCGCCGGCCCCGAGGCGGCCGCGGGCACGCACGCGCGGCTGATGGAGCTGGCGCGGCACGAGGCGGCGCGCGACGTCAAGGAATAGTTGAACGAGTGCTGATCAAACCCAAAGCCCAGGCACCGCGCGCCTGGGTTTTTTCTGCGCCTCACGCGCTCGCCGTCGCGGGCGTGGAAGCCGCGGTCTGCGACTTGGTCACCTGCTGCGCGATCTTCTCGAGCTGGGCCGCGAACGACGGGTCGGCCCCGCTGCGCTCGTCGACCGTGCGGATCGAGTGCATGACCGTCGTGTGGTCGCGCCCGCCGAAGTAGGCGCCGATCTCCTCGAGGCTGAAGCGCGTGCGCTTGCGGGCCAGCCACATGCAGACTTGCCGCGGCCCGGTGATCGACTTGTGCCGCCGCTTCGACTGCAGGTCGGAGAGCTTCACGTTGTAGAACGCGGTGACGACGTTGATGATGTTCTGCAGGGTCACCTGCGAGCCGCTCGACTGGTGGTTCGAGTCGCCCAGCGCGGTCTGCGCCAGGGCGAGGTCGATCGGGCGGTTCTGCAGCACCGCGTGCCCCTGGATCGTGTTGATCGAGCCCTCGAGCTCGCGGGCGTTGGAGTCGATCTTCCCCGCGATGTAGGCGACGACGTCCTCGGGGATCGCCAGACCGCGGATGCGGGCCTTGGCCTTGAGGATCGCCACGCGCGTCTCGTAGCAGGGCTTGCTCACGTGCGCGACCAGGCCCCACTGGAACCGGCTCACCAGCCGCTCCTCGAGCTGCGGGATCTCGGCCGGGGGCGAGTCGCTGGAGATGATGATTTGGCGGTTCGACTGGTAGAGCGCGTTGAAGGTGTGGAAGAACTCCTCCTGCGTGCGCTCGCGGTTGGCCAGGAAGTGGATGTCGTCGATGACCAGCACGTCGACATGGCGGTAGCGGTGGCGGAACTCGTTCATCTTCCCGGACTGCACGCACTCCAGGAAGTGGTTCATGAACGTGTCACACGAGAGGTAGCAGAGGCGGACCTGGGGTGACTTCTCGATGAGCCGCTGGCAGATCGCCTGCAGCAGGTGGGTCTTGCCCAAGCCGACGCCGCCGTGGATGAAGAGCGGGTTGTAGGCCGTGCCGGGCTGGTTGGCGACGGCGACGGAGGCGGCGTAGGCCAAGTGGTTGCCCGGGCCGGTGACGAAGTTCTCGAAGGAATTGTCGGGCGAGAGGACGATCTGGTCGTAAGGCGTCTCGTCGCCCATGTGCTGCGAGGAGACGGGCGACCTGGGCTTCGCGGGCGTGGTGGCGAGGACGGTGATGGCCGGCGCCCCCGGAATCCCGGGAACCCCTGGAGCGCCTGGCGCAACCGGATTGCCGGCGGCCGCGGGGTTCGTCGCGGGCGCGGCGGGCGCATGTGCGGCCGACTGAACAGGACTGAGCATCGGCGCTCGGGCAGCCCCGTTCCCCGCGGCGTGGTTCGAGTTCTGGTTGGAGGCCTCCTCGGGCTCGGCGACGGCGGTCGCCGCCTCGATGCTCCCGGGCACCAGCGCGGCCTCTTCGTCGAACGCCACCGCCTCGTCGGTCACGAAGCGCACGGCAACCAGCGCGCCGGTCGTGGCCTGCGCCGCCTCGGTGAACTGCTCGAGGCACTTGCGCTGCAAATAGTTCCGCTGGACGGTGTTGGTGGTGTGGACCTTGAGCAGCCCCGAGTGCAACTCCACGGGGAGGAGCTCCTCGAACCATTGGCGACAGATCGGCGCGTGGCGCTGGCGCAAGTAGCCCATGATGTCGCGCCACAGCGCGGGATCGACCTTCGCCATCGTTTTCCACTCTCCCCCCGGTCGCTCCGACGCGGCCCGGTCCCACCGATGCGGGGCCGGCGACACCCACCAGTGTCGTCCGCGCACGAAATGATTGCGGGGTCAAAGAACGGAAAGTACGGCCTCGCTCCCGCGGTGTCAATACGTTTTCGCGCGCGACGCGGCGCTGCACGCGCGCTTCTGTCAAGCGCTGCGCGAGTGAAGCGGCGCACGCGCGGGCGCGCGGACGCGCCGTGACGACGTCTCGCGCACGACTCGCCCTTGCGACGCGCCCAAAGCCCAGGCATTGCGGCGCCTGGGACCTCCCGCGTGGAAGATGCATCGCACGGAAACAGGAATCCACTCGCGCATCTGGTCGATAATGAAACCATGCCCTCCCATTCGCTGATCCTCTTCGACGACGGCCTCGGGCGATTCGGCCCGTTGGGCGACCGCCGCGCGAGCTTCGAGTTTCGCAGCGGCGCGCTGACCACCGAGGAGCGCCTCGCCCGCGTGCTGAAATGCGAGCGCGAGGGTTGGATCGCCCCAGCCGCGCTCATGAGCGTTCTGAATGAACGAATTTCGATGCTGCCGCTGGGTGCGCTCGATCGCTTCGCCACGGAGAGCGATGAGATCGCGCTCGCGGTCAACGGCGCGTGGCTGGGGCTCGCCCACGTCGATGAGATCGCCAAGATGAGCGTGCGCCAGGCGTTCGTGCAGCCTGACGGCCGGCTGATTGCCATTCGCGGCGCCGGGAATGAAATCGCGGCGATCGTGCAGGCCTACATGCAATCCGGGATCCGCGACTTCGCGTCGGTCTTGCCGACGATCACGAACTTGAACATCAGGCTTCGACGCACCCGCGAGCGCTGCCTCATCGACCGCCCCTGGCACCTCCTCGAATCGCTCGACGCCGCTCTCCGCGCCGACATCGCCCTGCTCGCCCTGCCGCCATGGCACGACGGTGCGGTTCACTCCGTCGTGAAACTCGGCGACCATCCCGTCACCGTCCATCCTGACGCCCGCATTCACCCGATGGTCGTGCTCAATTCCGAGAAAGGCCCGATCGCCATCGACGCCGACGCCGTCGTCGGCTCCTTCTGCGTGATCGCGGGCCCCTGCTACATCGGGCAGGAGACGATCGTCAGCCCGCAGACGCACATCCGCTCGCAGGCCTGCATCGGGCCCCAGTGCGTGGTCGGCGGGGAGATCAGCCAGAGCATCATCCACGGGCAGAGCAACAAGGGGCACGCCGGCTACCTCGGCCACAGCCTCGTCGGCCAGTGGGTCAACCTCGGGGCCGACACCAACGTCAGCAACTTGAAGAACACGTACGGCAGCGTGCGTTGCCAGCTCGAGGCCGACGGCCCCGCCGAGGACTCGCGCCAAAGCAAGCTCGGCCCGCTCATCGGCGACTTCGTCCGCACCGCGATCGGCACGCGCCTGCTCACCGGCTCAGTGGTCGGCACCGGCGCGATGATCGCCCTCTCGGGCTTCGCCCCCAAGCTCGTCCCGCGCCTGGCCTTCTGCACCGACGAGGGCGAGGAGCGCTACGAGATCGACAAGTTCCTCGACACCGCGCGGAAGATGATGTCCCGCCGCGGACAGACGCTCAGCGAAGTCGAGGCGGATCGGCTGCGCGCGCTGGCGTGATCTCGATTCGATGCGTTCCTCTAACGGTGGGTTGAGCGGTAATCCGCGAAGCCCCCGATTGGGCGCACAGAAAACCTTGGCGATTCCGACCCGCGACTTCACGTGGTCAAAGCGGGAAACGCCATGCTCTTTCGTGAGCAAGCTCAACCACACACGCATCGCCGGTGGGCTTGGCCGAGTACGGCTCAGCGCCACCCTACCAATGCGCCTCCCTCCAGCGCGGGTTAGAATGCACCGTCCCGAACCGCGCCGCCCCGGCGCCGGAGCCTCCCCATGGCCTTCGAGTTCACCGACGCCCACATCCAGGAATACTTCCAGCTCGGTTACACGGTCTTCCGCGCAATCATCCCACCCGCGCTGCTGCGCGACCTCCGCCGGGAGACCGACAAGGGGCGCGTCATCGCCCGCCAGCGCGCCGGCGAGAACGCCCAGAGGCTGCAGCCCATCGCCGGCTGCCCCGAGCTCGACATGAAGCCCTTCGACGACTACCACGCGCTCCCGCCGCTGGTCGACGCGCTCAACCGCCTGCTCGGCCCCTCGATCGGCGGGCTCGTCGACACGCACGCGACGCGCGACGTCTTCGGCGTCCTCTACGAGCCGGCCGGCGCGCCCTGGTGCACGCAGTGGCACCGCGACTGGCGCGACAACATCCGCGGGCTCAAGGTCGGCGAGTGGGAGAAGGTCATGCTCGACTTCCGCCTCTTCAACCAGATCAACTGCGCCCTCTACGACGACTCGTGCACCTGGGTCGTCCCCGGCAGCCACCTGCGCAAGGACACGCCCGGCGAGATCCGCCGGTTCCCCGACCGCCCCGTCCTGGGCCCGACGATCCCCAAGGACTCGACGCCCGAGGAGACCGAGGTGGCCTGCCTCGCCTACACGATGAGCATGCCCGGGGCCGTGCAGGCGCACCTGAACGCCGGCGACTACCTGCTCTACCGCAACTCGCTCTGGCACATCGGCAACTACGTGCCCTACCGGAAGCGAGCGACGATCCACGACGGGATCTTCACGCCCGAGTTCCGCGCGTTCTTCACCAAGCCGCCGATGAACCCGCCCGCGGCGGACGGCGCGCCCGCGGGGTGGGAGAACCCGAACCTCGACTCTCTGGTACGCAAGGCGCTCAAGCGCGAGCCCGTCGGCGCGAACGCCTGAATCGATTTGCCTCCAGTCATCCTTCGCAAGTCCCCGGAACCCGCCATGCCCTTCGAACTCACCGATGCCCACCACGACGAGTACCACCGCAACGGCTTCACCATCTTCCGCGGCATTGTCCCGCTGAAGCTGCTCATCGAGCTCCGCCGCGAGGCCGACAAGGGTCGCGCCATCGCCCGGGCCCGCGGAGGCGAGAACACCCAGCGGCTGCAGCCCCTGCGCAACCACCAAGAGCTCGACATGACGCCCTTCAAGGAGTTCGCGAATCTCCCGGCGATCAACGACGCGCTCAAGGCCGTGGTGAGCCCCAACATCTTCTACGGGCTCAAGGACGACGACCGCCTGGGCGCGTTGGGCGTCCTCTACGAGCCGGCGACGCGGCCGTGGTGCACGCAGTGGCACCGCGACTGGCGCGACAACGCCCCGGGCCTCGACATCAAGCTCTGGCAGGACCGCCTGCTCGACCCGGAGATGTTCAACCAGGTGAACTGCGCGCTGTATGAGGACACCTGCACGTGGGTCGTGCCCGGGAGCCACATCCGCCGCGACACCTCCGCGGAGATCCGCCGGTTCCCCGAGCGCCCGATCGCGGGCCCGGCGGTGCCCGAGAGCGCGAGCGTCGAGGAGGCGGAGCTGATCTGCCTGGGGTACACCGCCAGCATGCCCGGCGCGGTGCAGGCGCACCTCAACCCCGGCGACTTCATGCTCTACCGCAACTCGCTCTGGCACATCGGCAATTACGCGCCCTACAAGCGCCGCGCGACGATCCACGACGTCATCGGCTCGCCCGCCTTCTCCCAGTGGTTCCAGAAGCCGCCCATGCTCCGCGACAAGGACGGCAAGCCGCTGCCGATGCAGAACGCGAACCTCGAGACGGCGGAATACAAGGCGTGGGAGAAGACGAGGAAGCCGCAGCCGGCGTGAGCCGCGGGGCCACGGGGCGCGCGAGCAAGGCCCAACGTCTATCTTCTCCTCTTCGCGCTACGGCAGGACGAGCGTTCCCCAGCGGTTGGTCGAGGCGATGAACATCCCGTGGGCCGGAGCCCAGCAGGACGTCTCGCCCGCGCTGGGGCGGTTGCGGGCGATCTCGAACCGGACCTCGCCTCCGGGCGCGACCGGGCCCGCGCCGTCGGCCTCCAGCGGGATCCCGATCTCCACTTGCCAGCCGGACGCGGTCTTGCTTGCCTTCGCCGTGATCTCCGCGCTCCAGCCCGGATCTTCGGGCTTCAGTCCGTCCGCCATCGCGTCGAAGACCGTGCCGGCCGAGTTCACGATGACATGCGCATAGCCGCGGCCGCCGGGGCGCATCCAGAAGATCTCGATGGAGTCCTGGGTCCAGAGGGTGCTGTCGTCGCGCTCGCCGTGGGGTGGCTTCATCGTCTCGGGCGCGGGCTCCTCACAGGCCACGCGCAGATGCAGGCGCTTGCCGTCCCAGAGCGCCCGGGCGGCCGAGCTGGATTTGGGGGGCTGGCTGGTGTTGTTGATGAGGAACGGGCTGAACGCCGCGCCGCGCTTCCAATCCTCATCAGTTTGCGGGGGCTGGTCGACGCGCGGCACCGTCGCGCGGGGCCCGGAAGCGGCGGGCATCGTCGCGGGGCCGAAAATCGCCGCCGCCGGCGCTTGCTTCAACGATGCGGTCAACAGGTCATTGCCCGCGCGGGCGGCCCGCCAGTAGTCGTCGGGCTTGAAGGCGGGGTTGCAGACATAGTCGCCCTTGGACTTGGGGTCGAAGGCCAGCGAACTCCAGATCCAGAACCCCGCGCTGGTGGTCGCGCCTTCGCGGATCAGAGCGGCGAGCTGGTCGGCCCGCACCGGTTGGGGCCAGAAGCCCGGCACATAGAGCGCGGGATAGCCGTCGGCGCGGAGCTGGGCGATTCGGCCGGGCGTACCGCTGAGGTTCCCGTGGTATTCGAGCTCGGAGAAGACCAAGGCCGGCATCGTGGGCGTGCCGAATCCGCGGGAGAGCCCGGGCAGTGATTCCGGGTCGAGCAGGTTGCCGAGCAGGAAGTCGGGCTTGATCTCGCGCACGCGGCGGACGATCCCATTGAGGATGCCCGTCACCACGATCTCCTGCCGCTGCGCGTAGTCCGTGGTCAGCCCGTTGGCGCTGATCCACGCCGGGCGGTCGATCATCGAGACGCTGTGCCCCGAAGGGCCTTCGAGGTGCGCGTCGACGAACCGGTGCCAGCAGGAATCGCAGTAGCACGGGCCGGGGTAGCGCGTGGAGTCCGCGCTGTACATCTCCATGTCGACGACCATGCCCGTCAAGCCCGCGTGGGCCGCGATCGCGGCGCGGTCGCCGACGACGCGGTCCCAGTATTCATGCGACTGCGGGCAGGGCGTGCGCGTCCAATGCTGCTTTCCGCCCGGCTGATAAAGCCCGAAGCGGTTGTTGTAGTAGCGCTCGTCGCTCCCGAAGGCCCAGACGGCGATGACCTTCATCCCGTGGGTCTTCTGCAGCCCCGCCCAGGTCTCGCAGATGGCGGGCCAGCCCTTCTCCGAATGGGCCTGCGGACCGGAGGTGTGGACGAGGAGGCAATTGAAGCCGGCGGCCTTGGCGTGCTCGAAGAGGCCCGCGTCGCCGGATTGCGACGCATAGGCGAAGAGCGCGCGGATGCGATCGTGGACGATCCAGTCATACGCGGGCGCAAGCGCCCCGATGGGCACGGGCGCGATCGCCGGGACGGGCTTGCTCACGCGCAGGGCCGGCGCGGTGGCCGTGGTCTTCATGTCCGTCGACTCCTTGCCCCAGACCTCGATCTCCCCGATGCGGATCGCCTCCGCGCTCTGGGCCACGCCCGTGAACTCGATGCGGACTGCGCCCGCGACCTTGCCGATCGGCGGCGAGGCGAGCGGGTAGTCGGCGGCCGGATGCTCGCCCGGCAGGACGGCGTTGCGCGTCTCGCCCACGGGCTCCCACGCGGCCTCGGGGCCGGCCCGCACCCAGGCCTGGAACGCGTTGAGGTAGGTGCGCGACTGGGCGTCGTGCCGGGCGCACCAAACCACGACGCGATCGACCTCCACGGGATGCTCGAGGTCGATCTCGACCTGGATGGTCTTGTGGGTATACCAGCCGGCGAAGGAGGTGATGGCCGTGCGCGGATCGCCGTCGACCAGCGTGCGCCCGGAGGGATCGCTGTCGTGGGCCGCGGTGTCCTGCACGAAGGCGTGGGTCTTGTCGTCGTAGTGGGTCGACGTGGCCACGACGCGCGTCGCGGCAGGCGCGATGTTGACGACGCCTTCGTGCCTCTCGGGAGCGCGGAGCAAGGGGGTGAGATCGCGCGGCGGAACCACGATGAGGCCGGCCGGCGGAGCGCCGGAGATCGCCGCCCCGCTCGGCTGGCCCATGATCTCGACCTCGCTGACCGCCAGCTCAGGCGTCGAGCCTGCGCAGACGAGGCGCACGAATTGGCCCGCCTTGGCGGGACCTGCCCAGATGAATCCGCCCTCCCCCGGCGCAAGCGGGATCTCCGGCGCCTGCGCCAGCCCCGCCTCACTGTCGGCGACGCGGGCCGTCACGGCGTCGAGGACGCCCTTGCCCTCCGGCGGGGACCAGACGCCCAGCCGATCGATCTTCGCCGCCCTTCGCAAGTCAAACGTCAGCGTCGCCCGCTTCTTCATGCTCGACCAGAACCACGAGCGCACGGCAGCGCCATCACGCCGCCCGTCGATGAGCGTGTCGGCCGGCCCTTGCCAGGGCGGGGCGTCCATAAAGCCATCGCGCTTCGCGGGGGCGTTCGTGCCGGGGATCAATTGCCCGCGATAGACGTAGCCCGAGAGGCCAACGGAATAGGCCGCTCCGCTCGCCAGGTTCTCAGCCCGCGCTGGCGACGCCGACAACAGCACGATCAAGGCGAGACAGGGAAGAAGGTATCGTGTCATGAAAGCCCTCATGTTCCCCCACTCTAGCCACCGCTCGCCGCGGGCGAAGGCCCACTGTGCGAGTACGATAGCGCCTGACGCCCGGCCGTCTCGCCTTGCATCTTGACCCCATCTCTTTGCTTCCGGAGGTCCCCATGGCCCAAGTCCCCCCGCCCGCCCCCGTCCTGCCTCCCGCGCCTTCCACGCCCGACCGCCGGGCGGGCCTGCGGGTCTTCGGCGTGGTCTTCATCATCCTTGGCTGTCTCGCGGGCTGCCTGGTGACCTGCATGCCGCTGTCGATGTTCGCCGCCCGCGCGGCGCCCCAGCAACAGCCCGCCCCGCACATGACCTTGGCCATGCTCTTCGGGACCATGCTCTTCTACATGGTCATCGCCGCCGCCCTCATCTGGACCGGCGTCGGCACGTTCAAGCTCCGCCGCTGGTCGCGCCCGATCGTCCTGACCATCGCCTGGTTCTGGATCGTCTTGGGCGTGGCCACGCTCGCGATGTTGCCGATGCAGGCCCGCATGATGTCCGCCACGATGGAGTCTCGCGCCAGCGGCGGGCCGCAATTGCCGCCGGGCTTCGTGACGGGCACCATCGTCGTGATGGCCGCGTTCGTGGCGGTCCTGGGCATCGCCCTGCCCGCGGGCTTCCTGGCTTTCTTCATGCGCAAGGATGTCAAGGCCGCGCTGGAGCAGTACGACCCCCAGCCGCGCTGGACCGACCGTTGCCCCGCCCCGGTCCTGGGCTACGTCCTCTCGCTGCTCTGGGGCGTTATGGGCATGTTGATGGCGGCCATGATGCCGGTGATGCCGGTCTTCGGATCCATGCTCCGCCAGCCCTTCGCTTTCCTGGTCTCGGCCGTGGTCAGCGCCGTCCTGCTCTACCTCGCCTACGAGGGCTACCGGCAAAGACCCATCTCGTGGTGGGGCACGATCGCGCTGACCGTCGTGGCGGCGGTCAATGGCGTGTTCGTCTTCGCCAACCCCGAGGCGCTCAAGCAGATCTACGTTGAGTTGGAGATGCCCCAGGAGCAGATCGACGCGCTGGAGAAGGCCGGGGCGCTCAGCGGCAACGCCTACCTGCCGATGGCGATCTTCTTCCTCGTCGCGATGGTTGGGTACATGATCTACATCCGGCCGTATTTCTTCGGGACGAAGAAAACGGTTTGAGGAAGGCCGCGGCTTGGCCTGATCGGACGAAGTCGTCCGGACTTGGCCTCGCGCGATCCTCAATCACAACACGTCTGCAGCAGCCTCCGGCACCTGGGGCAGAACCACTTCTGCAGCTTCTCCACCCCCGCGACGTGGCAGACCGGGCAGCTCGGGCGCTCGGCTCCGCAGGCGGCGTCCGTGGGTTCGACGGCCTCGAGCGGGGCGGGGGCGGCGAGCTCCGGGGCGGGAAGCGGCGCTGCCGGCTTGGGCTTGCGCTCCGGTGCGGCGGACGGGGTGGTGGGCTTGGGATGCGGACGATGCGAGCTCATGGAACATCCTTGCGCGGATTCCGGGCAGTCCAGGGGCTCGGGCCCGGCAAAAGCAGGAGCAGCACGACGGCCGCGACCGCGAGGGCGACGACCACAGGCGAGGCCGAGCGCAGCAGCGCCGGGCGGGCCAGGGCCAGCGCAGCCCACAGCCCCAGCACTACATATCGGCCGGATGTGAGCCTTGATCGAACATGCTGCGCCGATGGATCGACCAGCGACTCGAGCACCATGACCGCCGCGAGGGCGAGGGTCAGCGACGCAAGCATGCCGTTGAGCCGGGTGAGGTGGTCGGCCTGGGCCTGCTGGAACTCGGCCTGCATCAGCGCCAGCTTCGGGCGCTCCTTCTGCTCGAACTCGGTCAGCGCCATCGGCGAGGCGCCGACCTGGGCCAGCGCCTGCCGGCCTTCCTCGGCCTCCTTCTCGACCAACGCCAGCGCCTGGCGCTGCCGGCTGCCTCCGACGAACCATCGCTCGTAGGTCTCGGGCGCGAGCCGGCCCAGGATGCCGGGGCAGAGGAGCAGGCCCAAGCAAAGCCCGGCGATGAGGATGTAGAGGTCGCGGTAATCGGGCCCGCCTGCCGCGGGGGAAGGCGGAGATGATTCCGGAGGATTCTCCTGCGGAGATTCCGGGGGCGGGCCGGGAGGCGTCGCTGGGGTCATGGCGGAGTTGTCGGGGATTTGGCGGGCGATGTCCAGCGTGGCGGCACCGGCCTACGCCTCGGCTTTGGCGGGGGCAGGTTCAACCTCCGCTTCGGCCGGGACGGCGAACGGGTCGGCCTTGAGCGGCTCGTTGAAGCGCATGCCGATCTCGTGGATGCGGGCCTTGAGGTGCCGACAGCGGACGACCGTCCCGCGGAGGACGATCATCTCGCGGTCGAGCATCACGAGGGTGACGATGACCTTGGAGCCCTTGTAGACGAACCCGCCGTGGACGAAGCCCACGCCGGTGCGGCTGATGTCGCGCGGACGGACGATGAAGCGGGCCATCACCCCACCCGGGTGCTCGATCTCGAGCAGGACACCCGCGACGGCGGAGCAGGCTTGGCGGTCGCCCTTGCGGCGGTTGCCGTCCGGCGCCTGGGAGCGCGAGCGCTCGAGGTCCTCGAGGATCTCGGCAAACTGGGTACGCGAGAGGCGCACGGAATCGACGTAGGTGTTCTTGCCGTGGGTCCAGTGGCTCATATGTAAATCATTTCACTGATGACGCCCCGGCCCATGGATGCATCGGCCAAGATCGGGTGCGACTTGACCCTATCGGGGGATCGCTGATGGCCAATAACAAGGCCGATGATTGGCCTGTCAGCCGGATCGCAGGAGGGACTTGTAGGGTGGCGCTGAGCGGTACTCCGCGAAGCTCACCGGAGCGGGGTGGATGCGCGTGAAGCGCTTGAGCCAGCGGTGCGCCGGCGTGATTGCGGCCGGGGACGCATGGCTGGAACGGCGGTGTCGGGTTTGGTTGTGCGCAAACGGTGGGCTTCGCGGAGTACCGCTCAGCGCCACCCTACGCGGAAAGGACTTCATGCATCGAGGCGCTTCACGCCGCGGCCTCAGCCGCACATGAGCGGCGTCACCGGCGCGCTCGACCAGATCCCGCGGCTCATCGCCTCGGTCTGCACACCTTGGAGCAGGCTGAGGGCCTGCTTCGTCTGGGTGTCGATGTCGGCCAAGAGCGATTCGTCGAGGACCGAGTCGCCGTTCTCGTCCACGAACGAGCGTTCGAGGATCCGGCGGTGGATCATCGGGGCGAGGTGGTCGACCGGCTGGTCGTGCCCTTCTTCCAGAAGGCCGATCAGTTCAGGCAGCAGCGCCGCCAAGTCGGCTCCGCCGTCGGCCTGCTTCTGCAGCAACTCGCGCGCAACATCTTCGAGAAACAGATTCGAGACCATCGGTCACCTCCGTGAGCGATCCCGGGGGATCGGATTGATGCAGATAAGTGCGCTCACTTATCCCGGGGCCACGGCTAGGACCGATGCGGACGGGAGGAAAATCCAAGGCGCTCCATGTGAGCGCGTCACCTTGAAATGTATCGCGCGTTTGCGACGACACAAGGGAAAATCGTCACATTCCCTGGGATGCGATCAATAACGGAAGGGGATTGTCGATTGTGGGGTTCGCGCGGGCGAATTCGCTCACGGCACGAGGAACGAGTCGTCCGGGCCCGAGGGCGTCTCGGTGCCGGTGTAGCGGTCGACATGGTTGGCGAGCCAGATGTTATCGCCGTTGGAGAGCTCGGGCGAGGAGCTCCAGAAGGAGTCGCCCCCGGCACGGAGGATGTTCTGCCCTTGGCGGCGGTGGAGCACGCTGGCGGAGCGGCGCTGCTGGTCGGTGTTGTAGTTCAGCGGCGAGTTGGTGGTCATGAAGAGCGGGTTCTTGTCCGCGAGGAGGGCCATGTGCGGGGCGTGGTCGATCTGCATCGGGTCGCGGGCGTACTGGTTCTGGTAGCTGTAGGAGACGGCCCGGGCGGTCGGCCAATCGTTCATCTTCGGAGAGAGCCCGCGGACGGCCCGGTCGTTCTCGGGGCAGTTGAGCGCGTCGGGCTGGGCGTAGCCCCCGCGGACGAGGTTGAAGAGGTGGGCCGAGTTCGACTCCACCGGCCCGCTGGCGAGCGTGTTCTTCCCGACGTTCCACCAGACGCTCCCGGGCTCGGCCTCGCGGCGGGGAAGCGTGTTGTTGTAGTCCGAGGCGTAGCTCGCCAAGGCCTCCCCGGCCTCGCCCAGGTTGTTCGCGCAGGCGATCCGCCGGGCATCGGCCCGCATGCGGTCGAGCATCGGCACCATCAGCGAAAGCCCGATCAGCACCACGGCGGCGACCGTGCCCAGTTCCGCCCAGCGGGCCCGCAACGGGAGCACGCCCGCCGGTTCGTCGAGCACGGCCTGCTCTTCGCGCTTGGCCCGCTCGGCGCGGGCAAGCGTGCGCTGCACCAAGTCCAGCGGGGGCGTCATCGCGGGCGCCTGCCCGATCAGCCCGAGAAGCTCGGCCATCTTTTGTGTGCGGGCGGGATCGGCAGAGGCCGCAGTGTTCGATGCGTCCGTCGCCTGCGCCAGATCGGCCGGGGTCGCCCCCGCCTCGCGCCAACGGGCCGCGAGCAGCGCGTCGAGCGCGGCCGCGTCTTGGGGGCTGAGCGTGGGGGGGCTCGCCTTCGCGCGGGGAGAAGGCACAGGTTGCCCGGGATTTCCGGGATTTCCGGAGGTCGGATTGGGGTTTGGTGTGGGTTCCATGCCGTTCACCTTCTGCGTCTCACTCGTCGGCGTCTCCGCCCGATTTCCCTGCACTTCCCGGAAAGCCCTCGGAGCCGGGAAAACGCTCCTTCCAGAGCTGGGCGAAAGCCGCCACCGCCGCGTGCAGCCGACTCTTGACCGTGCCCAGCGGCACGCTCAGGACCTCGGCAATCTGCTTGTACGGAAACTGCTGAAAATATGCCAGGATAAGGACTTCCCGCAGGTGGTCCGGCATCTGGGCCATGACCTGCCGGACCAACTCCTCCGTCTCATGCCGTTCCAAATCTTCGCCGGGCATCTGCAGGTCGGCCTGCAGCAGGTCCATGAACTCCCGGCCATCCTCCCGGTCCGACCCGATGGGGGCCGAGAGGGCGGATGTCTGTCTCCGATTGTTTCTACGTAAGTGGTCCCGGGCTTTGTTCGCCGCAATTGTGAAAAGCCACGGTTTAAATCGCCTTTCCGGGTCGAACGACTCGGCGGAGAGGTAAACCTGCAGGAAACTCTCCTGGAACAGGTCCTCGGCCGCGGCCCGGTTGCCGGCGAAACGGAAGAGGAAATGGAAAAGCTCGAGGCGATACCGCTCCATCAGGGCGGCGAAGGCGTCCTGACGCCCGCCGCGGCAGAGGGCGAGCAACTGCTCGTCGGTGACGGTGGGGCCGCTGGCAGGGCCGTTTCCGGTGCCGGGAGGTGGGTTGGACATGCTGGCCGCCACCGATTGTTGCCCACCACCCGATGCCTCACCCGGCCCCCCGGAGGCCAAGCCCCGGAACCCACGATTCCTCAGACCGTCGCAACCGACATAACCAAAGCTATTCCAAGGGGTTGACGATCATTCCAGTCGCCAGTTTGGGGTAGAAGAACGTGCTCTTCTGCGGCATGAGCTCCCCCGCTTGGCTGACCAGGCGGACCGATTCCAGCGGCGTGGGCTGGAGGAGCAGGCCGAGCTGGTAGCCGGGGGTGGTCGTGTCGCGCTCGAACTCGGCGAGGGTGTGGGGGAACTTCCAGCTCACAGCCGCGCCTTGGGGGCAGAACGTCGGCTGGCAGATCCCCTCGACGATCAGGTGCTGCACGATCGCCACGTCGAGCTGACGCCACGCGGGCGACTGCTTGGCGTGCGTGGCCGCGAGCGGGTCGACGGCGACGGTGGTCGCGATCGCCAATGGGCCCGCGGGGTTCGACGGGCAGAAGAGCCCGATCGCGTGCGGCCCGGCCTTGGGCAGCGCCGCCTCCAGCGCAGCCAGGTCGTTTGGGCTCCCCTTGCCGGCGAAGGGGGTGATCTTCAGCTTGCCCGCCGCGGCGGCGGTGAACTTCGCGAGCGTGAATTCGGCCATGCTCCCCAGCACGCGGTGCGTGGGCAGGACGATCATCCCCGGATCCTGCATCGCCACGAGCACGAAGAGGCAGAAGTTCGCGGGGTGGTCCGGCGCGAGCGGGCCCGCGGCGGCGAGGGCGCCGCGGTAGTTCAGCGCGGTGGTGTAACGATGATGCCCGTCGGCGATGAAGATGTCGGCCCCGGCGAAGTGGTCGAGGAACGGTTTCTGCTCGGCCGGCGTTTCGATCACCCAGCCTTCGTGGCTCACGCCGTCGCCGGAGGTCGTCCCCGCGAGGTCGGCCGGGCGCGACTCGATCACCTTCGTCAGCAGCGCGTGCACGCGGTTCGACGGATCCGAATGCAGCCCGAAGATCGGCGACAACTGCGCCTTGGTCGCCCGCATCAGCTTCATGCGGTCTTCCTTGGGCCCGCTGAAGGTCTGCTCGTGCGGATGGATCCCGCCCTTCCCGTCGGGCGACTTCCCGAACGGCTGGATGGTGACGTTCGCGATCAGCCCGCGCCGCTGGAAGCGCCGGCCGGCGTGGGTGTAGGTCTGCTGGTAGGCGACCAGCACGGGCGACTTGCGGCGGACCATCACGCCCTCGCGCAGCCACTGGCGGTAGAGCTCGCCCGCGGCGTCGTAGGTCGCGTCGGGCCCGACGGTCTTCGCGGGCAAGTGAGGGAGATCGATCGCGACGATGTTCTGTGGATCGACCTTGAGCAGCGCGGCCTTGCCGGCTTCGTCGAGCACGTCGTAGGGCGGGGCGATGCGGGAGGAGAGGTCGCGCCCGGGCTGGGCGGCGAAGGTGACGGCGGGGATCGGTCGGATGGCGGGCATGCGGGGTCCACTCGTGGCCTGGGGGCCGGCCGGCGCTCGCGCCGACCGGAGGGCACAGGTTACCGGCTGCCGCGGAGTCCGGCCAGCGCGGGGCGGATCACGCGGTGTTGGAGATCACTTCAGCCCGACGACGTAGGCCACGAAATCCTCGCGCGTCGGCAGCGACCGGACCGGCGCGTAGACCCCCGGCCCCGCGCGACGGGTGGCGCGTCCCCCGGCCGCGCCCTCGCACCAGACCCGCGCCTGGGCGAACCCCGCCTCGACCATCACCTCCGCCAGCTCCGCCAGCGACCACAGCCGCCACTCGTAGTGGAACGCCGAGCGGATCATGCGCCCGCCGCGCAGGCGGAAGTGGATGCGGCAATCGACGCGGGCGGAGAGCAGGTCGACCCGGCGCTGCTCCCAGAGGTAGTCGAAGGGCGGGCGGTGGGCGTCGAGCGCGTCGTCGTCCGCCACGCCGGAGGCCCCGGCCACGGCCAGCGCCGCCGGATCGACGCGGCGGGTCTGCATCCCCACCCGCAGCGCGCCCGGGCCGCCGTAGGCGTCGAGCACGAGCACGCCCCCGGGGCGGAGGGCCCGGCGGGCGACGCGGAAGTAGGCGCGGAGGTCGTCACGCCGGTGGAAGATGAACGAGCTGAAATTCAGCGCCGCCACGACGTCGACGCGCGGCGAAACGACGCTACGCACGTCCTCGCACAGGGCGATCAAGTCCCCGGCCCGATCGCCCAGCACGCGGTCCGCGCGCCGCCTTGCCCACGCACACGTCGGGGCGTGGAAGTCGATCGCCAAGGCGCGGCAATCCTCGTGCTGCGCGACGAAGGCCGAGGCGATGGCCGCGGTGCCGGCGAAGTCCTCGCGCAGGAGCGTGGGCCAGCGCCCGCGCCGATGGTGGGCGTAGATCCGCGCCAGCAGCGACGTCTCGGCGTGGGGATGCTGGACGGCAAGGCGGTAGAGGTCGAGCTTGTGGGGCGTGGAGGGCATAAGGCGGGGTGTGTGGCGGAATCTGCGCGGGCGCCTTTTGCGGGCAAAAGCGTCACGGGCGCGGGACGATGAGCAACTGGAACTCGCGGAGCAGGACGCGGTCCATCACCGGGCCGTTGGCGCCCTGCGTGAGCTCGATCACCAACCGCCGGCCGTCGAGCGGGAGGTTCACATCGGCCTGCGGCTGTTTCCCGTCGAGGTGGATGCGGGTGATCTCCTTGTCGTCGAGGCGGAGGACCATGTCGAGGTCGGCCCAGCGACGGACCTGCGCGGCGACCTGCGCCGGGTCCTGCCCGGGCTCGGCGGCGGTGTCGAGGCGGGCCTGACCCGCAAGGCGCATCGCCCCCGTGGGCAGCTCGAACGCCAGCGTCACCGGCGCGTGGACGCGAAGCGAATCGCCCGCGACGCGCGGCGGCCTGGCGACACCGAACGCCTCGCCCCCGCCCGCCACGCTCGACGCGAGCGACGACAGCGGCGCGAGCGCCCCGGCCTTGCCCGCGATGTCGATCCGCGTCACGCCCGCGAGCGGGGTGGAGACGGGCGGGGCGGGGGCCGCCGCGGCGCCCAGCGCGGGCTGGAGCCGCATTTCCTTCCCTGTGATCGAGAGCGAAGAGGCGAGCAGGCGCGACCCGTCCTCCAGCCAGACCTTGTGCTGGCGACGGCGGGTCTCCTGCATCGGGTTGGTCAGGTCGATCCGGCAGACGCGCTCGAGCGGGAGCACGACGGCCTGCCCGCGCTCGGCGGTCTTGAGCTCGAGCCCCTTGGCGGTGATCGCGGTGACGAACCCGGTGACCGCGTCGCCGTTGGTCATCTCGACGCGGTCACTGGTGGCGGAGGCGTTGCCGCCCGCGTTCGCCGCGCCGTTGTCGGGCCCGTTGGCGTCGACGGGCGTCTTGAGGGCGGGCGCCGCCGGCGCGGGACGCGGCGGCGTGACCGGGACTTGCGGGCCGGCGTTGGGCACAGGCCCCGCCCCGGGCGGACGAGCTACCATATTGTTCAGCTTTTCCGCGAAGGCCTTGAGGTTGTTCGCCGCCGGGTCGTTGCCCGCATTCGCGCCGGCGTCGCCCGGTGCGTTGGGGTCCGCAGCCGGGGCCGGAGCGGCCGGCCGCGGGCGGAGCCTCAGCGAGCGGACGTTGTCGAGGTTGATCGCGACCGCGCCCAACAGCGGGTGCTCCCACTGGAACTTCTGCCCGTCGGGCAACGGCGCGAGGAACCGACCGGTGAGCTTTTGGCCGTCGACCAACTCGATGAAGCCCTCAGATGGCGCGGGCTGCGTCGCGGGACCGGGCTGCGCGCCGGACGGCGCGGGCGGGGCGGCCGGAAGGGCCGGCTTGATAGGTACGACGGCCGCCGCCCCATCGTCCGCGGTGGCCCGCGCCTGGCCAATGTCGCGAAGCTGCACGAAGCCCTCGAGCGCCTCGGAACGGTAATGCCGGTCGGTGTCGAAGAAACTCAGCGTCCCGTCGCTCAGGCCCTGGATGCTGATGGCGCGCGGGGCCAAGTCGGGCCCGACGAGGATCGCCGGCGTGGCGGCGCGGACCGTCGACGCGCAGAACAACGCCGCGAACGCAACGGCGGGCAGGGTCGCGCGGGCGGAATGGGCGGATGGGAGCGGCATCATGCGGACTTCCGAAAGGTTCGGCGTTTTCTTCCCGGCCCGTCTGCGTGGTTCGTCGGCGCCGTCAGCGCTGGAATATCGGCAGGAACCGGTTGGGTGCCTGCAGCACCAGCAGCGCCATCGCCGTGCCGTAGTCCTCGCCCTGGTCGCCGGTCCATCCGCCCCGCTCCTGCTGCTGGCGGACCATCTCGTCGCGCACCATCGGGTACCACTGGGCCCAGTATTTCCCGCCCGCGAGGTACATCGCCTGCACGGCGTAATACTGCCCGTAGAAGTAGTGGCTCCCGCGCGCGGCGACCTCGTTCTTGTTCCGCAGGAGGTAGTCGAGCCCGCGCTCCAGCGCGCGGTCCTGGTAGATGCCCGCGTAGTAGAGGCTCGCCACGCCCGCCGCCGAGCGCGGGAACATCGACCCGCCGATCATGAGCTGGTAGCGGAACCCGCCGTCCTCGCGGTTCTGGCATTGGCGGACGTAGACGATCGCGCGGTCGATCGTCTCCTTGGGCACCGACAGTCCCGCGTTGCGGGCCGAGCGCAGGCCCATGATCTGGCAGATCGTCACCGAGAGGTCGGCGTCGAGCGGGACGGGCTGGTAGCGCCATCCACCCTCGGAGTTCTGCGTCGCGACGATCAGGCGCACGGCCTTCACCAGCGCGTCGCGCACGCGGCGGTCGCCGGTCATCCCGTAGACCTCGCCCAGCAGCAGCGTGGCGAAGCCGTGCCCGTACATCGGCGTGCTGCCCGCGTCGGCGGTGATCAGCCCCGTCTCCTGCACGCTGCGGAGGATGAAGTCCAGGGCCCGCTCGACCTGCACGGCGTATTCCCCGCGCCCGGGCAAATTGCCGTCGGCCATGAAGGCGAGGCAGGCGAGCGAGGTGATGCCGACGGTCTGCCCGCCCGAGCGCCCGCCGAAGCTGCCGTCGCGCCCCTGGAGCGTCGCCAAGTAGCGCAGGCCCTTCTCAATCGACGCGCGGGTCTTGGGCGTGATCTCGATGAAATCGGGGGCGTCGTTGGAGAGCGGGGTGATGGGCTCCTCGGCGCGCACGGCCGGGGGCGCTAGGAAGAGGGCCGCCATGAAGAGCGCCGCGCAGAGCGACGTCCGCACGGCGAAGGGCACGATGGAGCGCAGTCGACGGATCATTTCCCCTCCTCGGCCAGGCGCTGGTAATAGCGCTCCGTCATTTCCTTGTAGACCGGGCTGACGCGCTCGGTCAGCCCCTCGAGCAAATCATCGCGCAGCCGCGGCGGGAGATTGCCCCACTCCGACCGCACCTGCTCGAGCACCGAGGGGTTGATCTGCCGAGGGTCGGTCCGCCCGGGGAGCTGCCCGCGGTTCTCGCCTTTCTTGCCGCCCTTCTTGCCGTCGGGGTTGTCCTGCTCGCCCTGCTCCTCGCCGGGCTTCTTGCCCTCCTTCTGGCCCGGCTGGTCCCCGGGCTGGGGCGCGGCGTTCTTGTCGCTCCCGTTCTCGCGCTTGGGCTGGCCTGAGGAGCTTGACGAGGATGAGGATGACGAAGAGGACGATTGCTGTTGCTGCTTTTCCGCGGCCTCGATCACCTGGGAGAGCTTTTCGAGCACCGACTCCTGGATGCGCTGGGTCTGCTCGCCCGTGTCGCGGTTCTTGCCCAGGCGGTCCGACGCCTCGAGCATCTCGCCCAGCGCCTGGCGCAGCGAGTCGGACGCCTGCTCGCCGGTGAGCCGGCGGGCGACGCCCGCGTCGATGGGCACGCCGGCGGACCCGCGCTTCGGGCCCGAGGGTTGGGTGGCGCTGCCGCCGGACGCGCCACCAGGGGCGGGGATGTTGAGCATCTCGTCGAGCGAGGGCGTGGCCGACTGCGCGAGGCACGGCGCGGCCAAAAGCGTGGCGGAGAAAGCCGCGGCAAACGCGACGACGAACGAACGCGGGACGTGGGTTCTCATCTGCCCTCCGGCTGGTTGGACTTGGGTGGAGACGGCCGGGGCTGGCCCGCGGGCTTCGGCTTGGGCACGGCGACTTCGGTCGGCTCGCGCATCATGTTCTGCTTCGCCATCATGATGTTGATCAGCCGCTCGCCCAGCGACGAGAGCTCGCGCTGCTGGGTGGAGAGCTCGATGACCTGCTTTTCCCGGGCCTCGGCGGGCGTCGCGGCGTCCGGCGCAACAGGCGTCTGGGCGATGGGCTTGTCGAGCTCGCGCGTGCGCGAGAGCACGTCTTGCTGCATGCCTTGGAGAAGCTTCAACTCCGCGAGGGGCGGGATCAGCGGCTCCGCGCCTCCGCCTCCCCCGCCGCCGCCTCCGTTGCTGGACTGGCTCTCGCCCTTGTCGAACGGGTCGGGCTGCTTCTGAGCGTCGGCCAACGCGCCGGCCATCGTACGCAGCATGCCGGAGACCTGCCCCTGGTCCTGCGGAACCGCAGGGTCGGCCTGCCCAGCCCGCAGGCGCGAGGCCGACTGCGCCGCGAGCTTGTCGATCCGCCCGTGCATGTGGCGGAACAGCAGCGTGTCGGCCACCTCGCGCCCAAGGTCGGCGGCGGCGGCCTGCAGGTCGGCCTCGCGATGGCCCAGGTCGATCAGGTCGACGCGCTCCCGGCGCGAGAGCCCCGGCTTGGAGGTGAAGGGAACCGTCTGTTTGCGCAGCTCGTCCTGCTCCTTCGCGAGCTTCTCGTACTGGGCCTGGAGCTTCTGGCGGTTCTTGTCCTCCTCCTTCTTCTGCGTCTGCTCCTTGGCCTTCTGCAGCTCCTTGAGCGCGGCATCGAGGCTCGCGAGCGCCAGCTTCTGCCCGGCCGACGCGGGGTCGCGCTGACTCTGGCGGAGCGCCGCCACGGCCGTGCCTTGGTGCTCGGCCGCCTGGCCCACGTGCCGCGCGGCGGCGGCGGCCTCCGCCTTGGCCTGCTCCTCGACCGAGAGCGTGTTGCGCCGCAGGGCCGACTGCGGCTCGTCCAGCCCGGCCAGCTCCTTCGCGCCCGCGAGGCGGTCGATCTGCGCCGCCTGCTGCTCGATCAGCTTCTTCACCGCCTCGGCCAGCGCCTCGAGCTTGCGGCGGAGTACCTCCATCTGTCGCTGCTCCTGGTTCGACATCTGCGCGAGCATCTCCTTCATCGTGTCGGAGCTGTTCTGCTGCGAGGTCGAGCTCTCCGAGAGCTTGTTCTGCTTGGCGGAGTCCCCCGCCTGCTTCATCGTCTGCGTCAGCCCCTTGCGCTGGGCGACGGCCGCCGCGTCGGAGAGCGCCTCGGCCGCGGCCTTGCTCTGCGGGTCGGGCTGCTGCGAGAGCGTGTCGGCGGCGCCCTGCATCTGCTTGGTCAGCGCGTCGGCCTTGGTGGTCAGCGCGGCCTGGCGGTCGGAGAGCTCGCCCAGCTTCTTGCGGTCCTCGGGGCTGAGCTGCTCGGGCGACTTGCCCAGCGTGTTTGGGAGCGTCGCGCGGGTGTCCGTGTTCAGGTCGTCCTGCTGGCGGATCAGGTCGCGCAGCTCGCCTTGGATGGCCTGCGTGTCGCGACCCTGGTCGAGCAGGCCTGCGAGGCTCGACAGGCCCGAGGCGACGTCGCCCTGCTTGTCGCGCGCCTTGGCGCGGGGCGAGGCCGGGTCCTTGCGGTCGTCCTTCTTCGCGTCGCCGAGCTTGGCGTCGGCCTCCTTGGAGTCGTTGCGGGCCTTTTCGGCCAGGTCGGATGCCTTCTTCAGAAGCCCCGCCAGCGCGGGGTCTTCAAGGCGGTTGCGCTCGACGCGGTCCTCCAGCGAGCGCAGCAGGCCGGCCTGCGCGTCGATCCGCGCGGTGACGTCCTGCTGCCCGGGCTGGGCCTTGTCGGCGGGCGGATCGAGCAGCTCGCGCTGGCGGTTGGAGAGGTTGATCGCCGTCTGTCGCACGCCGCCCAGCTCGGTGCGGATCTGCGCGACGAGCGCGGCAGCGTCGATGATGCGCAGCCGCCGAGGGGGCGAGCGCACGGGCTCATGCCGCGCGCCGTCGAGGTCGAAGACGTCGCGGGCATAGGCGGTGGCGAGCAGCTCGTCGCCGGGCTGGAGCTTGAGCGGGGCGAGGTCGAGCGTCTTGTCGACGGACATCTGGGCGCTGCGGCCGTCGGCGTGGGCGATCGTGCGCGGGGCGGAGGTTGCCCCGCCGTTGCCTCCGGATGCGGCAGGCGCCGTCGCCGCGCCGGCGGCCGCGGGCTCGGCCTCGCGGGCGTGCGTCGCGATCTGCAGCTCCACCGACTCCACGCCCACGTCGTCCTGCGCCATGGCCTGCAGCGGTATCACCGCGCTGGCGAGCACCGCCTCGTCGCTGACCGGCAGGGTCATCGAAGCCGCGGGCGGTTGATCGACCGTCGCGTCGACCCGGTAGAGCCGGTCCGACAGGTTCCCGAGCCCGTATTCGTCCTGCAGGCGCACAGGCGACTGCACGCTCTGGAGCAGCCGGAAGCCGATGGCGATGCGCGAGCCCTCGGCCGCGGAAGCTTCGGTGGAGCCGTCTCCGATTTCGATCTTCGCCTGGGCCGCGGCATTGCCCTGCGCCTTGAGGGCCGCGTTGAGCCCGGGCAGGAAGCCCTCGCCGCGGAGCCAAGCCGCGGGGATCGGCTTGTTGAACTCCAGCGACCAGCGGACGTTCGAGCCGGTCATCGCGGTGGCGGAGGCGATCTGCCCCGTCTGCTGGTCGAGGTCGACCTGCTGCGGTGCGATCAGCCCGTGGGCATAGGCGGGCGGCTCGATGGCGAGCCGGGAGGAGCGGAGGGCGGGGCGGTCGACCAGCGTGATCGACTGCGGATGGGTGCGGTCGTCGCCAGCCTCGAAATAGAACTCGACCGAGGCATCAGGCCGGGCGGTGGCCTTGCCGTTCGATGAGGAGTTCGTCGCGGCGGGCGTCGGCGAGGCGAGCAGGTTCTCGGGCAAGTCGATGAGCCGCTCGAACATCCCGCGACGGCCGGCGGAGGAGGCCGGCGCGCCGGCCGCGGAACCGGAGGCCCCGGCAGCGATCGGGGCCGGCGCCTGCTCGTTGAGCAGGACCGATTGCCAGGAGGAGGCTCCGCGCGCGGACACGACGCGGTAGGTCACCCACGTGCGCATCCCCGAGCGGAACCCCTTCTCGACGCGGGCCCGCACGCGCAGCGGCGTGTCCGAAGGCCAGACGTGGTCGCGCACGAGGCTCGCCACCGCCGTGCGCCGAGGCCACTCCGCGGGACCCAGCGGGTTGAGCCAGCGGCGCATCGCCGTCGAGGCAGAGTCGGGCGCGGCCGCGACGACGGACGACGCGGCGACCACCGCGAGCACGCAGAGCGCCAGGCGGTGGATCGTCGGGCGCGGGTTGAGCAGGCGGAGCGACTTGCCCTCCAGCCGGCCCTCGACGTTGCGGACGCTCGCCTGCGCGAGCGCGGCCGAGCGGTCGGCGTCGGCGAAGACCTCGGGGTGGAGGCTGAACTCCACGCCCGTCGCCAGCTCGCCGGCGAGGTCGGGGTAGAGCCGTTCGGCGTGGAGGGCCAGCGCGCCCAGCTCGGGGCGCACGGCCGCGGCGCGGGCGACGCGGGTGACGATCCAGACCAGGGCGAACCCGGCCGCCGCCACGCCCAGAACCAACCGCATCCAGCCCGGGAGGCGGAGCGCGAAGTCGATCACCGCGGCGGAGAGCGACACCGCGACGACCACGCCCAGCCACTCGAAGAGCTTTTGGGCGAACAGCATCCACCGGCCGACGCGGCGGGCGTGCTCAAGTTGTCGGGTCACCTCACGCATGGGCGTTTCCGAAAAAGGCGAGGCGGGCCGGTCGGGACGGGGCACGGGAAACAGGGTCTGGGATGGCCGATTTGCGGCGATCCATTGTAGGCCGGACGGGCGGTTATCGAGCCCCAATTCGAGGCACGTTCGAGGCGCTGTTCAAGGCATCAAACGAGGCGCACCGCCTTGCGGCCGACCCACTCCAGGGTGAGCAGGCCGACGACGAGCATCAGGGCGAGCGAGGAGTTCCACAGAGGTTCACGGATGTCGTTGGGGGTCCGCCGGGCCCGGTTGGGCACGACGCGGGCGAGTTCGTCGAGGTTGTTGAGCTCGACGACGCTCCCGCCCGTGTCGCGCGAGAGGGCGACGAGCCGGTCGCGGTCGGGCGCGGGCTGGCGGAGCTCGTCGTCGGGGCGGAGGACTTCGATGGCCTGGGTGACGTTGAGGTCGTCGAGGGCGGGCTCGACGACGCGCAGGCTGAGCTTGCCCGAGGTCGAGGGTCGCCAGAGCCCGGTGTAGGTCGCGGGGCCGGCGGAGGCGGCGCTGCGCGGCTTGGGCAGGAGCGTGATGCGCTCGAGCGCGGCCGGCTGCGCGCCGGTTTGCGCCCCGGGCTGCGTGCCCGCGGGGCCGCCCTCGGCCTTGAGGACCGAGACCGCGATCTGCGTCAGCTCACGGCTGATCAGCAACTCATCGTTGAGCGTGACGTCGACGACCACGGCCTGCCCCGCCTGCACCCGGCGGGCGGAGACCTCCATGGCCGCGCGGTCCGTCGACTGCCGCAGGCGGTTGCGCCCCAGCATGCGCACGAGCTGCATCCAGAACTGCTCGAAGTAGATCTCGCCCCGGGCGTAGCGCCAGCGCCACGTCTCGTCGGTCGCGACGTAGAGCGATTGCCCGGCCCCGTAGCGCAGGCGCGTCACGAGCGGGAGCGACATCACGTTGGAGCCGCCTGCCGGCGCGTCGAACGGCCGGGCGAAGGCGAGCACCTCGGCGCTGGGCTTGAGTTCGCCGACGCTCTGGGCCCAGCGCAGCGGCTGCAGCCCGACGGGCCAGCCGGGGGGCGCGATCTCGGTCGCGGGCGCATCGGAAGGCGCGGTGGCCGGGGCGGGCGGACGCAGGCGCATGACCTGCAGCGCCTCCGCCAGCGGCGTGGGCGAGACGACCAACGGCACGGGCGGGTCGGCCCGGTCCACGCCCGCGGGGCTGCGCATCGGGAGCAAGGTCGCCAGGGCGGATCCCTCGTAGCTCCGGGGCGTGTCGTTGCCGCCGCCGATCCAGAGCAGGCCCGCCCCGCGGAGCGAGACTTGGTCGGCGATGAGCGTCTTCTGCTCGGGGCTAAAGTAGTCGGGCGGGACGTCGCCGATGATGATCACGTCGTAGGGCTTGAACTCCGCGGCGTCGCGAGGGAGGCGCTGGATGGGGAGCTGCCCCTCCTGCGCGAAGGCGCGGTCGGCGGAGAGGAGCATCATGCTGCTCTGGATGCTTTTTTCGCGCACGAGCATGTTCTTCAGATAGCGGTATTCCCAGCGCGGATATCCCTCGACGTAGAGGACGCGGATGGGCTTGTCCACCATTTCGACGCTCACGTCACGGGCCGGGTTCCCGGCGGCGCCGCCCGAGAGTCCGGGCTGGCCCGCCTGGGCGTCGTAGGTCATCTCGACGCGCCAGCGGGCGGGGCCGACCGTCGCGGATTGGGCGCTCAAGCGCACGGGCTGGCGCAGGTCGGCGTCGGCGGGGCTGCGCTGGTCGAGCGTCTTGCCGGTGGCGACGTCGATCAGCCGAAGGCTCAGGCGCGAGGGGTCGATGCGGGCGTCGGCGGGGTAGCGGTCGATCCAGACGCTGACGGGGACGACGTCGTTGATGAACGCCCGCTCGGGCGATTCGATCTGGGCGATGGAGAGGTCGAGCGGCTGGGTGTCGCCGCCTAGGGGGACGGTGAAGACGTTGACGCCCTGCTGCTGCAGCCGGCGGACGAGGTCGCCGGAGGTCGACTGCGGGCTTTGGCCGTCGGTGAGGAGGACAATGCCGCTGATGGGCCGCCCGGCGGCGCGCTGGAGCGCCTGCTCGATGGCGGTGCGGATGGAGGTCGCCTGGCCGTCGGGCTCGTCGGCGGCGGCCTGAGTGCTGGGGATTGCTGGGGAGACGGGCGTTAAGGGCGGGTCGATCTCGTAGGTCGCGGCGTCGAAGCCCAGCCAGAGGAGGCGGCGGTCGCGCCCGAGCTTGTCGGGGCCGAAGAGGTCGGCCTTATGGGCAAGGGCGTCGTGCAGGGCGCGGTCGCGGGAGATCAGCGCGGCGCTGGGCGCGCTTATCACCGCCGGCTCCGTCGCGGGCGCGGTGGTGCTTGCGGGGCGCACGACTGAAACCGCGGTGGACTTCACGTCGCGGATGCGCATCGACGCGCTGCGGTCCACCAGCATCAGCAGCCAGTCGGGCTCGATCTTCTCCTGGTTGAGCACGAGCATCGGCCCGAGCAGGAGCGCGACGATGAGCAGGAGCACCAGGGCCCGCAGCGTCGCCAGCGCCGCCCGCGCCCAGACGGGGCCGAGCAGCCGGCGGTAGCTCAGGGCGGCGATGCCCACAGTGAGGGCGACGAGGAGGATCCACGCCCAGACCGGCAGCGGCCAGCGCCACGCGAGCGTCGTGCGCGGGTCGGACCAACTGATCTTCGACAGACCCATGAGGTTGTCGAGCATCGTGGCGGCGAGGGCCGCGTGCGATTGCAGGAAGTGCGCGGGGGTCATGCGGTGACCTCCGCGTCGACCGACGCTCCGGCGTCCACCGCGGCGGAGGGGGCGTCGGGGTCGGACTGCCCGGCGGGGGCGAGCCGGCCTCCCGCGGCGGCGTGGCTGAATCGGCGCGCGAGCCAGGTCTCGAGCAGGAGCAGCGCGAGCGTAACCCAGAGCAACGGCCAGCCCAGGTTCGTGCGCAGCGGCTCGGCCAGGAGCGCCTTGTCCGGCGCCTCCTCGTCGAGCCAGGACCAGTCGCCCAGCCCCGTGAGCCAACTGCCCAGGGCGACGGGGTCGAGCGCGGCGGTGTTGCCGGCGTCGGCGTCGGGGTTGACCGCGAGGCGAAGCGAGGCCGTGGGTGTGGCCGCGTAGATGCCCGGGTCCTGCAGCGCGCCGGCCAGCTCGAGGCCGGCGTCGGTCCGGCGCACGGCGACGCGCGAGGGCGTGCCGTCGATGCGGCGGAGATCCTGCGTGCCTTCCCAGCGCGGGCTCAGCGACGGCTGGTCGCCCGAGACGGCCGCGTTGCGCCGCAGTGCCTCGGCCGACGAGCCCAGCACGCCGCGGACGGTCTCGTGCAGCAGCGGCAGGAAAAGCGGCTTGGTCATGAGGTTCGTCCAGGCCGTGTCGAGCGCGACGGCGAGGAAGATCACGCGCCCCTCGCCCACGGGCGCGGAGGCGAGGAGGGCCGAGGGGGCGTCGGGCTTCTCGTGGGCGACGCGCAGCCAGACCGACTCCTGCCCGGTGCGCGGGGCGAGGTCGATGCGGCGGGAGACGCTCACGTAGCGGAGCACGGCCCCCCAGTCGGCGCTGAGGAGCCGGAGTGGCTCGGGCGCGGGAGCGTCAACGTCGAGGGACCACGCGTTCGACGCGGGGGCCTTGGCGGGGCTTGCCGACGGCGTGCTGGAGGCGCTTCCATTTCCGGGGGCGGGGGCGGGGGCGGAGGCAGGCGCGTCGTGCGGGGCCAGGCCGATCTGCCAATCGAGCCCGAGCTGTTCGCGGAAGGTATTGGCCCAGAGGGCGGGCGTGTCGACGTTGGGGGCGAAGACCCAGAGCAGCCCGCCGCGGCGTGTGAAGTCGCGCAGCGCGGTCCAGCCGGGCGCGGCCACGAGGTCGGGGCGGAGCAGCATCACCACGTCGAGGCGGGCGAGCGACTCCGCGTTGACCGCAGCGGGCGGAACGTCGAGCAGTTCGATCGGCCGGGAGGCGTCGGCGCCTTCGGTGCCCCGCCGCGGCGTCTGCGGCGACAGCGCGATCGCCAACCAGTCGTGCGGGCGGAGCGTGCTCACGCCTCCACTCCCAGATACACCAGTCCCAACAGCGCCGGCACCACTCGTCCCCACGGAAGAGGCGGCGGCCGCGGCATCGTCGAGGATGCCGACATGAAGCTTCCGCCGCAGCTCGACCAGCGCGACGCGCCGGTTGTCGCTGGCGAGGGCGTCGTCGCCCGCGGGCTCGATCGTCGCGCGCACCGCGAGGATCTGCCCCGCTCCGCCGGACGCGACAGCCCCCGGACCCGTCGTCGTCCGCCCCGCGGGCTTCGTGGTGGAGGACGCGCCGGAGACCGAAGCAGCCGCCGAGGCCGGCACGGGGATGTCGAGATTCAGCGCGGCCGAGGCCTGCCCGGCCGCCCAATGGAAATCCTGGCTGATGGCCGCGATCGGCTTGGCGGGGTCTTCGCCGAAGAGCTCGATCTTGATGGCGGACGATGTCGCCGTGGCCTCGCTTCCGAAGCGGCGGAGGCGCAGCTCGAGCGGGATGGTCGCGGGGCCGACGGCGTCGGCGAGGATCATCCCGCGCGAGGGCGTGAGCGCGGCGACCTGGAAGTTCCCCGCCTGCGGGCTGGGGCGGGCGACGGTGAGGACCGCCTGCTTGCCGATGCCCGCGAGGGCCGCCGGCGCGGGGCGGTCGACCTCGAGCGTGCCCGCGGCGAAGTCGCTGAGCAACACGACCCACGCGCGTTGGCGGTCGAGGTTCTGCTCGGCCAAGAGGGTCTTCACGGCGGCGAGCGCGGCAGGCCAATCGCTCCGGCTGCTGCGCGGGCGCAGGCCGTCAAGGATCAGCCGGACTTGGGCGAGGTCGGGCGTGGGAGAGAGCAGCGGCGTGGCGAGCGGGCGGGCGGCGGTCCAGATCGCGACGCGGTCGCCGGGGCGCAGGTGGTCGAGGATCTTGCCTGCGGAGCGGCGGAGGTTCTCGAAGCGGACGACGTGGTCGGCCCCTGCGGCCTGCGTGCTCAGCGCGTCGTCGAGAACGATGCAGACCAGCCGGCCCCCGCCGTCCGCGCCCAGCCCGCGGGCGAGCCCGCCCAGGAACGGCCCCGCCAGCGCGAGGCCCAGGATCAGCAGGATCAAGCAGCGCACGAGCAGGAGCAGGAGCTGTTCGAGCCGGAGTCGCTGGCGTTGCCGGCGGTAGGCCTCGATGAGAAACCGCATCGCGGCCCAAGGCTGCTGCTGGCGGCGCATCCGCGTGAGCAGGTGGATGGCGATGGGGATCGAGACCGTCGCGATGCCCGCGGCGGCGAGCCAGCCGTTGATGAAGAGCCACGGGAGGATCGCGAGCGTCGGGAAAAAAATGGTGGAGGTCGGCACGGCTCAGCCCCCCCTGTTGCCGGCGATGGCGGCGCGGCGGGCCAGGAAATGGCTCAGCGGGGCGCCGACCGACTCGGAGCTGTCGAGCACGAGATGGTCGAAGTGGAAACGCCTAGCCGCCTGCTCGATCTGGTTCAGGTGGCCCTGCAGCGCCTGGAGGTAGGCCTTGCGCAGAGCGGCGGGGTCGAGGCCCAGGCGGCCCTCGTGCTCGAGCCCGATGAAGTCGGTCGGGGAGCGGAAGGGGAACCGGCGCTCGGCGGGGTCGAGCGTCTGCAGGAGAAGCAGATCATGCCGGCGGTGGTGCAGCCGGGCCATGGCCCGCTCGATCGAGGCGGGGTCGTCGAAGAGGTCGCTGACCAGCACGAGCAGGCTGCGCTGCGTGAGCTTGGCGAGGACTTGGTCGAAGACGCGGGCGAGGTCGGTGTCGGTCCTCTCGTCGACGGGGGCGCTCCGGCCCGTGGGAGAGAGCGCGTCGGCGGAGGGGGCCGCGCCTGCCGTGGCGGTGTCGCCCGGGCGCGGATTGGCGTTGGTGAGCGACTCGATGATCGACCGCCAGTGGTCGCGCGAGTTCGACATGCGCCCCACCTGCAGCACGCGCCCCGCGAAGAGCACCAACCCCACGCGGTCCTGCTGCCGCAGCGCGAGGTAGGTCATCGCGGCGGCGATCGCGGCGGCGTGGTCGTACTTCCGCCAGCCCTTCGCATCGGGCGACGCATAGGACATCGAGCCCGAGACGTCGAGCAACACGACCAGGTCGAGGTTCGTCTCCTTCTGGTACTGCTTCAGGTAAAGCTTGTCGGTGCGCCCGTAGACCTTCCAGTCGAGCCGGCGGAGGTCGTCGCCCGGGGCGTACTGGCGGTGCTGCGCGAACTCGACGCTCATGCCTTGGTAAGGCGGGGCGACGGCCTTGATGTCCTCGGTCGTCACGTGCGTGCGCCCCTGGATGATCGCGCGGGCCTTCCCCGCGAGCGTCAGGTACTGGCTCGCTCGCGGGCCGGCGCCCCAGGTGAGGTAGCGCTTGACCGTCTCGGGGCGGTGGTCCGGCTGGCCGCGGACCGGGCTGCGCGTCGCCCGCACGAGCTTGAGCGCATAGCGGATCACGTGGTCGGCCACGGGCACGTCGCGCACCAGCGCCTGGATCTGCATCACGCTCTGCGCGTCGAGCACGTGCTCGATCGTCACGTCGCGCCTCGCCGTGGTCCGCCGGACGATCTCGAGTTCCTCGTCCTCGCCGGGATAGCCCACGTGGATCATGAACATGAAGCGGTCGAGCTGGGCCTCGGGCAGCGGATACGTGCCTTCCTGCTCGATGGGGTTCTGCGTCGCGAGGACGAAGAACGGCTGGGGCAGCGCGTGCTGCACGCCGCCCGCGGTGACGTGGTGCTCCTGCATAGCCTCGAGCAGCGCGGCCTGCGTCTTGGGCGGGGTGCGGTTGATCTCGTCGGCGAGGATGATGTTCGCGAAGACCGGGCCCTTGACGTAGCGGAGGTGGCGCTTCCCGGTGGTGCGGTCCTCCTCGATCACCTCCGTGCCGGTGATGTCGCTGGGCATCAGGTCGGGCGTGAACTGGATGCGGCTGAAACCCAGGCTGAGCGTGCGGGCGATGGTGGAGATCAGCAGTGTCTTGGCGAGGCCCGGGACGCCCACGAGCACGGCGTGCCCCCGGCAGAAGAGGGCGACGAAGAGCTGGTCGATGACGTCGCGTTGGCCGACGACGATCTTCCCCACTTGGTTGTGCAGGTTTTCCGAGGCGCTGCGCACACGGGCGATCAACTCCTCGGGGGCTTCCTTGGCGGAGCCGTTCCCGAGGCCAGGCGGCGATGGATCTTGAGTCATGCGGGCTCCTGTGGGGCGTGGATGCGGCCGACGGCGCGGCGGCGAGGATTATAGCTCGGGCCCGCTACAATCCTTCCCGAGAATCGAGCGGACGACAAAATGCCTGAATTGCCGGAAGTCCAAAGCGTCTGCGCCTCCCTTGCGCCGCGGATCTTGGGCCGGGAGATCCGGTCCGTGGCCGTCCGCCGCACGGAGGTCGTCGTCGGCTCCACAACGCCCGAGGCGATGCTGGTCGGCCGACGGTTCACGGCGATCCGCCGGCACGGAAAACAGATCGCGCTGCTGGCGGGCGACGACGCCCTGCCGGCGATCTGCGTCCATCTGGGCATGACCGGCTCGCTCTGCCACCGACCCGCGGACGACCCCGCAGTGCGCGCGGCCATCGCCAGCCCGCGCGGGGGCCGGTCGAAATCCGTCAAGGACTCCGGGGAGTCGATGGAGGTTCGGCATCTTCACGCCCTCTGGCAGTTGGACGACGGAACCTGGCTGGTGTTCCGCGACCCGCGCCGATTCGGCGGGCTCTGGACCTACCCGACCTTCGCCGACCTCATCCTCGAACGCTGGGGCGAGCTGGGACCCGACGCCTTGACCGCACGCCCTGCTGAACTCTTCGCCCGCTTGGGCGCGACCGGCCGACCGCTCAAGGCCGCATTGCTTGACCAAGGCTTGCTCGCGGGACTGGGGAACATCTACGTCGACGAACTCCTGCACGAACGACGGCTGCACCCGCTGACCCCCGCCAACGCGCTCAGCGCAAGCGACGTGAAGGGGTTGGTCGGATCGATGCGCCGGCTGCTCGCCCGGGCGATCCGGGCGGGCGGATCGTCCCTGCGCGACTACGTCGATGGCGAGGGCAAGTCGGGATCGTTCCAATTGACGCACCGTGTCTATGGCCGAGGCGGGGAACATTGCCGGCGATGCAGGACGACACTGCAGACGCTTACGGTCGGGGGACGGACGACGGTGGCCTGCCCAAAGTGCCAACCGGGGCCTGCCGGGGCGGGAAACCCCAATGGTTCCAAGCAGCGGCGTAGGTGATACGGTGGTGGAGACGGGGCTGTTCCGGTGGGGAGTCTGAATGACTTCCCATGGAGAGGCGGATGGGACGGGGGATTCTGTACTACGTATTAGATATAGATAAACCGTCGTCGCAGTAATAGCGCTGGCGCTTTGGGGATAGACGAATCCTGGAGGACGTTTACCCTTTATTGATCAAGCAGATAGATTGTTCTACGGCTTGTTGGAAAACTGTCGCAACTGCGCCGGCTCGGGAGCACGCACCTCCATGAGTCCCGCGCTTCGTTGGCGCTGAACATGATTCCACCGCTCGGCCCGGAAAGTTGCTCGCGCAGCCGACAGGCAAGCCATCGCGGGGGTGACCAACTCTCCACGATCCATCCACAGCTTTGCCGACAAGGATGGGTCGGGTCCGAATAACAACGCGGATGTCAGTACTGAGAACGCAGGTTTCGCTTTTGAATGGACTTATAGGAATGACATCGAATTCGAGGCTCACCACCCGACGTTACAGCCGATTTCATGCCAAACCCCCCGCGCCAACCCCCCTGCCGCCCGCTAATCTGTGACCCATGACCCGGATCGCCGTCGCCATCATGGTGCACTCGTTGGAGCAAGGCCTCGCCGCCGCCGCCCGCGCGGCCGAGCATGGGGCCGATTTGGTCGAGTTCCGCGTCGACCAGTTCGCCGACCCCGCCAACCTCCCCCAGATCGTCGAGCTGGTCGAACGCTCCGCCCTCCCGTGCATCCTGACCTGCCGCCCCACCTGGGAAGGCGGGCTCTACGACGGCGACGACCAGACCCGCATCAGCCTGCTCGAGCACATCGGCCTGGCGAAGCGCCCCCCCGCCTACATCGACGTCGAGTTCGTCGCCTACCAGCGCTCGGCCAACCTGCGGCAAAAGGTCGGACTGGTCGTCGACCATCCCGAACAGGTCCGCCCCGTCAGCACGGGGTTGATCCTGAGCAGCCATGATTTCGACCGCCGGCCGACGGACCTCCTGCAGCGCGTCGAGGCGATGGCGTCCGCTCCCGCGTGCCGGGTGATGAAGATCGTCTGGAAGGCGCGCTCGCTGCGCGACAACCTCGAGGCCTTCGAACTGCTCGCCGCGAAGCACAAGCCGACGATCGCACTCTGCATGGGCGAGGAGGGGCTCGCCAGCCGGGTGCTGGCGAAGAAGTTCGGCGCGCTGTTGACCTTCGCCGCGCTCGACGCCCAGAGCGGCACCGCGCCGGGCCAGCCGGCGGTGGCGCAGCTCAAAGGCCTCTACCGGTGGGACAGGATTGGCCCCGCGACGAAGGTCTACGGCGTGATCGGCCACCCCGTCGGCCACTCGATGAGCCCCGCCATCCACAACGCGGGCTTCGACGCGGTGGAGAACGGGTTCGACGGCGTCTACCTCCCGCTCCCGATCCCGCCCGAGTACGAGCACTTCAAGGCCACCGTGGGCGCCTGGCTCGACGAGCCGGGGCTGCATTTCCGCGGCGCCAGCGTGACCATCCCGCACAAGGAGAACCTGCTCCGCTTCGCCCGCGAATGGGCCCCGGCGGGGAAGGAGCCCGCGGCGAACACGATCGAGCCGCTGGCGGAGCTGATCGGCGCCGCCAACACGCTGAGCGTGCGCGACGACGGCTCGCTCTTCGTCTGCAACACCGACTACGCCGCGGCGCTCGACGCCGTCTGTGCCGGGCTGGGCATCGGGCGGCCGGGCCTCGCGGGCCGGCGCGTCGCGGTGATCGGCGCGGGCGGGGCCGCCCGTGCGATCGTCGCCGGCTTCGCGCAGCACGGCGCGAGCGTGGTGGTCTACAACCGTACGATCGAGAAGGCCCAGGCCCTGGCGGAACGCTTCGCGGGCCTGCCCGGCAAGGTCGTCGCCGCGGCGATGGAGAAGCTCTGCGACTCCTGCTGCGAGGTCTTCATCAACTGCACTCCCGTGGGCATGCACCCCAAGGTCGACCAGACGCCCGTGCCCGCGGAGCTGCGCCCCGGAAACAAGCCCGGAGCGAAGGCCGACGGGAAGGTCGGCTGGGGCCCGCAGACGCTCGTCTTCGACACCATCTACAACCCCGTGCAGACGCAACTGCTCCGCGACGCCCGCGAGGCGGGGTGCAAGACCATCACCGGCGTGGAGATGTTCGTGCGCCAGGCGGCGGCGCAGTTCGAGCTCTGGACGGGGAAGAAGGCCCCGGTCGAGGTGTTCCGCGGCGTGCTGGCGAAGAAGCTGGGCGGCGGCTGACCGTGGCGGCGCATCACGGCGCTTGCGTCAGACGGCGCGAAGCCCTGACGCGATCGGCAGGCGGGCGGCGTGGATCGCCGGGAAGAGCCCGCCCAGCAGCCCCAGCGCCGCGGAGCAGATGACCGCGAGCCCCAACAGCGGGGGCGTGACCGCGAAGGCGAACGCCACCTGGCTGAAGGTCTGCATGTTGATCGTCGAGGTCTGGAACCCGTTGAACGCGAAGTAGGCCGCGGCCGCGCCCACCGCCCCGCCCACGAGCGAGAGCACAAGCGACTCCACCATCACCGAGACGACCACCGGCCCCGCGCCGAAGCCCAAGGCCCGAAGGGTGGCGATCTCGCGCGTGCGCCCGGCGACGGCGCTGTACATCGTGTTGAGCGCCCCGAAGAGCGCGCCGAGCGACATCAGGAATGCAATGAAGCCGCCGACGGTCTTGATGAGCGTCGTGAGCATGCTCGACTGCTCCGCGAGCAGATCCTCCAGCAGCATCGGCTTGACCTTCAGCCGCGGGTTGGCGGTCAGCGCGTCCTTGAACGCGGCGAACTTTCCGGGATTCTCGAGCTTTACGTAGACCGACTGGAACGAGTCGCCGCGGTGGTACGCGGGCTGGAGCACGGCCGCGTCGGTCCAGATCTCCGACTCGGCCGACCCGCCCCCGCCCTCGAAGCGCCCGACGATGGTCCAGTCCGTCGAGGCGATGCGGATGGTGCGCCCGACGTCGAGCCCGGAGAAGGCCCGGGCCGCCCCCGTGCCGACGACGATCTCGTTGCGCCCCGTCTCGAAGTCGCGCCCCTCGACGATGCGCACGTCGCCGCGGACCGCCATCGCCGCCTTGCCCACCCCGCGGAAGGGGACGTTGGCGTCGGTTCCGGTGGTGCGCTTGGGGAGGCAGACGACTACGAAGAGCTCGGCGGAGGAGAGCGGCCCCTGGGCGGCGCGGGCGATGCCGGGCGCGTCGGCGACCAGGCGGATCTCCTCGCGGGAGAGGTTGCTGTTCATCTCGTTGTTGGCGCTGCTGCGCAGGACGATGACCAGGTCCTTCGCGCCGCCCGCGCTCATCGCCGCGCGGAAGCCCTCGGCGATCGAGAAGACGCCCACCAGCACCATCACCACGCCCGCGATGCCCACCGCGGCGGCGACGGCGGCGCCCTTGCGCTGCGGGATCGTGCGCAGGTTGAACGCCGAGACGGAGACGACCTGGGAAAGCCAGTTGGTCACGCGTTCCTCCTCAGGGCCGTGGCGATCTCGAGGCGCATCGCCTGCACCGCCGGGACGATGCCCGCGACCAGCCCCAGCCCCACCGCCATCGCGGCCCCGATCCCCACGAACTCCAGCGGCAGGAAGAAGACCGGCAGCATGCTCGGCACGGGGCTTCCCATCGAGGCGATCCCCCACGCCGTCGCCAGCCCCCCGAAGCCGCCCAACGTCGCGATCAGCAGCGACTCGGCGAGAACCAGCATCAGCACCAGCTCGTTGGTGAAGCCCAGCGACTTGAGCACGCCCAGCTCCTGCGTGCGCTCGCGCACCGCCTGGGCCATGGTGTTGCCCGCGACGAGCAGGATGGTGAAGAAGACCGCGCCGACGATCCCCATGACGATCGCGCCGATGTTCCCGATCTGCGCGGCGAAGCCCTGCATGAAGGCCGCCTCGGGCTCGGACTTGGTCTCGTAGGCGGAGTTGGCGAACTCCTCGTCGATCGCCCGGGCGACGTCCCCCGCGTGGTCGGGGTTGGAGACGCGCACGTTGTACCAGCCGACTTCGCCCTTCCCGTGGGCCCGCCCCTCGTCGAAGTAGTCGTAGCGGAAGAAGAAGGCGGTGGTGTCGGTCGTGCGCTTGGCGCCGTCGTAGATGCCCACGATGTCGAACTGCCAGGCCTCGTCGCCCGCGCGGGGCCAGATGGGCGACATGAGCGGGACGCGGTCGCCGACTTTCCAGCCGAATTTCTTTACCAAGTCGCGCCCGACGACCGCGCCGGTGCGCGTCTTCGCCCAAGCCTGCCGCTGCTCCTCGGGGATGAGGTACTCGGGGAAGATGGTCCGCAGTAGATCGGGGTTGACGGGGAAGCTGCCGAAGAAATTCTTGGGCTCGTTCTGGTAGATGCCGTTGAACCAGGTCCAATGCATCGCCTCGGCGACGCCGGGGATCTTGGTGATCCGCGCCTCGTAGTTCACGGGCATGGTCATGATCAGCGAGACCTTGTGGCGGACGATCAGGCGGTCGGCCCCGGCGGCGGCGACCCCGCCGTTGAGCGCGGCGTTGAACGCGCAGAGCATCCCGTAGAGCACGAAGGCCACGAAGATCGACAGCAGCGTCAGCGCCGTGCGCAGCTTCTTCTGCTTCAGGTTGCTCGCGACGAGGAAGAGGAACTTCACGCCACGGCCTCCGTGGAGAGCTGGCCCTTCTCGAGGTGGAGCGTGCGCGTCGCCCGGGCGGAGGCGTGCGGATCGTGCGTGACCATGACGATGGTCTTGCCGTGCTCGCGGTTGAGCGCCTGCAGGAGCGAGAGCACCTCGTCGCCCGACTTGCGGTCCAGGTCGCCCGTGGGCTCGTCGCAGAGGAGGATGGTCGGATCGGTCACGATCGCACGGGCGATGCCCACGCGCTGCTGCTCGCCGCCCGAGAGCGTGCGCGGCGAGTGGCGGGCCCGGTGCGAGAGGCCCACGACGCTGAGCGCGGTCTCGACGTGCTTGCGCCGCTCGGCCTTCGAGAGGTGCGTGAGCAGCAGCGGCAGCTCCACGTTGCGCTCGGCCGAGAGCACCGGCAGCAGGTTGTAGAACTGGAAGACGAAGCCGACATGCCGGGCCCGCCAAGCGGCGAGCTGGCGGTCGGACATCTGGTCGATGCGCTCCCCGCCGACCTCGACCGACCCGCCCGTCGCGCGGTCGATCCCGCCGATGAGGTTGAGCAGCGTCGACTTGCCCGAGCCCGACGGGCCCATGAGCGCGAGGAACTCCCCGCGCGGGACCTCCAGGCTCAGCCCGTCGAGCACGAAGATCTCCTCGGGCCCGCGCCTGAACATCTTCTGCACGTCCGTCACCCGGACCTGCGCGTCGCCGCCCTTCCCGTCGCTTTCGCTCATCACTGCTTCTCCGTCACGTTTGCGCCGTCGACCAGCTTGTCGGCCCCCTCGACCACCACGCGTTCCCCGCCCGAGAGCCCCGCGGCGATGGCGACCTGCTCGTTCGCGCCCGCGGCGCCCGCCTGCGGGGCCGGGGGCGGGCCGAGCGTCACCGCGCGGCGCTCGACGCGCCCCTCGCGCACGACCCAGACCACGTCGCGCCCATCGACCTGGCGGACCGCCGCCTTGGGGACGGTCATGCCACGCTGCCTCTGCGTCGCCGCGGGCTCGTCGCCGGCCCGATCGCCGTCCCGGAATGCCGCCTTGACGCTCATGTCGGGCAGGATGCGCGGGTCGAGCTTGTCGAAGCCCACGCGGACCTTGACCGTCGCCTTCTGCCGGTCGGCGGTGGGGATGATCGCGATCACGTGCGCGGGGATCTCCCAGTCGGGGTACGAGTCGAGCGTCGCGGTGACGGGCTGCGCCGGCTGGACGCGGTTGATGTAGCTCTCGCTGACATCGACCTCGATCTCCAGCGAGGTCATGTCGACGATGGTGCAGATGCCCGTGCGCGTGAAGCCGCCGACGGACATGGGCGAGATCATCTCCCCGGGCTGGGCGTTCTTGGAGGTGACCATCCCGGCGAAGGGGGCGCGGATGATCGTGTCGTCGAGCTGCTGCTCCCAGAGCCCGCGCTCGCGCTCGCTCACGCCGATGTCGGCCGTCTGCCGCGCCAGCCGGGCCTCGAGCGACTTCACCTCGGTCTCGCCGCGGTCGAGCTCGCGCTGCGTGGCCGCCTGCTGGGCGAGGAGCTGCTTGAGCCGGACGAGCTCGCGGCGGGATTGCTCGAGGTTGGCCTGCGTCTCGCCCAGGGCCTTCTTGGCCGACTCGAGCTGGGCCTCGGAGAGGCGCAGGCTGCGCTCGACGTTGGAGGAGTCGAGCCGGGCGAGGACCTGGTCCTTCTGAACCTTCTTGCCCTCCTCGACGAGGACCTCCATCACCTTGCCGGTGACCTTGGAGGAGACCGTCGCGGCGCGGCGGGCGGTGACGTAGCCCGAGGCGTTCAGGCGCGTGCGGTCGGCGGAGCCCTTGGGCTCGACGGCGGCGACGGTGCGCACGACGGCTACCGGCGGGCGGTTGAGCCACCAGTAGACGCCCGCCCCGGCCCCCGCCAGCACGATCAGCGAGAGGACCGTGGCGGCGGACGGGCCGCGCCGCGGCGCGCGCGAGCGGTCGATCCGCAGGCCGTCGAGTGATTTCCGGTCCACCGTCATCGCGCAGGGTGCTCCCCAACCACACGTCTCGGCGCTTCGAAGCCGCCGGGCCCA
>JAPLMQ010000163.1 GCA_026386955.1 Planctomycetota bacterium
GGGGTCGGGCCAGGACCAGAGGTCGCTCAAGTAAATCGAGCCGCGTCCCGTCGCCTCGCCCCCGGAAGCCCCCGCCACCGGAAAGCCCCCTCCCTCGATGCGGACGCGGACCGTCGTCTGGGCCTCGGTCAGCTCGTGGATCGGCCCGGAGCTGAGCACCAGCGGGCGGGCGAGCCGACGGGGGACGAAGTCGACCGTGGCGTCGAGGATGCGGGCGAGGAGGGGCATGAGCGGGATTCCGGGGTGCCGGGGGTACCGGGTGTTCGCGGACGAGGGCGCTGTGCGCCATCGTAATCGTGGCGTCGGAACACGGCTCTGGGGTATGTAGTTCCGCGTTTGCGCGGTCTTCAAAACAAAATGCAAATGCCCGCCTGAAGGCGGAACTCCGAACCTCAGACCCGCACGGGCGGCGATTCCCGTGATCGGAATGCCGAACCGCAGGCTTGGGGTGAATCGCGAGTCGGGCGGCCGACCGGTCCTTTGGGGAATCGTGCGATGACCGCGAATCCCGCTTTATTCCCCGCCCGCGAAATCATTTTTATCCCGGGAATCCCCCTGTTTTCCCGCCAAATCCTTGCAGCCGCCGCTTGTTCTGCGATATATTGCCGGTTCAGGACTGGGGCAGAGATTCGAGAGATCACCGCTCGGAGGCGGGGCAGGGCATCACAAACACAATCCGATTCGGGCCGATTTTTTCGGCGCGCGGGGCGTTGGCCTTGGCTCGCGCCGCTCGGCTTCGTCGCTTCCCGTGGGTTCGGCATTCAATTGGGAGAGAGACCATGTCTGCAGCATCACGCCTTTTCGAGCGCGCGACTTCGTTCCATCACCAGCTCCGCCAACGCGCCGCCTTCGCCGGGAAGCGGGTCCGCCCCGCGCGCCTCGCGGCGAACGCCCTCGAGCCGCTCGAGCAGCGGATGATGCTCACCGCCGTCCACTGGACGGGCCTGGGCGACGGGACCTCCTGGTCCGACGGACAGAACTGGGACACGCTCGCCAAGCCGGGCAACGGCGACGACGTGACCATCAGCGTCGCAGCCGACCCGACGATCCTCTTCAACGCCGCCGCGGGGGCCGCGAACCTCAACAGCCTCGTCAGCGACGAGGCGATCAACTTCACCGGCGGGACGTTCCACGCGACGACCTTCACCCAGAACGGCAAACCGATCTCGATCTCCAGCGGGACGATCCAGGGCGGGACGCTGACCCTCGCGGGCGGCGCGGCGATGCTCGTCAACGGCACGGCGGGCGTGCTCGACGGCGTGACCGTCAACGGCGACATCGACCTGGCGACCACCAACCTCGCGACGATCGACCTGCGCAACACCGTCACCGTCAACGGCAGGATCAGCATCGGCAATCTCGCCGGCACGACCCGCGGCAACCTCGCCTTCGGCGGGGTCGGCCTCACCGGCGGGACCCTCGCCGGCAACGCCGAAGTCCTCTTCGGCGCGAACGCCAGCAACTTCATCGGCAACTACAACGGCACGGGGGCCGCGACCGCCACGCTGGGCGCGAACGTCGTGATCCATGGCCATTCCGGGCAGATCTTCAACAACTACGCCGCGGGCGTCATCGTCAACCAGGGGCAGATCAACGCCGACGTCTCGGGCGGCACGATCAGCTTCAACGGAGCCACCTTCACCAACAACGGCTCCATCTCCGCCGCCGCCGGGACGACCGTCTCGCTCACCAATTTCTGGACCAACGCCGCCGCCGGCACGATCACCGCCACCGGCGCGACCCTCGCCCTGGGCTACAGTTTCAACCCCTGGTCCAACCCCGGCTCGATCACCGCCGCCAATTCCACCGTCAACATCACCGGCAGCTACTCCAGCGACATCTTCCTCGCCGGCCACTTCACCCGCACCGGAGGAACCGTCAACGTCTCAGGAGCCCTCAACAACGCCGGCAAGACGATCGCCCTCAACGCCGCGCTCGGCTCGTGGAACCTGGTGGGCGTGACCATCACCGGCGGGACGATCAACGCCAGCGCGGGCTCGATGCTCGTCGCCACCGCCACCGACGCCACCTTCGACGGGCTGACCCTCAACGGCGACCTGGACATCGCCGCCAACCACCAGGCCGCGGTCGACATCAAGAACACCGTCACGGTCAACGGCAAGATCAGCGTCGGCAATCTCGCCGGCACGACCCGCGGCATCCTCGAGTTCGGCGGCGCCGCCCTCACCGGCGGGACCCTCGCCGGCAACGCCGAAGTCCTCTTCGGCGGGCACGCCAGCAACCTCATCATCAACTACAACAACACCGCACCCGCCACCGCGACCCTCGGCCCCAACGTCGTCGTCCACGGCAAGAACGGCCAGATCAACAACAACTACGCCGGCGGCAACATCGTCAACCAGGGGCAGATCAACGCCGACGTCTCCGGCGGGCAGATCAGCTTCAGCGGAGCCACCTTCACCAACAACGGCTCCATCTCCGCCGCCGCCGGGACGACCGTCTCGCTCACCAATCTCTGGACCAACGCCGCCACCGGCACGATCACCGCCTCCGGCGCGACCCTCGCCCTGGGCTACAGCTTCAACCTCTGGTCCAACCCCGGCTCGATCACCGCCAGCAATTCCACCGTCAACATCACCGGCACCTACTCCAGCGACGTCTTCCTCGCCGGCCACTTCACCCGCACCGGAGGAACCGTCAACGTCTCAGGCGCCCTCAACAACGCCGGCAAGACGATCGCCCTCAACGCCGCGCTCGGCTCGTGGAACCTGGTGGGCGTGACCATCACCGGCGGGACGATCGACGCCAGCGCGGGCTCGATGCTCGTCGCCACCGCCACCGACGCCACCTTCGACGGGCTGACCCTCAACGGCGACCTGGACATCGCGAGCATCAGCCAGGCCGCGGTGGACATCAAGAACACCGTCACGGTCAACGGCAAGATCAGCGTGGGCAACCTGGCGGGCACGACGCGCGGCATCCTCGAATTCGGCGGGGCGGCGCTGACCGGCGGCACGCTCACGGGCAACGCCGAGGTGCTCTTCGGCGGCAACGTGAACAACATCATCATCAACTACAACAATACGCTGCCCGCGACGGCGACGCTGGGCCCCAACGTCGTCGTCCACGGCAAGAGCGGGCAGATCAACAACAACTACGCCAACGGCGTGATCGTCAACCAGGGGCAGATCAACGCCGACGTCTCCGGCGGGCAGATCAGCTTCAACGGCGCGACCTTCATCAACAACGGCGCGATGACCGCCGCGGCGGGGACCACGCTGGGCTTCTACAACCTCTGGACCAACAACGGGACGATCGTCGCCAACGGGGCGACGCTGAACCTGGGCCTCAGCACCTACGCGTGGGCCAACAACAACTCGATCGCCGCGAACAACACCACCGTCAACATCACCGGCTCCTACGCCGGCCCGGGCAACTTCGTCCGCACGGGCGGCGTGGTGAACCTCGCGGGCCTCTTCAACAACACGGGCAAGGTGCTCAACCTCAACGCGTCGCTGGGCTCATGGAACTTGGTGGGCGTGGCCATCACCGGCGGGACGATCAACGCCAGCGCGGGCTCGATGCTCGTCGCCACCGCGACAGACGCCACCTTCGACGGCCTGACCTACAACGGCGACCTGGACATCGCGACCAACAACCAGGCCGCGGTCGACATCAAGAACACCGTCACCATCAACGGGAAGATCACCGTCGGCAACGCCGCGGTAACGACGCGAGGCATCCTGGAGTTCGGCAGCGCCGCCCTCACGGGCGGGACGCTGACGGGCAACGCCGAGGTGCTCTTCGGGGGCAACGCCAACAACGTCATCATCAACTACAACAACACCGGGGCGGCGACGGCCAACCTGGGCCCAAGCGTGCTGGTCCACGGCAAGTCCGGGCAGATCAACAACAACTACGCGGGGGGCACGATCGCCAGCCAGGCGACGATCAAGGCCGACGCGGCCGGCGCGGCCTTCAGCGTCAACGGCGGGAAGTTCAGCAGCGCGGGCTCGCTCATCTCGGGCCCGGGGGCGAACTTCGCCGTCAACGTCGCCGCGACGCTGATCGACCTGGCTTCGCTCTCGGGCACGGGCTCGTTCAGCTTCGCCTCGAACGCGCTGGGCGACACCGACAACGCCGGGCTCTTCAACCCGCAGGGCGCGACGACCCTCAACGCCCACGGCACGGCCCTCAACCCGCAGCAGTTCGAGGCGATGAGCGCCGACCTGGGCGCCGTGGCCGCGGGGCTCGTGGGCAACTTCGCCTACGGGACGATCAAGCTGGGCGGGACGAACTACGTCAAGCTCGTCGACCTCTCGAACAATGCCGCGGGCGCTGGCGCGGAAGCGGTCTACGCCGGGGCGGTGCTGGTGCCCACGGGCTCGACGCTAGACCTCAACGGGCTGCACCTCTACACGCGCTCGGCGACCGTCGCGGGGTCGGTGCTCAACGGCACGATCAGCATCATCCCCAGCGGGGGTGACTTGCCGCTCAACACGCCCACGACGGGCGTGCTGCTCATCTCGGGCGCGACCGACCAATGGACCTTCTTCGGCCACGCGGGGCAGACGTTCACCATCGGCGTCAACCCCGGCGCGGGCTCGGGCCTCGCGCCGATCACCCCCCTGCTCAACTGGGCCGACGTCCAGCTCGTCGGCCCGGGCAGCCAGTTGCTCGCCTCGGGCTTCAGCGCCGCTTCGGGCGCGGGGGTCACGCTGCCCGCCACCGCGCTACCCAGCGACGGGACCTACACCGTCGTCGTCAAGGCCGCCGCCGGGCACACGGCGAGCGTCGGCAACTACGTGGTGACCGCGTATGACGTGAACCCGACGGTGCGCCCGCTGGCGCTCAACCAGGTGCTCTACGGCAACATCGCCTCGCCGCTCTCGACCGACCAGTGGTCCTTCTCCGCGCCGGCGGGCCTGCAGGTGCAGTTCCACCTCGCCAGCGCCGGGGCGACCGGCAAGGGCTTCACGCTCACCGGCCCGGGCGGGTACACCGGTTTCACCAACCTCGCGGGCGACTCGGGCATCGTCACGCTCCCCACGGCGGGGACCTACACGCTCACGGCCCAGAGCCTCGACGGCTCGACCGGCGCGTACGCCTTCCAGCTCAACCAGGTGACGGTCAACACGCTGCCGCTCAACGGCTCGGTCGGGGGGACGCTCCCGGGCAGCGGGACCTCGCAGATCTACAAGGTCACGCTCCCGGTCGCCAAGCCGCTGGTGGTCACGCTCGACGACGCGAGCTCCGCCGACCGCGTCGAGGTCTACCTGAAGCAGGGCTCGCTGCCGACGCGCGGGTCGTACGACTACAAGTACGGCAGCGCGAATGCGGCCGACCAGAAGGTGCTGGTCCCGCGGGCCTCGGCGGGCGACTGGTACGTGCTGGTCTACGGCGACTTCGTCCCCGCGCCCAGCACCTTCACGCTCTCGAGCGCCGCGACGGACGTCCAGCTCACCGGCGTCACACCCGACAGCTACGGCGCCGCGGGCACGCTCAACATGACGCTCACCGGCAGCGGCTTCGTGCCCGGCGCGACCGTCCGGCTCGTCGCCGCGAACACGACGACCTACGCCCCGACGAACCTGGTGATCGACTCCTACACGCACGCCACGGCGACCTTCAACGCCGGCGCGATCCCCGTGGGCGTCTACTCCGTGCGGGTCACGCTCCCCAACGCCGACACCAGCACGCTCGCCGGCGCGCTGACGCTCACGCCCCCGGTCGCCGGCGGGCAACCCCGGCTCGAGACGCAGCTCATCATGCCCTCGGCCCTGGGCCGCCACGCCGCCGCGACGATCTACCTCGAGTACGCCAACACGGGCGACGTGGCGATGCCCGCGCCGATGATCCAGGTCGGGTCGGCCGACCCCAACGGCACAGACAAGCCGATGCTCACGCTCGACGCCAGCCGCATCCTCTACGGGCTCTACACCGCCGCCCTCCCCGAGGGGTACGGCACGTCGATCAACATCCTCGCCAGCGGCGAGCAGCCGGGCGTGCTCAACCCCGGCGAGCGCATCCGCGTGCCGATCTACTACGCCGGCCTGCTGCGCCCGTGGGACTTCTCCGACACCAAGGTGGAGCTGGGCATGGCCGTGGTCCGCGCGAGCGACCTCACCCCGATGGACGGGCTTCGAGGTCCTGCAGGCCACGGGGCTGGGCCCGCAGCGCCTCCTGGGCTACTCGCTCGACGCGATGATGCCCGCCCCAGGCGTCGCCCTCTCGGCCTCGCGCGCGTTCATCAACACCATCAACGGCCGCTACCGCGTGGGCCTCTTCGGCCACGGGTGGGCCTTCGACTGGGACTCGCGCCTCAGCGTCGACGCCGCCGGCACAGCCGTGATCGACTACGGCGGCGACTGGCCCGCGCGCTACGACGCCGACACCCGCAGCGCCGGCAAGTTCCTCTCCCAGCCCGGCGACACCAGCACGCTCGTCCGCTTGGGCTCGGGCGAGTTCGAGCTCACCGACACCGGCGGCACCGTCACCCGCTACGCCGCCGACGGCAAGCTCGCCTTCGTGCAGGACTCCAACGGCAACCGCGTCTCCGCGATCTACGACGCCCAGGGCCGGCTCGCGCTCCTCACGCACACCAGCGGCGCCACGCTCGCCTTCGCCTACAACGCCGGCGGGCGAGTCGCCTCCATCACCGACTCCGCCGGGCGCGCCACCACCTACGCCTACGACGCCACCAACGCCTACCTGCTGACCGTGACGACCTCCGACAACAAGACCGTCCAGTACACCTACAAGACCTCCGGCGGCGCCGCGGGCCTCTACGCCCTGACCTCCATCCAGATGCAGGGCGTCACCCAGAACTACGTCTACGACAGCCTCGGCCGGCTCGACTCCACCGCGCTGGCCAGCGGCGCCCAGTTCATCGACTACGGCTACAACGACACCGGGCTGGTCACCGTCGCCACCGCCACCGGCACGGCCTCGATCGCCTACGACCAGCACGGCCTGCCCGTGAAGGTCACCGACCCGCTCGGCAACGCCACCAGCGCCGTCTACGACGCCAACCTGCGCATCACCTCGCTCATCGAGCCCACCGGCGACCGCCAGTCGCTCACCTGGAACGGCAAGGGCGGCCTCACCAAGTACACCGACGAGCTTGGGCACACCGTCCAGTTCGCCTACGCCAACCCGCTCAACCGCCTGACGACCTTCACCGACGGCAACGGCAACGTCACCTCCTACGCATACGACTCGCACGGCAACCTGATCAACACCACCTTCGCCAACAACGCCTCGGAGGTCATCGCCGGCTACTCGCCCCAGGGCCTGCCCGGCAGCGTCCAGAACGCCCGCGGGCAGGTGACCGACATCACGTACAACGCCGCGGGGCAGATCACCTCGCAGTCCTTCGCCGACGGCACGTCGAACACCTTCGCCTACGACGCCCGCGGCAACCTCACCTCCGCCACCGACCCCAGCGGCACAACCACCTACGACTACAACTACGCCGTCGACGGCGACCGCCTCAAGAAGGTCACCTACCCCGGCGGGCGCTTCCTGCAGTACACCTACGACGCCAACGGCCGGCGCATCCAGATGACCGACCAGGCAGGCCTGGCGACCAAGTACGACTACGACGTCAACGGCAAGCTCTTCCACATCCGCGACGCCGCGAACGTGCTCCTCGCGACCTACGCCTACAACCCCTCCGGGCAGCTCGGCCGCGTTGACAAGGGCAACGGGACCTACACCACCTACGAGTACGACGCCGCGGGCGAGATGATCCACCTCATCAACCGCAACGCCGCCAACGCGATCCTCTCCCGCTACGACTACACCTACGACGCGCTCGGCCGGCGCACCACGATGTCGACCCTCGACGGCGCGTGGACCTACACCTACGACGCCATCGGCGAGCTGACCCACGCCGTCTTCGCCTCCGCCAACGCGGCCGTCATCCCCAACCAGGACCTGCGCTACAACTACGACGCCGCGGGCAACCGCACCAGCACCGTCGTCAACGGCGTGACCACGACCTACAGCGTCAACAGCCTCAACCAGTACACCACCGTCGGCGGGACGCTCTTCACCTACGACGCCGACGGCAACCTCACCTCCGACGGCGTGAACACCTACGCCTACGACCAGCAGAACCACCTGCTCTCGCGCACCGGGCCCGGCGGCGTCACCGAGTACGAATACAACGCCTTGGGCGACCGCGTCGCCACCATCGTCAATGGCCAGCGGACGGAGTACCTGCTCGACCCGCTGGGCACCATCGACGCCACCGCCGAGTACGACGGCAGCGGCACGCTCACCGCCCGCAACGTCTTCGGCCGGGGCCTGCTCGCCCGCAGCGTGGGCTCCTCGGGGGCCGCAGGCTCGCTCAACTACTTCGACTTCGACGTCATCGGCTCGGCCGTGGGCCTCACCAACGCCGCCGGCTCGCAGGTCAACCGCTACGCCTACTCGCCCTTCGGCGCCACGCTCGTGGCCGTGCAGGGCGTCGCCAATCCGTTCCAGTTCGTCGGGCAGGCGGGCATCACCTCCGAGGGGGCCGGCGCCAGCGCCATGCGCGACCGCACCTACCTGCAGGGCATCGGCCGCTTCACCTCGAACGACCCGCTGAACATGGCGGGCGGCAGCCTCTACCAATACACCTACGCCGCCAACTCGCCCACGCAGTTCATCGACGCCACCGGCGGGCTCATCCAGATCCCGCTCATGGCCGCGGGCGCCGCCATCGGCGCCGTCGGCGGCGGCGTCTTCTACGCCGCCAACTGGATCTCCACCGGCCAGGGCTCCTGGTGGGGGCTCACCGGCGCCACCGCGGGCGGCGCCGCCGCCGGCGCGCTCGCCGGCACCGGCCTGCCCCTGCTGGGCGCGCTGGGCGGGGCCTACGGCGCAGGCCTAGCCGAGCTGGGCGACCAGATCGGCAAGGGCCTCTACAGCGCCGAGCGCATGGGCTGGCAGGCCCTCACCGGCGCCGTCACCGGGCTCATCCCCGCCTCCTGGCTCGGCTACCACGGCGGCTGGGGCGCGGGCAGCCCCAAGTTCTGGAACCTTGTCAACGGCAACCTCGGCCAGGGCAAGCTCCTCCACTACAGCCAGATCGCCGGAACCATCATCAGCGGCATCGTCGGCTTCTTCCTCCCCGAGGCCACCGAAACCGGCGTCGCCAACGCCTTCGACCCCAACGACAAGTTCGGCGCCCAGGGCTTCGGCCCCCAGGCCTGGATCCCCGGCACCCTCGTCATCCCCTACCACATCGACTTCGAGAACATCGGCCCCGGCTCCATCAACCCCCAGACCGGACTGCCCTTCCCCACCCAAGCCACCGCCCCCGCCCAGCAGGTCACCATCTCCGACCCGCTCGACCCCGACCTCGACTGGAGCACCTTCCGCCTTTCGCAGCTCGCCTTCGGCGACACCATCATCACGATGCCCGCCGACAGCTCCTACTACAGCGGCTCCGTCTCCGTCACCCTCAACGGCCACACCTTCGACGTCCTGCTCGAGGCGGGCATCAACCTCGCCACCGGCAACGTCTTCGCCATCTTCCAGTCGATCGATCCGCTCACCCAGCTTCCGCCCGACGTGCTCACCGGCTTCCTCCCGCCCGAGGACGGCTCGGGCGCCGGCAAGGGCTTCTTCGCCTTCACCGTCGCCCCCAAGGCCGCCCTGCCCACCGGGCGCGAGATCCGCAACGTCGCCCTCATCAGCTTCGACAAGCAGAAGCTCATCGCCACCAACCAGAGCGACCCCTTCGACTCCGCCTCGGTCGACCACAACCGCGAGGCCCTCAACACCATCGACAACGGCGCGCCCAGCAGCAGCATCGCCGCCCTGCCGGGCACCTCCTCCTCCGCGACCTTCAACGTCTCCTGGTCCGGCGCCGACGACGCCACCCCCGGCCCCGCCGGCTCGGGCATCGACACCTACGACGTCTTCGTCTCCGACAACGGCGGGGTCTACACGCTCTGGCAGAACCATGTCGCCGCCACCTCCGCCTCCTATGCCGGCGCCGACGGCCACACCTACGCCTTCTACAGCGTCGCCCGCGACCACGTCGGCCACGTCGAGGCCGCGCCCGGCGCGGCCGACGCGAGCACGCACGTCGTCGTCGGCGTCACGCTCCCCGAGGTCTCGGGCGTGCGCCTCAAGGGCTCCGCGTGGACCGCGGGCTTCACGGGCCATCTCGCCACGGCTGGTCTCGGCGGCGCCGACGGCTACGCCATCCCCGCCGGCTCGGGCGCGCAGCTTGCCACGCTCCCCTGGACGAACCTCGACCAGATCACCTTGCGCTTCAACGAGCCAGTGACGATCCAGCAGGGCGACCTTATCGTCCGCGGCGTCAATGTCCCGGCCTACTCCACCGTCGGCTTCTCCACCGGCACCGCCAGCGACGGCGCGTTCGAGGCGACGTGGACCCTCTCGGCTCCCCTGGGCATCGACAAGGTCCTGCTGAGCCTCTCGGCCAACGTGACTGACGGCTCGGGGCACCACCTCGACGGCGAATGGGTCAACCCCACCTCGACCGCCACGCCCGTGGGCGGCTCGAGCTCCTTCGCCTCGGGCGACGGGGCCGAGGGCGGGGCCTTCACCTTCCGGTTCAACACCGCGCCAGGCGACGTGAACCAGAACGGCGGGATCAACGTGCAGGACGTCGTGCTCGTGCGCAACCGCCAGGGCAGCTCGACCGCCAGCCCGGCGAACTACTCGGTCTTCGCCGACGTCAATGGCAACGGCGGAATCAACGTGCAGGACGTGGTGCTCACCCGCAACCAGCAGGGCAAGAGCCTGCCCGCGGGCGAGCCGGCGCTGCCGGCCGGGGCGATGGCGGCGCTGGTGATCGCGGGCTCGGCGACGCAGGAGGCGCGGGGGCTCTTCATCGCGGCGTCGCCGAAGGCGCTGACGGTTGCGGGTTCGTCGGACGGTTCGTCCATCGGCCCGTCGATCGGGGATGTTTCGCGCTCCGCATTCGCCGCGTTCCCGCCTGCGGCGACGGGCGTGGAGCTGCGCCGCGCTGCCCCGACGCGCTGGACGCTCAACCCAATCGACGTCGACGCGGATGGCGATTCAACGCTCCTGCGCAAGCTGCAGCGCCGGCTGCGCCTGGCTGCGCCGGTCGCCGAAGCCGGCGCAGCGGTGACGGACGTCAAGCGCGGGTGAGGCATGCTCACGTTGGCGACGAGCCTTCGGGGTCTGGTGCCACATGTCACCGTACTCGTGACATGTGCCCGTCAACGGACGGCTCGCGGCATCCCGACGATCTCGTCATGCCCGCGCTGAATCCGCATGATTCAGTGGGTTTCTGATCTTCGGCTTGACGTGGAGTTTCTCGTCACCCAAGACACATGTCACGAGTACGGTGACATGTGGCACCAGACAACTCGCCTCACGCCGCGTTGGGGCCGACTTCGAGCAGCACGTTGTCGAGCCGGCAGATGTGGATCTCCTGCCTGAGGTTCGGCGCGACGTTGGTCAGCAGCACCTTGCCGCCCTTGAGCCTCGCCCGGCGGTTGAGCACCGCGAGCGCCCCGAGCAGGGCCGGGGAGAGGTAGGTCACCTTGATCAGGTCGACCACGACCTCGGGCTTGGGCAGGGCGCGGACCAGGCTCTCCAGCTCCGACTCGAGTTCCTGTTCGCGGCGCTCGTCGAGGCCGAGGATCTCCGAGTCGATCATCTCCAGGCGGACGAGCCCGCGCGAGCGCTTGACGTTGACGTGGACGTCGTGCCCGCGCTCGCCGCGGAGGATCGCCTCGGCCATCAGCCAGTGGTCGAGGCTGCGGCCGGCGGGCCTGCCCTCCTCGACGTAAAGCTCGTGGGCGAGGGCGGCGACCTCGTGGTGCGGAAGCGGCGGATGCGGGCGGCGGGGCGACGACATCAGGACGACTCCTTGCCGGCGGGCGCCGCGCCTCGGACAACGTGAGGCGGACTCCGCCGGACCCGACATCGGACCCAACCACAGTACCCCCGCACCCCGCGCCGGCACAAGAGCCATTGCGGCGGAACGATGAAGTTTCGGCGGCATCGCGCGCGGCTTGCTGGGCCTGCCCCTCTCCCTCCGGGAGAGGAGCAATGCCGCAGACCTCACCGCAATCCGTATAAGATGACGCCGATGCCGCGGGCAAGCCGGCGCCGCGCCGGCCTGTGTTCGCCCCGCTCCTCGCTCGCCCCGCTCCTCGCTCGCCCCGCTCCTCGCTCGCCCCCTCTCGCGGGAACCTCGCATGCCCTCCCCCATCCCCCACGGGCCCTACGCCGGCTTCGGCCTGTCCTACTGGCTCGACTTCGAGCGCCCCCGCTTCGGCCCGCTCGAGGGCGACATCTCCGCCGACGTCGCCATCGTCGGCGCCGGGATTTCCGGCGTGAAGCTCGCCCATTACCTCGGCAAGCTCGGCGTCCGTTCCGTCGTCCTCGAAGGCGGCGTCGTCGGCGACGGCGCGTCGGGGCGCAACCAGGGCAGCATGAACCACGGCACCTCCATCGGCTACACCGAGTGCATCAACCAGGTCGGGCGCGAGAACGCCCGGGCCCTGTGGAACCTGGGCCTCGAGAACCAGCGGCTGGCAGTGGCGATGATCAACGAGCTGGGCGTGAAATGCTCCTACGAGGCCCTGGGCTTCGTCTTCATGGCCCGCAGCGACGAGCCCGGCTTCGAGGAGGAGGACCGCGGCTACCGTTCCGACGCCGTGCTGCTCAACGCCGACGGGTTCCACGCCGAATATCTCTCCGCCGACGACCTGCGCGCCGACGGGCAGCACCCGCTCTTCGTCGGCGGGCTGCGCATCCCCTCCGACTCGCAGTTCCACTCGGGGCGCTACGTGGCGGGCATGGCCCAGAGCGTCGCCCGGGCCGGGCACGCGAGGATCTTCGACGAGACGCGCGTGCTGGCCCTCGACCCCGACGGGCCGAACGCCGTGCGCGTGACGACCTCGCGCGGCGTGGTCCGCGCCGCCCGCGCGTTCCTGCTCACCAACGCGCTCGTCCCCCAGTTCGTCCCGGGCTTGGCCCGCGGGATCCTCGGCGAGCGCGGGCAGGTCCTGGTCACCGAGCCGTTGAGCCAGCGCCCCTGCCGCGGCTCGTACGGCGCGGCCATGGCCTGGTGGCGCGAGATCCCCGAGCCCGACGGCCGCTGGCGGCTGCTCTTCGGCGGCGGTCGCAAGCGCGACGAGCCCGACAGCCTCTTCCGCGCCTTCGACGAGAAGGGCGCCGCCAACCCCGAGATGGAGTCCGAGGGCTTCAGCGCCTCCGACGCGCACCAGCGTCGGCTCGACGCCCAGTTCCACCTGCTCTTCCCGCAACTGAAATCCGCCCGCGTCACCCACCGCTGGGGCGGCCTGCAGGGCTTCACCGCCGACTCGCTCCCGGTGATCGGCGAGTTCGACCCCAAGCGGCGGATCCACGGCATGGCCGCCTTCTGCGGGCGCGGCAACGCCTACACCGACGTCGGCGCGCAATACCTCGCGGGCAAGGTCGCGGGCGTGGCGGGCAGCGTCGAGAAGCAGTTCGAGCCCGTGATCCGCGAGTGCCTCACGCCCGGCCGCGGCAGCGCCAATTGGTGAGCCAACTGGTGAATCGTTTGGCCGCAATTCCCCCGTTCCCTAAACCCCGGGCCCCCGCCCGCCGGAGTCGAACCGCCTTGACCCTCCGCCCCATCCCGCACACGTCGCTGCGCGTCTCGCCCCTCTGCCTCGGGACGATGACCTTCGGCACGCCCGTCGCCGAGGCCGACGCCATCCGCATCGTGCACCGCGCGCTCGACCAAGGGATCAACTTCTTCGACACGGCCGACATCTACGAAGGCTACGCACGGGTGCTGGGCTCGCCGGGCGGCGTGGCGGAGACGATCCTGGGCAAGGCCCTCGCGGGGCGGCGCGATCGCGCGGTCGTCACCACCAAGGTCGGCAACCCCGTCGGGGCCGGGCCCGACGACACGGGCCTGGGGCGCAGGCACATCCAGCACCAGATCGACGCGAGCCTCCGCCGGCTGCAGATGGACTGCATCGACCTCTATGAATTGCACAAGCCCGACCCACAAACCCCGTTGGAGGAATCGATCGGCGCGCTGGTGGAGGCGATCCGCGCGGGGAAGATCCGCCACTGGGGCTTCTCGAACTTCGACGCCCCGGCGATCCGCCAGATGATCGCGGTCTGCGACGCCCACGGCTGGCCGCGCCCCGTCGTCAGCCAGCCGAAGTACAACTGGCTCGACCGCGAGCTTGAGGCGGCCCACCTGCCGGCCTGCCGCGAATTCGCGATCGCGGTGACGCCGTATCAGCCGCTTCAGGCGGGCCTGCTCACCGGCCGGTACCGCCGCGGCGCGCCGGCCCCGGCGGGGACGCGGGCCGCGGAGCACGCCCGCTGGCTGCCGGAGATCTCGCCGGAGATGTTCGACCGGATCGAGGCCTTCGAGCGCGAGGCCGCGGGGGCGGGGCGGTCGCCGCTGTCGCACGCGATGAAGTGGGTGCTCGAACGGCCGGGGGTGACGTCGATCGTCGTGGGATGCAAAAGCGTCGGGCAATTGGACACGCTGCTGTACGAAGCCCGCGAGTGACGCCGCCGAACTTGCGAAGCCTTGAACTGCCTTGCGCCCCAAGCCCACGGATCGCGACGGTACGCCGTCGTGTTCCGTGGGGTCTTTGATGTCGTTGAGAGAGGAACGAACGATTGCTTCAAGGCGGCACGGCATTTCGGACGCCCAACCCCACCGAACCCGACGGGGTGCCGTCGGGATCAGTGGGCTTGATTCAGTCGTTCAGAGGGTTCACATGCCACGAGTACGCCCCTGGAATAGCATGTGGCACCCGAAATCGTCATCTAGCTGAAAGCTCCGTCATGACCATCCGTCTCCTCGCCCGCGCCGCGGCGCGTCCCATGCGCATCCTTCTCGCCGCCCTCGCGCTCGCCGCAATCCCCTTCCCCGCCCACGCGACGGAGACCGAGAACCACGGCCTGCGCGTCCTGCCCGCGCCGTCCAAGATGACCATCGACGCCGACGACTCCGACTGGGACCTCTCGGGGAGCGTCTTCGCCTGCGGCGACGCCGAGACCCAGCGCGACCGCTTCGCCGTCTGGTTCTCCGCGATGTACGACGAGACGAACCTCTACTTCCTTCTCCGCTGGACCGACGACACGCCGATGAGCAACCCCGGGTCGACCGCGGGCAACTTCGGGTGGGACGGCGACTGCGTGCAGATCCGCGTCGTGGCGAACTACAACTCGCCCGCCGAGCAGCTCAACGTCTTCAACTGCTGGCGCGGCGCCGACGGGAAGGACGTCGTCGAGCGCGACACGAAGGGCAAGACCAAGAACACGCCCAAGGGCGACGACGTCAAGCCCCAGGGCGCCCAGCAAGCCTTCAAGGAGAACCCCGACCACAAGGGCTACGTGCAGGAGATCGCGATCCCTTGGGCGTTGATCACGTCGGACGGCAAGCCTCGCCACGCGGGCGAGGAGCTGTCGCTGACGATCGAGCCGAACTTCACCGCGGGCCCGACCAACGGGCGCATGAGCATCAAGGACATCTTCCGCCCGGGCGTGACGATCGACCGGGTCTTCACCTTCGGGAACAAGACGATCTGGGGCGTGGCGACGCTCGAGGCCAAGGGGGCCGTGGCCCCGCGCCCGGTGCGACTCGCCGACGGGCGCGAGTTCAAGACGACCCTGGTGAAGCGCGTGCCCACGGTGGATTGGACGGGGATCGACGGCGAGACCGCGACGGTGGCCGTGAAGTCGATCCCGTTCAAGATGCCCGAGGCGGGCTACGTCTCGATGCAGGTGCTCAACGGGAAAGGCGAGATCGTCCGCCACCTGCTCACCGCCGAGCGCCGCGAGAAGGGGCCGCAGGAGGCCGCGTGGGACGGGCTCACCACGCCGATGTTCCGCACGCCAGGCACGCCGGTCGACGCGGGCAAGTACACCTGGCGGGCAATCTGGCACAAGGGCATCGGCATGCGCCTGCGCGGGTGGGCCTCGAACTCGGGCACGGCCCCGTGGGACGGCACCAACCCCAGCGACAACTGGGGCGGGGACATGGGCGGTCCCGCCGCCGCCGCTTGCGACGGCGAGCGCATGTATCTGGGCTGGAGCGTCTCCGAGGCGGGCAAGGCCCTGGTCGTCACCGACTTCGACGGCAAGCCGCTGTGGCACCACAAGCGCGGCGGTTTCGGCGGCGCGGGCTTCGTCGCCGTCGACGGCGGCGCGGCCTACGTCTACGACGGGCAGGACAAGTCGCTCTACAGCGTCAGCACCGCGACGGGCATCTACACCCCTTGGCCCGGCGGCACCAGCGCCGACGTGCGCGTCGACTCGCTCTGGCCCGCGGGCGGGACCGTGCCCGAGAACCTCACCGGGCTCGACGCGAAGAACGGCAAGCTCTATCTCGCGGGGGCCAAGGGGCCCGCGGGGTTGGTCGTCGTGCTCGACACGAAGACGGGCAAACTGATCCGCACGATCGAGGTCCCCGCGCCAGGCGCGATGCGGGCCGTGTCGGACGAGCTGCTCTACGTCGTCTCGGGCGGGGTGGGCGTGCTGGCGGTCAACCCGCAGACAGGGGCGACCAAGCCGGTCGTCGCCGGCCTCGTCAACGCGACCGGCCTCGCGGTCGGCGCGGAGGGCGAGCTCTTCGTGGGCGTGAACGAACCTGATTTCCAGGTGAAGGTCTTCTCGGCCGAGGGCAAGCCGCTGCGCGTGATCGGCGCCAAGGGTGGCCGGCCGGTGCTCGGCCCGTGGCAGTCGGGCGGCATGCGGGCCATCGCCGGCATCGCCGTCGACCCGCGCGGGCAACTCTGGGTCACGGAGGGCACGCTCTACCCCCGTCGCATCTCCGTCTGGAACGCCAAGACCGGCTCGCTCGTCCGCGAGCTCTTCGGCCCGACGCACTACGGCGCCTCCGGCGGCGCGATCCATCCCAACGACCCCGACGTCATGGTCGGCGAGGGCTGCGAGTGGAAGCTCGACCCCAAGACCGGCATGGCCTCCTGCGCGGGCGTCTTCGACGCCAACGGCGGCGGCTTCCTGGGCGGCAACAGCTTCGCCCGCTTCTGCACCGGCAAGAACGGCAAGGACTACCTGGCCGTCGCGAACCTCTCGGCCGGGAACATCGTGGTCTACCAGCGCCTCGCCCCGGGCAAGTACGCTCGCCGCTCGTCCATCACCTCGGACCCCAAGGCCAAGACGACTACCTTCTGGGCCGACGCCAACGGCGACGAACAGGTCCAGGAGAACGAGACGGCCACGCTGGCCAAGGCGCTCACCCTGGGCGGGTACTACTTCTGGTCGATGAACCTGAACACCGACATGACGCTCTACGGCGGTGAGGGGCGCATCCGCGTCGCCGACTTCACCTCCTGCGCCGCGCCGCGGTACGACCCCGCGAAGTTCGAGGCCGTCGCCGGCCTGCCCTACGGCCTCTCCTCGCTCGACAACGAGCTGCTGCTATCCTGCGGCGTGGAGCAGACCTCCTTCTTCCAGTGCTTCGATGCCGCGAGCGGCAAGGTGCTTTGGCAATACCCCAACCTCTGGGCCGGCGTCCACGGCTCGCACAATGCCCCCGCCCCCGCGCTGGGCCTCCTCCGCGGCGCGTTCGGCCCCATCGGCTGCTTCAAGGCCAAGAACGCCGGCTACGTCTGGGCGATCAACACCAACGTCGGCGAGTGGCATCTGCTCACCCAGGACGGCTACTACCTCTCGTGCCTCTTCGAGGCCGACGCGCTCAAGCAGGAGTACCCCGTCGCCAAGCCCGGCGCGGTGATGGACCGCATGCCCTGCGGGCTGGGCGGCGAGGACTTCGGCGGCTCGGTCGTGCAGGGCGACGACGGCAACGTCTATGTCCAAGCCGGGAAGACGGCCGACTGGAACATCCAGATGACCGGGCTCGACACCATCCACAAGCTCGGCTCGGGCTCCGTCGAGATCGACGCGAACGACGTGCGCAAGGCGACGGGCGTGCGCGAGGCGGCCCTGCAGCAGGCGGTCGGAAAGCAGCGGATGGCGGTCCACAAGCTGACGCCCACCTTCACGGGCGATCTGGCGAAGGACTTCGCCGGCGCGCAGGTCGTCTCCTACAAGAAGCAGGACGACGCGGCGATCAAGTCGGCGGTGGCGTGGGACGACAAGAACTTCTACGTCGCGTGGGACGTGGCCGACAAGACGCCGTGGGCCAACGGCGCGACGGAGCCGGCGATGCTCTACCTCGGCGGCGACACGGTCGACCTGCAACTCGGGACCGACCCCGCGGCAGCGCCCAAGCGGGGCGAGCCGGTGGCGGGCGACCTGCGCGTCTCGATCGGCAACTTCCAGGGCACGCCCACCGCGGTGCTCTTCCGCAAGGTCGTCGCGGGGAGCGGGGCCAAGCAGCCCAAGTCGTTCTCCTCGGGCGTGGTGAAGGACTACAAGATGGACTTCGCCGCGCCGATCGCCGGCGCGGTGGTGAAGGTCACGCCGCGCCCCGGGGCGGGCTATTTGGTCGAGGCCTCCCTGCCGCTGGCCGACCTGGGCCTCGCGGCCAAGCCCGGGCTGACGATCCACGGCGATCTGGGCGCGACGCACGGCGACGCGGCAGGCCAGCGCACGCGCCTCCGCACCTACTGGTCGAACCAGCACACCGGCATCGTCGACGACGCGGTCTTCGAGCTGATGATGGAGCCGGCGAATTGGGGGGAGTGGAAGTTGGAGTAGGGTTGCCGCGCCGACGGAATCGGACTCGCGCTCTTGCACCGCCCTGATGCCCGGGAACATGCGTCCGCTCTTGTAGGGTGGCGTTGAGCGGTACTCCGCGAAGCCCACCGTTTGGGCGCCCGCACTTGCGAAGGTCGACGGGAGGCGCAAACGGCATGGAGCGATCGGCGGAGCTCGCGCCGATGATTGTGACGCCCCACGGCCACACACGCCGCGCCGGTGGGCTTCGCGGGGTACCGCTCAACCCACCCTACAAGATGACGCTTCTCCGCGCGGACCTTCGCATTTCCCTTGACCCCGCCCGCTTCCGGTCGTACACTTATTTCAGTCCTAACAGAAATGACTGACCTTCCAGCCGGAGCTGGCCATGACGCTCTCCCCCGCCGTCGAGAAGTTCGTGCTGCACTGGGGCGAGATGGGCGCGAGCTGGGGCATCAACCGCACCGTCGCGCAGATCCACGCCCTGCTCTACGTCTCCCCCCGCCCGCTCAACGCCGAGGAGATCGCCCAGACCCTCCGCGTCGCGCGGTCGAACGTCTCGACCAGCCTGCGCGAGCTGCAGGGCTGGGGCATCATCCGCCCCGTCCACGTGCTGGGCGACCGGCGGGACCACTTCGAGTCGATGCGCGACGTCTGGGAGATGTTCCAGATCGTGCTCACCGAGCGCAAGCGGCGCGAGATCGACCCCACCATCGCCCTCCTGCGCGAGTGCGTCGCCGAGGCCGAGCGGGCCGAGCCCGAGGACCGGCTGACGCGCGAGCGGCTGGCGGAGCTGCTGGGCTTCTTCGAGGCGATCAGCAACTGGTACGACCAGATCCGTGTCCTGCCCACCAAGGCGGTGATCCGGTTCGTCTCGCTGGGCGGGAAGGTCCGGCGGCTGCTGGGCATCGCCTCGTGACTTCGCCCCCGGGGCCCCCCGGGCCCCCGGACCCTCGGGCTTGGAGCCGGCCATGGCACCTTTGATTCAATCCAAACGCACCCGCGCCGAGGCCGCCCTGCAGCGGCTCGAGGCCACCGAGGGCGGCCCCTTCACGGTCGTCGACCAGGCCGACGTCGCGGCGTTTCACTTCGACCTACCCGCGGCGGCGCTGCGGATCGATCCCCGCCTGGAACTCGACGCGGATCGCCACGGCGATGCGCCGCAGGACTCGGAACGGGAATCGGCGCGGGCCGTCGCCCGCGTGCTCGCCTACACCGTCGTCCGCGTGCGCTCGGGGCTCGAGGGCCGGATGACGGAGCGGGCCGGCAGCCCGTGGGTGGGCCGGACGATCTTCGAGATCGGGCTCTGCGTGCGCCACGCGGGTGAGCCGGGCGTGCTGCTGCTGGCGCAGGTCTGTCCGGAGGCGCTGGAGGGGGCGGTGGGTGATCGCCGCTTCGGCAAGCCGGTGCGGTTCGGGACGACATCACTGCAATTCGACGCGTCGCGAGGCACGCTCGACTGCGGCGTGGCCTTGCCCGGCAGCAAATCCTTCATGGATCGGCCGAGGCTGGCGCTCGCCGGCCAAGTCAGCGACGAGCCACGGCAAGAGGGCGAGACCACGGGTGAAGAGTTCCTGCTCGAGCGATACACGAACTTCACCGTCGAGCGCGGGCTGCTGCGGCTGGAGCGCTGCTGGCGATCGCCGACCGCGGCGTTGCCCGTCGCGATGCGGGGGGAGGAGTCGCAGGCAGCCTTGGTTGACGTGCTGGGCATCGCCCCTGCCGCTGCGGCCGAGGTGACGCTCGTGGGCGGGTACGTCTTGCCCGGCGTGAGCGAGTGCCGCATCGGCCGGCCTCGCTGTATGCAGGGGCCCGCGTGCGCGACGCGCTGGCCGATCGAGGTGCGGCAGGCGACACGGGCGGAGAAGGATGATTGAAGCGGCAGGACGATGCGGAATTGTCGGCGAACTCGCAAGCGACGGATCGGCATCTTTTCGGGTGCCACATGTCATCGTATTCGTGACATGTGTCTTGGGAGGCCGTGCGATTCACGACCACCCAAGGCGCCGACATTCCCTTGAATTCCGCAGTTTCCGGGGTGGAGGGGCGGGATCGTCGAGGCAAACTGAGCCAGCCGTGGACCGGCACATGTCACGAGTACGATGACATGTGGCACCAGGCCTTGCGGGTTCCGACGACACGCGAACATCCGTCGCTTGCGCGTCCGGCCAACAAAACGCGGGGCACGCTGGTTGTTTCGGGGACGCACGGCCACACGCATCGCGCCGGTGGGTTTCGCGGAGTACCGCTCTACGCCACCCTACAAATGCGAGTCTTCGCTCAGGAGTTTGAATCGGCCGGGGTCGGCGTCGCCACGCCCGTCGCTTCATCGACGTTGTGGGCGTAGCCCTGCAGCGACTGGAAGATCGCGTCGACGTTCGCGTCCTCGCCGCCCGTCTTGAGCTCGGTCGCGAGGCCCGAGCCCTGCCCGACGGCCTCGCGGGCGGAGATCGCCAGCTTGCCCGCCGAGTCGGCCGCCTTCTGCTGGGCGTCGGAGAAGCTCGTCTCCGAGGGCATCACGCGCTTGAGCTCCTTGGCCAGCATGCCCAGCGTCTTGCCGTAGCCCGCCGCGGCCGTGAGGTGCTGCGTGTAGACGCTCGCCCGCACCGCGTGCTTGCTGAGCAGGTCGAGCTGGTAGGCCTTCTTGTCGGCGCCGCGGGCCTGGCTCACGCCGTCGGCCAAGGCCTTGATCGACTTGTCGGCGTACTCGCCCGCCTGGGCCAGCTTGGCGTCGACAAGCTTGTCGTAGTCCGCGGCGATCTTGACCAGCGACTCCTTGAGCTCCGAGACGGCCTTCTCCTTCTGGTTGGCCGCGGAGTCGCGCTCGTCGTGGTTCTTCTTCTGCCGCTGCTCGACGCCGGCGATCTGGTCCTGCAGCGAAGTGACGTTGCTCTTGCGCAGCTCGAGCTGCTGCTTGACCACCGCCAACTCGCCCTGCACGACGTCGAGCTCGGCGGTGAGCTTCTGGGCGACCGCGCGGGTCGTCGCCGCGGCGCCCTCGAGGCCCGAGGCCTTGCCGTAGAGCGCGTCCTGCGCCTTGCTGTCCTTCACGAACGCCTCGCTGCGCAGCTTGGAGATCTGCCCCACCGCCGCGTCGCTCTCGGCGCGGGCCTTCTCGATCGACTTCGTGAGCTCGTTGCCGCGCGCGACCAGGCCCGAGGCCTCCTTCTCGAAGCCGACGATCGCCGTCTGGGCCTCCTGCTGCTGCTCCTTGAGCTTGGCGACCAGCGGGGAATCGTCGATGTCGAAGGCCTTGGAGCGGGCGTCGTCGCGGTCGATCAGGAGCGTCTTGTTGACGAGGCTGGCCGACTGGCGGGAGATGTCGACCCAATCGGACATGGCCGCGCGGGCGACCTGGTCCGCGGCGGTCGCGTAGGCGTCGGCGACCAGGCGGCGGGCCTGGAGCTTGTCGGATTCGGAGGCGGAGCCGATGGTCGCCTCAAGCGATTTGGCGGCCTGCAGCAACGCCTTGGTGCGGTAGGCCTGGAGGTCGACCGTGGGCTGGCCGTCGCCGTTGGGCGCGTCCTCGCCCTTGGGAACGAAACCGTCCTGCGCCGCCTGGAAACCGTTCAGGGCCTTCACGAACTGGCCGTGGGTCTTGGCCTGCTCGGCCGACTGCCTGTCGGAGCAGCCGACGAGGGGCGAAAGGGAGAAGGCCAGGCAGACGGCGACGGGAAGGGTTCGGCGCAAAGGGAGAGTCCTTTCCAAGGCCTGCGGGTCGGCGACCTAAGGTCCACAGCCGCTACAGCTTAAGCATACCGCCAAGGATGGCGGGCGGAAAGCCCCCCGGAGACCCCAGAGCCGCGGCTCATGGCGTCTCGAACGACATCCGCCCCGCCCAGACGTTGTTGAAGAGGTTCCGCTTCTCCGTGCCGTACCAGTAGCCCTGGGCCTGGATCTCGACCTTCACGACGGCCTTCGCCGAGGAGCCGCTGCTGAGCTCGAGGTCGTTCCAGAAGACGACGACCTTCTCGCCCCGGCGGCGCACGGAGACGACGCCCTCGCCTTCGAAGGGCTGGGTGGGCAGTTCGTCGGTTTTCACGGCCGCGCCGATCCGCGCCTCGCGCCGGCCGGGGCCGCCGATGTGCCCGTCGTAGTAACCGGCCGCGACGATCTCCTTGCCCTCGTCGTCGAGCAGGCGCAGGCGGATGTATTGGATCGGGTCGAACTCGTTGGGCGCGCCCTTCGAGGACCACCCGACCGTGAGTTGGGAGTCGAAGTCGCCGGCGATGGGCTTTGGCAGCTTGCGCGAGAGGGCGAGGGTCGGATAGATGTCGCCGGACGGATCGGCCTCGACGTAGGTGAGCTTGGAGACGTTGAGCTTGCCGTCCTTGATCGCGAAGGCGGCGACGCCCTTCGACCCGAGCTTCTCCTTGGTCACGACCCAGGCCTTGTCGAGCTCCGGCTTCTCGAAGCGCTCGTCGATGAGCGATTCGGCGCGGGCGGCGGGGGCGAGGGACAGGAGGGAGGCGATCGTCAGCAGCAAGGTGGAGCGATGGAGACGAGAGCTTTTCATCTGCGATTTCCAAGTGACATGGACTTCACGGCGCGAGCGCGTCGACCAAGACCATGATACTCGCGCCGCACGCGCGAAAAGCACAGGCGCAACACGGCGCAGGCACGACGATCGGAGCGCAAGAAAAACCCAGGCACGCAGTGCCTGGGCTTTGGGGGTTCATTCGTGATTTGTGGTTCGTGGCGCGGTTGACCCGCTCACGAGCCACTCGCCCGCGATCTCAGGACTCGAGGTTCAGCCACTTCACCTCGTCGGCGGTCAGCTCCACGTCGAGCGCGGGCCAAGTCGTCCGCGTCTCCTCAAGCGTGCGCGGGCCGACCAGCGGGAAGGTCGGGAACGGCTGGCAGAGCACGTAGGCCAGGGCGATGTTGATCGGCAGGACGTTCTTCTTCTTCGCCAGCTCGATGGCGCGGTCGCGGCGGCGGAAGTTGTCCTCGCTGTACCAGCAGCGCACCAGCTCGCCGTCGGACTTCTTGTCCGGGCCGGCGCGGTCGGTGAAGAACCCGCGGGCCTGGCTGGACCAAGGCATCAGCGGGAGCTGGCTCTTGGTGTGCCACGCCCGGCTGGCGGGGTCGGACGAGGCGATGCACCCGGCCCAGACGGCATCAATCATCCGCGCGAGGCTGAAGTTGTTGCTGGCGGCGGAGAAGCCCTGCAGCCCCTTCTTCTTGGCGTACTCGTTGCCGGCCTCGATGCGCGAGGTCGCCCAGTTCGAGCCGCCGAAGGCCTTGATGCTGCCCTTCTTCACCAGCTCGTTGAGCACGTCGATGAACTCGCCGACGGGGATCTCGGGGTTGTCGCGGTGCATCATGTAGATGTCGACGTAGTTGGTCCGCAGGCGCTCGAGGCTCTCCTTGTGCTGCGTGACCAGGTCCTTGGGGTTGCAGAACGGCGTGTGGGCGCCCTTGTCGAGGATGACCACCTGCTCGCGCACGCCGCGTTTCTCGACCCACCGGCCGAGGTTGCCCTCGTTGTTGGGGCCGTAGATGTGGGCGGTGTCGAACGTGTTCCCGCCGCGCTCGAAGTAGTCGTCGAACATCACGTCGGCGTGGGGCATGAAGGTCTGGTTGTCGACGCCCAGGACGAGGCGCGAGACCTTCTTGTCGAGGTGGGCGATCTTGCCGTACTTCATCTTGTTGTTCGGGCGGAGCTTCAGAGGCTGGCCCGAGAGCGGGCCTCGCTTGGCGTCGGGCTTCTCGATGTCGTAGAGCAGCCCGATGGAGCTGCGCCACTGGTCGAGCGTGCGCATGTTGCCCAGCGAGTCGTCCCAGGTCATGGCGGGGAAGACGCCCTGCCGGCGGGCGATGTTGCGCCCGACCATGTCGGCCTCGAGGGCGTAGAGCCAGTCGGTGGTGTCGACCTCGATGACCTCGGCGGGCTTGCCGTTGACGTTGAGGTTGATGACGGTCTTGCCGCCCTCCTTCGCGGGGATCCAGGGCCAGGGGACGACGATGTTGCCGCCCGTGCCGTAGATGCGGGCGGAGTTGTCCTGGTTGACGCCCACGCCGGTGGCGACCTGGGCGACGATGTCGCCGGGGAACTTGAGGATGCCCACGGCGTAGTCGTCCGCGCCGGTGGGGGCGAGCCTGCCCGCGCCCGAGACGGAGATCGGCTCGGCCGAGCCCTCAAGGCCCAAGGCGATGCCCGCGACCATGCGCGAGAAGGAGACTGCATAGCAGCCGACGTCAAGGATGCCGCCGCCGCCCAGTTCGTTCGCCCAGATGCGGCTGGTGGGGTTGTAGCCGGCGTGGAAGCTGAAGGTCGCTTGGATGATGCGGATGTCGCCGATGGCCTTGTTGCGGAGCAGCTCGACGAGCTTGCCGATCAGCGGGCTGCAGCGGTACATGAACGCCTCCATGAGGAAGACGTCGTGCCGGCGGGCGGCCTCGATGATCGCCTGCGTCTCGAACTGGTTCATGCCGATGGGCTTCTCGCACAGGATGTGCTTGCCGGCCTGGGCGGCCTTGATCGCCCACTCGGCGTGCATCGGGTGCGGCGTGGCGATGTAGACCGCCTCGACCGACTTGTCGGCGAGCAGGGCCTCGTACGAGCCGTGGCAGCCGGACTGGGGGAGGTTGAACTCCTTGCCGAACTTGTCGGCCGACTCCTGCGTGCGCGAGCCGATGGCGACGAACTTGCCGGTCTTGGAGTGGGCGAGGCCCTTGGCGAAGGTGCGGGCGATGCCGCCGGCGCCGATGATGCCCCAGGCGATCGGGTTGGACATGGGAGAGGATCCTCAGAGGGTAAAAAGGCGGGGGAATTCCGGGGGAATTCGGGTTGGTGCTCGAGGCGAGCGCCGGCCGCGGGCACAAGCGCCGCGGGGCCGGGGGCATGAAGAGTAACCAAAGGGGGATGGGTGTCCAGCGCGGGCGGAGGCGAGGGCTGACGTTCGATCGCGAGGAAGCGATCGCACTTACGTTTGCCGTGGGATCACGCGCCGTCGCGGGCGGGAGTTATCCCCATCTTGATTCTTGATTCTGAATCAGAATCAAACTCACGTCTGGGGATCATGGTGAATCAAAGGCCATGGTGTAGCCGTGTAAATAATTATTATATAATGATTTATATTTTATATGCGTTTCTCCGCCCTGCCGAGACAATGCATGGCGATGCTAAAAAACGACTTTTGATTCAGGCGTGAATCAAACATCCACAAGGCCGATTTCGGCTTGAGGAATCGCCCTACGCGCAAGTGTCCGACCCGCGCGCCGCCATCACTCGCGGACCGTTTTCTCGCCGACTGCCAAGCCCACTGGCCGCTTCGCCCCGCACTCTGGGCAGTCGCCCTCCGCCGGGCTGCCGCGCAGGTCGTAGCCGCACGACGTGCAGCAGCTGACGAGCGCGCGGCGGCGGCGGAAATCACGCACCCACAGCACCGGCAGCGGGATCGACAACAGGATGAGGAACCAGCATGGAATCAAGGCCAGGAACTTCGGCCCGCCATCCCTGTGGACATGCAGAAAACCAAGCGATTGGACCCACGGAGGCGTCATGAACCCCCAGTACGCCATGATCTCGCGACGACTCACCGGCGGCTCCATGAAAAACAAGAACTCGCTCGACGTTGGGCCGAAGGCGTCCCCTGAATCGAACCCCACAAAGGCTCCTCCGGCGACTAGGAACAACTTCACGTCATGGTGCCCGAGCCCTCTCCAAACCACGCCCACGCCTGTGAAACAACTGGCGACCCATCCCGTCGCCGCGACAACGACGACGAACAGAGACATGGCCGCGGCGAGGTTGAAGAGCATCCGTCTCATGGCGCGCCCTTGGAATACGCGGACACGCTCGTCGCATTGCCGGCCGTCGCCCCGCACTCCGGGCAGTCTCCCCCCGGCGGGCTGCCGCGCAGGTCGTAGCCGCAGGCGGGGCAGCAGCCCGGGCCGAATCTCCGGCGTCGGCGCCACGCGCGGAACCAAGCAATCGGCATGGGCAGCGACGCGAGAATGACGAACCAGAACGGAACCATCAGAAACGTGCCGTCGCCGCCGAGCCCAGGCGTGATGATGAAGCCGGCGGAACAGATCAATGCGTGCCCCTTGTAATAATCGAGCTGGCCTCCGAAGACTTCAACGAACAGGCCTTCATCGATGCGTATCTCCGGAAGCCCGTAACCATGGGGGTCATCCTCCGGCGACGCCCATCCAATCTCCATGGCCAATCCGCCCGCTGCGCACCCGAATGCCAAGACATCGGTCTTGGGCGTGCAGAAATGGATGAACACCGAGTGCTGGACGCTCACTGCCCACCCCACCGCCGCCGCGAGGCCAATGAGCAGCGATGCCAGGGCCGCGAAGTTGAAAATCGACCGCTTCATGACGGGCCCTTGGTGGCCAATGGCGATTCCACCCCCGCCGGCCTCGTCGCCCCGCACTCCGGGCAGTCGCCCTCCGGCGGGCTGCCGCGGAGGTCGTAACCGCACGACGTGCAGCAGCCCGAGGCGATCGCGCGCCGGCGGGTCCAGAGGCCGCGAGCCCAGATCAACGGGAGCGGCAAAGACAACAGCAAGACGAGCCAACAGGGGACAAGCACGAAGCTCCGGATGGTGGTCCCCGTTCCGAGAGGCAAGACGACCAGGCCACGAGACGGCTTCCAAACGATAGCCTCGTTCACAAGCTCAATGACATCGATTTCGTCCAAGTAGGGATCGGACCCGACTCGTCCATCCATGAAGCAGCTGAAGCGGAGCCGCTTGATGGGCGGCTCAAAAATCACATTCGGTTGCCATACCACCAAACGCAGCCCCGAGGTGCCGAGACTTGATGAGGCCATTCCTTGCGATGGTCCCCTGACATGGACACGGACTTCTGCCCTCATGAAATGACTCGCGACCCACCCCAACGCCGACGCGAGGGCGATGGCGAGTGAAAACATGCAAGCGAACTTGTAGAGGCGGCGCTTCATCCCGGAGCCTTGGCCTCGTGTGCCGACTCCGTCTCCGCCGCCCGCTTCGCCCCGCACTCGGGGCAGTCGCCACCTGCAGGGCTGCCGCGGAGGTCGTAGCCGCAGGAGGGGCAGCAGCCCGGGCCTATCGATCGGCGTCGGAGCCAAGCGCGCAGCCAGAGGATGGGCAGAGGCAGCGCCGCAAGGAGGAGGAACCAGCACGGAACGATGACGTCAACCCCGCTACGGCCCAGATGTTCGCTTCGCGTCACGAAAAATCCGCCCCCGGAAAACCCGTGTTGCGCTTGGAAGTTTCGTTCGGACTCGAAATCCCTGAAGTTCGCGGCGGGCTTGAGAACAATCCCACGATAGCCCCACGCATCGGCGCCAGGGGACGTATTTGCGAATACGCCCACACAGCCGGCGCACAGCCCCACGCCGGAATCTTCGAACCGCGGCACATTGACGACGACAGACGCCGTCAAGAACAGGCTTGTCGCCCACGCGGCCGCCGTGGCAAGGGCGAGGAGCAGGGAGAGGAAGGCTGCGAGGGTGAAGAGCCAGCGTTTCACGCCGCAATCGTACCTATGGCAGCGCTCGGCACGCACGGCGATCGAGGTGATTGGTTGACGCCTCCCGTTAGCCGGACGCGCAAGCGACGCCGTTGGGCGTCCGGCGTGACGTTGCGTTCTCGGTTGACCGGACGGTCCTCGCCGTCGCTTGCGCGTCCGGCTAACAAGACTCGCCTTTCAGCGCCTCCGCCGCCCTCTTCGCCCCGCACTCCGGGCAGTCGCCCTCCGGCGGGCTGCCGCGGAGGTCGTAGCCGCACGACGTGCAGCAGCCCGAGGCGATTGCGCGCCGGCGGCCACGCCACCCGCGAGCACAAAGCAACGGGAGCGGCAGGAACAACAACAGGATGAGCCAGCAGGGGATGAGAATGACCCTATCGAGGAGCAACCCAACTCCGTGAGGCAGGATGATCAGGCCCAAGGCTTGATTCAAGATGATTGCCCCCGGCTCAGGGAACATGAATTCGTCGAAGCAAGGATCAGGCCCGACCTGCCTATCGTCAAAGCCATCGAATCCAAATCCCCTCATGGTCGGCCCAAAATCCACGCCCGGCTGGTAGGTCAACACCCGCAGGCCCGAGGTGCCGAGAGTCAAGAAGACCATCCCACGCGTCGGCACCCTGAAATGGACGCCGACGCCGCCCCCCATGAAACAACTCGTCACCCACCCCACCGCCGCCGCGAGGGCGATGAGGAGCGACAGCGTGGCGGCGAAGTTGAAGAGCCTGCGTTTCATCTAAGGAGCCTTGGCGTCCAGCACAGTCCCCGCCTCCGCAGCCCTCTTCGCCCCGCATTCCGGGCAGTCGCCCCCCGGCGGGCTGCCGCGGAGGTCGTAGCCACAGGCCTTGCAGCAGCCCACGAGCGAGCGGCGGCGGACGCGACGAGCGCGGACCCACAGGGCCGGCAGCGGGATCGAGAGAAGGATGATGAACCAGCACGGGAGCATGACGACCGCGTAGTGGTCCGTCCGATTGAGATGCACGACGAAACCCCGGCGAATGAAAATGATCTCGCTGCGGACATCGTCGTAGTTGGGATCCGCTATCGAGTTGAAACTCCTGGGCGGAGAGACCTGCAAATGCGGTTCTTCCCACGCGGTCATTCCGGTCATGGTCTCCCACTCGACGCCCAATGAGACCCCGCCCGCCACGAGGTTGGCGTGAATGGTATTTCTTGGCCCGATCTGCAAGACACTGAACGACCAAAATGCAGTGGCCACCCAGCCCACCAACGCCGCGACGGCGATCAGCATCGACACGGCGGCTGCGAAGGTGAGGAGCCTTTGCATCATGGTTCAATCGTAACGGCGACGGGTGTTGGTTGGCGCGGGAATCGAGGTTGGGGTGATGGGGTTTGTTTGCCGGAAGCGCAAGCGACGGAGGTTTGCTTGGTTTTTCCGCGAGCATCAGGCGATGTCGGTCATCTCAAGCGAACCAACATCCGTCGCTTGCGCGTCCGGCTAACAAGACCATGAAATCTGAAAGCCCAGGCACCGCAGCGCCTGGGCTTTGGGTGTTTGTTTTTTGAAACAGATCGGCGCGCGGCGCGTCTTGACTTTCAAGGGGGTCTCACGGACTTTAGCGTCCTCCTCGACGTGATTTTCTCGATCTTTTCCTCCTGGATTTCTCCGTCATGGCTGAACCACAAGGCGACCCGCGGCTGCTGCGTTTCTTCCCCGCCTCGGGCGAGAACCTCCGCCGGCTGACGCGCGAGCAGGTGCGCCACTACAACGTGCGCGGGTACGTCAAGCCGCTCTCGATCTACACGCCCGAGCAGGCCGACTTCAACCGCGCCCGGTTCGACACGCTGCTCGACGAGATCGCGCGGGCCAACGACGGGCGCGACGCCTACTCCATCAACGGCTACCAGGCCCAGGTCGCCAGCATCTGGGACATCATCGTCCACCCGGTGATCCTCGACTTCGTGCAGGACATCCTCGGCCCCGACTTCGTGGCGTGGGGCACGCACTACTTCTGCAAGATGCCCGGCGACCCGCGCCACGTGCCCTGGCACCAAGACGCCTCGTACTGGCCCTTGACGCCCTCGCGCACCGTCACCGCCTGGCTGGCGATCGACGACGCCGACGCCGACAACGGCGCGATGAAGGTCATCCCCGGGACGCACGTGCACGGGCACCTGCCCTTCGAGAACGCCAAGCCCGACGAGAAGGTCGTGCTGCACCAGAAGGTGCTGGGCGTCGAGCGGTTCGATCCGCCGGAGTACATCGACCTCAAGGCCGGGCAGATCTCGCTCCACTCCGACATGCTGGTGCACGGGTCGGACCCGAACCTGTCGAGCCGGAGGCGTTGCGGGCTGACGATCCGCTACGCGGCCTGCGACGTGCGCTCGACCGCGGGGTGGAACAAGAACGCGATCATCTGCCGCGGGACCGATCCCTCGGGGCATTGGGGGAACATCCCCCGGCCCACGACCGACTCGTCGATGGCGATGGCGTGGCAGAAGAAGGTGGCGGTGGAGACGTGAGGGGCGGGCAGAGAGTCGAGGGGAGAGAGTGGAAAGCAGAGAAGGAAATGCGGGGGACGTGCCACATCGCAGCCGAAGGCTGCTATGTGCGAGTGGACGGGTGGGTCATGTTGCATGAGGTGAGCCTGAACCCTGCCGCGCGTTGAGGCGAACTGCGTCCTTAGCGAATCATGCTGCCCCATTGAAATCAGAGGTGCGACGCCGATCAGCCCCTCTCCCTCCGGGAGAGGGTGGCGGGTACTCCCGCCGGGTGAGGGCGTGGGCAACCGGATGCTCCCAGCCAATACAGCAGACGCAAGCGTATTTTCCGGGCTTTTTGTCGACCCACGCCCTCACCCGTCACGGATGAGTACATCCGTGCCACCCTCTCCCGAAGGGAGAGGGGCAGACGAGCCGCCGCACAATCGCAGGATTTCAGCAGAGTAGAGCCTTTGCGCGTGCATGTTCACCGGCACACAGCAGCCTTCGGCTGCGGTGTGGCACGGGGCAAACTCCCTCCCCCCGCGCGTGCCCGGCTGACCATTTCCCGCCCGTCGCCGCGGCTTCGTTTATGATGCTCCGCGCGTTTTCCCGCATCTTGCCTCGGAGACTCCCCTGATGTCCGCTTTCCCCGTCCCCCTCGGGCTCAAGCCCAGCTTCGGATTCGGCGACCGCCTCGGCACCGCGACGCCCGGGCACATCGCGGCCCTCGCCGCCAAGGGCGGGCCGATCCTGCCTATCTTCGCCCAGCAGTCGATCCGCGAGATGACGCGCACGCAGCGCACGCCCACGCAGGTGATGACGGCGGCGACCGAGGCGATCGCCCGCTCCTCCTATAAAGGGATCTGGGGCGCCGACGCCGACCATCTCAAGCACGAGGCCGACGTCGACTACACCGCGGCGGCGGGCTTCGTCTTCTTCACCATCGACCCCTCCGAGCACGTCGACGCGCAGGCGGACAACTACGACGCCGCGACGTTGGCGGCCAAGTTCAAGGCCGTCGAGGGCGAGACGCCGTGGATCGGGCAGTACCTCGGGAAGACCATCCGCGTCGAGGGCGGGCCGACGATTTTGATGGACGCCCAGGCGGTGCAGCGGGCGGCGGTGAAGTACGGGCGGGCGATCGCCCACACGCTCAAGCTCTCGGCCTACATCGACAAGGTGATGAAGTCGCGCCCCGAAGGCCGGCAGGCGTACGAGATCGAGCTGAGCGTCGACGAGACGCCCCAGCCCACGACGCTGGCGGAGCACTACATCATCGCCGACCAATGCCGGCAGGCGAAGATGAAGCTGGTCAGCTTGGCCCCGCGCTACATCGGCGACTTCGAGAAAGGCGTCGACTACAAGGGGAACCTGGGCGCGTTCGAGCGCTCGCTGGCCGACCATGCGGCGATCGCGCGGGCCCTGGGGCCTTACAAGCTGAGCCTGCACTCGGGCTCGGACAAGGTCTCGATCTACCCCGCCTTCGCGCGGATCACCCGCGGGATGTTCCACGTGAAGACCGCGGGGACGAGCTACCTCGAGGCCCTGCGCGTGGTCGCCCGGCACGACGCGGCCTTGTTCCGCCGGATCGTCGACTTCGCCCGCGGGCGGTACGACACCGACAAGGCGACCTACCACGTCTCAGCCACGCTCGCGGCAGTCCCCGCCCCGGCCCAGGTCGCCCAGACCCCCGACCTCGAGCGGCTCTACCTGCAGGACTGGACCAGCGTGGCGGTGGGCAAGGGCTTCACCAACCCCGGCCGGCAGATCCTCCATTGCACGTTCGGCTCGGTGCTGACCAACGCCGACCTGGGCGCCGCGGTGAAGGCGGTCCTCGACGCGAACCCCAAGACGCACGAGGCGGTGCTGGCGGACCACTTTGGGAGGCATCTGGCGTCTCTGAGGAGCGGGATGTGAAGTTGGGTGCTCTGGTTGGTTGAGGCCCCGACCCCGATGCGTGCTTTCTTGACGATTCGGGCCGTTCCTTGTAGCCTTGACGGACTCAATCCTGCCCGAAGGGCGGGCGAAAAAGGTGATTTGCCATGAACCCGGTCCAAAGAAAGTCCCGTTCGCAGAGCAAGATGCGCCGCTCGCATCAGCATCTGAAGCCCATCGGCTCGGTCCGCTGCCCCAACTGCGGCGCCGCCAAGCTGCCCCACTGCGCCTGCAATGACTGCGGCTACGTGCGTCCCGGCCTGAAGCTCTCGCTGTCCAAGGACGAGTAAGGACGAGCCAGTGCGCATCGGCATTGACGTCATGGGGGGCGACCACGCCCCGGACGCGATCCTGGCGGGTTGCCTCGACGCGGTCAAGCTCCTCTCGGCCGACGATCGGCTGGTCCTGATCGGGGATGAGTCCATCATCCGCGAAGGGATCGTCGAAAAGGGCCTGCAGGGGGAGTCTCGGCTGCTCATCGAGCCGACCACGCAGGTGATCGGCATGGCCGAGTCGCCCGTCAGCGCCCTGCGCGAAAAGGCCGACAGCTCGCTGGTCCGCATGGGCTGGCTCGGCGGGCACCGCTCGGGCGAGAAGCGCTGCGACATCATCATCAGCGCCGGCAACACCGGGGCCTGCGTCGCCTCCGCCCAGATGGCGATGCGCCGCCTCCCGGGCGTCATCCGCCCCGGCATCGCCGTCACCATCCCGACCTTCTTCGGCCCGATCGTCGTCTGCGACGTCGGCGCCAACCCCGAGCCCAAGCCCAACCACCTCTACCAATACGGCCACATGGCCTCGGTCTATTGCCGCAAGATCGTCGGCAAGGAGAACCCGCGCGTCGCCCTGCTCTCCTTCGGCGGCGAGGAGGCCAAGGGCACTCCGCTGATCAAGGACGCGGCGAAGCTGATGCGGGCCGACTCCACGCTCAACTTCGTCGGCAACGTCGAGGGGCGCGACCTCTTCGACGGCAAGACCGACGTGGTGATCACCGAGGGCTTCGCCGGCAACGTCGTGCTCAAACTGGCCGAGGGGCTCTCGACGGGCCTCTTCAAGATGATCGCCCACGAGATCTTCGAGATCGACCCCGACCTGGCGGTGAAGTTCGAGCCGGTGGTCAAGAGCATCTACAAGAAGCACGACCACCACGAATACGGCGGCGCCCCCCTCTTGGGCGCGAACGGCATCTTCTTCAAGTGCCACGGCTCGAGCGAGGCCCGCACGATCGTCGCCGCGGTGCGCAACTCGATGCAGTACGCCCGTCTGGGCGTCAACGCCGCGATCATCGAGGCGCTCGCCCAATCCCAGCCCATCACCGAGGACGCGGCATGACGGCTGCCACCAGCGTCACCGGGCGCCGCAAGGTCGGTCGCCCGGCCGGAGTCCGGCTCGCCGGCACCGGCATGGCTGTCCCCGCCAAGGTCCTGACCAACCAGGAGCTCGCGACCCGCGTCGACACCAGCGACGAGTGGATCACGCAGCGCACCGGCATCCGCCAGCGCCACGCCGCCGCGAAGGGCGAGGACGTCCGCACGCTCTCGACCGCCGCCGTGCGCCAGGCGCTGGGCGAGGCCGGGATGGAGCCCAAGCAACTCGATTTCCTCATCGTCGGCACGCTCACGCCCGAGATGGTCTGCCCCTCGAGCGCCGCCCGCGTGGTGGCCGACCTGGGCGCGGTGCCCGCCGGCGCGGTCGACATCAGCGCCGCCTGCAGCGGGTTCGTCTACGGGATGAACATGGCCGCGGGGCTGATCGAATCGGGCTTCTACAAGACCGTCGCGGTCGTGGGGGCGGAGGTCCTCACGCGTCTGGTCGACTGGAAGGACCGCCGGACCTGCGTGCTCTTCGGCGACGGTGCTGGGGCCGCGATCCTCACCGCCTCCGACGACGACCAGCAGGGCCTGCTCTACCAGACGATGGCGAGCAACGGCGACGGGTGGCAGGAGCTCTACGTCCCGCGCGAGGAGAGCGACATCCCGCCCAAGGCCGAGTTCAGCGGGGCCTACAACACCCTGCAGATGAACGGGCGCGAGGTCTACAAGTTCGCCGTCCACACGCTCGAGAAGACCATCGACGACGCCCTCAACGCCCACGGGCTCAAGGCCAGCGACCTCGCGGCGATCATCCCGCACCAATCCAACGCCCGCATCCTCGAGTCGGCCCGCGAGCGGCTGGGCTTGCCTCCCGAGAAGCTCTACATCAATATTGACCGCTACGGGAACACTTCCGCCGCGAGCGTCCCGATCTGCCTGCACGAGCTGCGCTCGGCGGGGCGGCTCAAGCAGGGCGAGTTGGTGCTCTTCGTCGCCTGGGGCGGCGGGCTCACTTGGTCATCGAGCCTCTGGAGGCTTTGAGATCGCCTTGGGCTTTCCCCTGAGCAAGCTCTGCTTCGAGGGGCCCGAGGAGAAGCTCAACGGCACCGACATGGCGCAGCTGGCGATCTACGTCACCTCCGTCGCCTGCTACCAGGCGCTGGCCCACGCGGGCGTCGTCGGCCCCGTGGCCGCCACCGCGGGGCTTAGCCTCGGGGAGTTCACCGCGCTGCATCTCGCCGGCGCGTTCGACTTCGTCACCGGGCTCAACCTGGTTCGCCTGCGCGGCGAGGCGATGCAGGAGGCCGCGGTCGCCTCGCCCAGCGGGATGGTCGCCCTCATCGGCGCCGACGAGGCCCAGTCGCAGAAGCTCTGCGCCGACGTCCTCGCCGACGCCGTCGCCCGCCCGGGCGAGGTGCTGGTGCCCGCGAACTTCAACTGCCCCGGGCAGGTGGTGATCTCCGGCAGCCTCGCCGCCTGCGAGCGCTCGCTGCAGATGGCCGAGAAGGCGGGGCTCAAGGCCACGGCGCTCAAGGTCGCCGGGGCGTTCCACTCGCCGCTGATGCAGCCCGCCGCCGACCGCCTCGCGGCAGCGCTCGACAAGGCCAACTGGAACACCCCGCGGCTGACGGTGCTCTCCAACGTCACCGCCCACCCGCACGACGCGGGCGACGTCGGCTCGATCAAGAAGCGCCTCGTCGACCAGCTCACCAAGCCCGTCCGCTGGTCCGACTGCGTCAAGCACCTGCTCCTGCATCCGCCCGGCGGGGCCACCCGCTTCGTCGAGCTCGCGCCCAACAAGGTCCTCTCGGGCCTGATGCGCCGGATCGACCGCAACGTGAAGGTCGAGAACTTCGCGGAGCCCTCGGCCCCATGAGGATCGCCCGGCTGATCTTCATCCTCGTCGCCGTCACGCTCGCCTGCGGGGTGCTCGGCGGCTCCGTGGGCGGATTGGTCGCCTTCGCCGTGCCCGCGACCATCGTCGCGGTGCTCGACGTCGACCTCGGCCCGGGGACCCCCGCCACTTCCGGCCGAAACGCGCTCTCCGCGACGCACCCCGCCGATCCGGTCGCCCTCGCGCCCGAGTCGGCCTTCGGCGTCCCGCGCAACGTCCTGACCCGCGGGGCCGCGATCGGCGCCGCCGCCGGCCTGCTGCTCGGCACGCTCCTGGGCTTCGTCGTCGCCCTGGTCGACCAAGTCATGCTCTTCTCCCGCTCCGCGATGTCGGCGATCTCCATGACGAACGCCGGCACCCGTCGGGGCCCCTCCTCGTTCACCCCCCCTCCCTCGGTGGAAATATGACCCAAGCCATTCCCGTTCGCGTCGCCCTGGTGACCGGGGCCTCCCGCGGCATCGGCGCCGCCATCGCCCAGTCGCTCGCGCGGCAGGGCCGCCACGTCGTGCTCGTCGCCCGCGACGCCGCCAAGCTCGCCGAGGTCGAGAAGTCGATCCTCGACGCCGGCGGCAAGGCCTCCGTCCACGCCTGCGACATCTCCGACACCGCCGCGGTCGAGAAGCTCGTCGACGACGTCGCCACCGCCCAGGGCCGGCTCGACATCCTGGTCAACAACGCCGGCATCACCCGCGACGGGCTGATCCTCCGCATGACCGACGAGCAGTTCGACGAGGTCATCCGCGTCAACCTGAAGAGCGCCTTCGTCGCCTGCCGCACCGCCCTGCGGCCGATGATGCGGAACAAGTGGGGCCGGATCATCAACATCGGCTCGGTCTCGGGCCTGGTGGGCAACGCGGGGCAGTCCAACTACGCCACCGCCAAGGCGGGCCTGGTCGGGCTGACCAAGAGCATCGCCAAGGAGATGGCCGCGAAGAACATCACCGCGAACGTGGTGGCGCCCGGCTTCATCGAGACCGACATGACCGGCGTGCTGCCCCAGCAGGTGAAGGACTACGCCGTCGCGGCGACACCGCTCAAGCGCATGGGCAGCGCGGCGGAGATCGCCGGGGCGGTGGCCTACTTCGCGTCGGAGGAGGCCAGCTACACCACCGGGCAAGTCCTCGCCGTGGACGGCGGGATGACCATGTATTGAGGCGGAGCATTGAGGCGAACCGCCCCGCCGTCCGGGTCCACCGGCGGGGCGAGGTTCACCGCGGCGTGTCGCGGGGAACGGGAGAAAGGCCCCTGCCGGGCGGATCGGGGAGTCGTTTGGGGGCGAAGGCTCCATCGGCTTGGCAGGGGTGGACGCGGACGCTATATTCTGCCGGTATTCGGTCCGGCCAACTCACCCGCCGCCGTCCTTGTTCGACTAGCCTAAACAGGCGAAATAGGCGAATGGACCGGCCGCATCTATGGAGAAGTCGTCAATGGATGATAAAGAAAAGACGGAAGTTCAAGAGAAGGTGATCGCCATCGTCGCCGAGCAGATGGGCGTCGACAAGGGTGAGATCAACCGCGACACCCACTTCGTCAACGACCTCAACGCCGACAGCCTCGACACCGTCGAGCTCATCATGGAGTTCGAGGACGAGTTCGAGACCTCGATCCCCGACGAGCAGGCGGAGAAGATCCAGACCGTCGGCCAGGCGATCGACTTCATCGTCGAGCACATCAAGTCCAAGCCCCAGCAGAGCTGAGCGGCGCTGGGGAACAGCGCCGGGCCCGGCGCCATCATGCTTCGCTGGGCCGTCCACCCGCCTTCCTCCGCCTTCCTTCAGTAGTCGGCGCGCCTCCCGGCCCGCGTGTTCACACGATGCGGTCCGGGGGCGCCGCCCGCCCGCGAGACCGTCTTCATGGAAAAACGCCGCGTCGTCGTCACAGGCCTCGGGTGGGTCACCAGCCTGGGGTTGTCCGTCCCCCAGGTGTGGGAGGACTTGCTCAAGGGCAAGAGCGGGATCTCATCGATCACCCGCTTCGACACTGCCGCCTACTCCACCAAGTTCGGCGGGGAGGTCCCCAACTGGACCGGCGGGCCCAACATCGACAAGCGCGACGCCAAGCGCCTCGACCGCTTCGCCCAGTTCGCCCTCAACGCCGCCATCGACGCCGTCAAGGACGCCGGGATCGACTTCTCCAAGGAGGACCCCTGGCGCTGCGGGGCGATCGTGGGCTCGGGCGTGGGCGGCATCGAGGAGTTCGCCGAGGGGCACCAGAAGCTCCTGGAGAAGGGGCCGAGCCGGGTCAGCCCGTTCATGGTCCCCAAGCTGATGTGCAACGCCGGGTCGGGCAACATCTCGATCCACTACCACATCCACGGGCCCAACTCCGCCATCGCCACCGCCTGCGCCAGCGCGGCCCACGCCATCGGCGAGGCCGCCAACTCCATCAAGTTCAACCAGGCCGACGTGATGATCACCGGCGGGTCCGAGGCCGCCCTGACGCCCCTGGGCCTCGCCTGCTTCATCGCCCTCCGCGCCCTCTCCGAGCGGAACGACGCGCCGGCCAAGGCGTCGCGCCCGTTCGACAAGGACCGCGACGGGTTCATCCTCTCCGAGGGCTCGGGCATCGTCGTCCTCGAGGAGTACGAGCGGGCCAAGAAGCGTGGGGCCCGGATCTACGCCGAGGTGGTGGGCTACGGCCAGTCGGCCGACGGCTCGCACATCACCGCCCCGGACGAGCAGGGGCGCGGCGCCGCCTACGCCATGGAGTCCTCCCTCCGCGACGCGGGGCTCAACACCACGCAGATCGACTACATCAACGCCCACGGGACGAGCACGCCCCTGGGCGACGCCGCCGAGACCCGCGCGGTCAAGCGCCTCTTCGGCGAGCAGGCCTACAAGGTCCCCATCAGCTCGACCAAGAGCATGACCGGGCACCTGCTGGGCGCCTCGGGCGGCATCGAGGCGATCATCGCCGCGAAGAGCATCGAGACCGGCAAGATCCCCCCGACGATCAACCTCGACAACCCCAGCGAGGACTGCGACCTGGACTTCGTCCCCAACGTCGCCCGCGAGAAGAAGGTCAACGTCGCAATGAGCAACTCCTTCGGCTTCGGCGGGCACAACGTGTCGTTGGTGCTGTCGAAGATCTGAGCGCGGACGACGATCCTCTCGATTCCACGAAGAACCCCAAAGCCCAGGCCCTGCGTGCCTGGGCTTTTTAGTGCGCTCAATCCCCTTCACATCCACGCTCGAACGGGAATCACGGAGTCCCAGGCACCGCAGTGCCTGGGCTTTGTTGGTGCTCAACATCGGCGCTCGACGTTGTGCTCGACTCCGACTCGTTAAAATCCCCTTCGACCTTCCCTCGTTCCGTCCCCTCGTCCTTGGAGCGCCCCTCATCGTGACGAACCTCCTCCGTGCCTTCCGCGTCGCATCGCTCCTCCTGCTCACAAGCGCCCTCGCCTGCTGCGCCTCGCACAAGCCCGCGCCCGACCCGGTCGTCCCCCCCACCGCCGCCGACGCCGCCCTCATGGCCGACTGGGACAAGACCGTCGCCGCGGCCGCGCCCGACAAGGTCCGCGAGGTCGTCAACCACACCCGCTCCGAGACCTGGGCCCCGCGCCTGCTCATGCTCCGCGGCTCCCAGCCCGCCACCGCGGGCCAGCTCAACGAAGCCCGCGGCTACTTGAACGGCCAGCTCCGCCAGGCCCACGCCGCCCTCGATTGGCCGACGCCCGTGACCCTCGCCGCCAAGCGAGCCCCCAAGCCGATCCAAATCACAGGCTTGGGCGACGACCAGGCATGGGCCTCCGCCAAGGCGATCCCGATCCTCTACCCCGCCGCGAACAAGGGGGCGATCACCCAGCCGCCCGCGACCTGCAAGCTCCTCTGGGACGAACAGTTCCTCTACGCGTTCTACGATGTGCCCGACGCCGACGTGCAGTCGCCGTACACCAAGCGCGACGAATCCGTCTCGCAGGCCGACGCCGTCGAGCTCTTCATCCTCCCCGACATGCACTTCGCGCAGTATTGGGAAATCAATGTCAGCCCGACCGGCGTGGTCTACGACTGCCTCATGGCCAAGCAGACCGACGGCTGGGGCGGCATGGCACGCATCGGCGAGAACATCGAGGGCATGAAGGTCGCCACGCATGTCCGCGGGACGTTCAACAAGTCGGACGACGTCGACCAGGGCTACACCGTGGAGATCGCCGTGCCTTGGACGCAGGTCCCCGGCTACGCCCGCCCCGGCACGGGCCCGAAGGCGGGCGACCATCTCTGGACACTCATCGGCCAGGCCGACCGCACGGGCGTGGCCCCCAACAGCCGTCTGGCCTACCGGGCCCACCTGCCCATCCTGGGGTGGTTCCACAATGTCTGGAATTACAGCCCGTTGGTGCTGGAGTAGACGCGTCTTGTTAGCCGGAAGCGCAAGCGACGGGACGGGGGTCGTTCAATCGACAGCCCGGATGTGTTCCCAAAGATCGCACGATCAACGAGCGACTCATGCCCGCCATGGCAGGTTGACGTCCGCATATCCTTGGCGCGGCCGTTGATTGGTCAACCCCCGTCCCGTCGCTTGCGCTTCCGGCTAACAATTGCCCCAGAACCCGGAAAATCCCTGGTATCATGGGTGTTTCCATCAAGACCGTCCGTCCGGACCGGCTTGCCCCTCTCCCGGAGCCTCCCATGCGGTACACCGCCCAGCAGATCGCGACCTACCAACGTGATGGCGTCCTCCCCTTGGGCAAGGTGCTCACCGACGCACAGATCCAGGGCGCCCGCGAGCACATCGAGACGCTCATCGCCGAGAACAAGGTCGACCGCCCCGAGAGCGCGCCGGGCAAGCACGCCATCCGCCGGCTCGAGGTCAGCCAGCACGACCCGTGGTTCATGGGGATCGTGCGGTCCGACGCGATCGTCGACGCCGGCGAGGCCGCGATCGGGCCCAACGTGCAGATGTTCCAGGACAACATCTTCTACAAGCCCGCGTCGGTCGGGGGCAGCACGCCCTTCCACCAGGACAACATCTGGTGGAACGTCAATCCGCCCGCGATCATGACCATCTGGATCGCGCTCGACGAGGTCGACGAGACCAACGGACCTGTGCAGTACGTCCGCGGGAGCAACACGCACCTTCGCGACCATACCCTGCCGGTCAACGACCCCTGCGGCGCGAAATACAACGTCATCGACCCGGCGACCATCGATCGGAGCAAGATCGTCACCTTCAAGCTCCAGCCCGGCGAGGCGGTGATGCACCACTGCCTGACCATCCACGGCGCGCCCGAGAACCAGTCGCCCCGGCCCCGGCGGGCCTACACGGTCCACCTCATGCAGGCGGGCCTCTCGCCCCGCGAGCTCGACAAATACCCGCTGCTCCGCGGGAGCATGCCGCTCGCCGCGGCGGCGGTGTGAGCGTGGTGGAACTCCACGCGGGCCCGTTGAACGACTCATGAATGAGGCGAACGACAAGCCCATCGATCCCGACGGTACTCCGTCGGGTTCGGTGGGGTCTGTCGCCGAACCCCACGGAACGCGACGGGGTACCATCGCGATCCGTGGGCTTTGGGCCCACGAGTCTCCCCTCTCCTGGATTTCCCCATGACCTCTCCCCGCGCCGTCTCCCACGCCGAGATGCTCCTGCTCAAGCGCTGGAACACGCCGACGGTCTACAACGGGTGGGAGCAGATCACCCGCCGCGACGCCGGGCACGAGTGCTTCAACATCGCCCCGACGACCGACTTCATGCCCGAGATGGGGCCGATGGTCGGGCGGGCGATCACGCTGGTGATCGAGCCGGGGAACCCGAGGCACAGCCGCGACAACCCCGAGGCCTGGACGGAGTATCGCCGGTATGTCGCGTCGGTCCCGGGGCCGAAGATCGTGGTCGTGCAGGACCTCGACAAGCCCGCGGTGCTCGGGTCGTTCTGGGGCGAGGTGAACAGCAACGTGCACCGCGCGCTGGGCTGCGTGGGCACGATCTGCGACGGCGCGATCCGCGACTTGGACGAGATGAAGGCTGCAGGCTTCAAGGCCCTCGCCCGCCGGCTTTGCGTGGGGCATGCCTTCTCCTGCCACGTCGCGTGGGGCAGGCACGTGGAGGCCTTCGGCGTGAGCGTCGCGCCGGGGCAGTTGATCCACGCCGACAAGCACGGGTTCCTGGCCGTCCCGCCCGAGGACGAGCCGCGCCTGCTCGAGGCGGCATTGTTCATGGACGCCAACGAGTGCAACACGCTCATCCCCGCGGCCCGATCGGCCGCGGGGCAGACGACGGAACAGACGCTGGCGGCCATCGAAGCCGCGGCCGCTGCCTTCCGCGAGGCGACGCAGGAAAAGTTCGCCCGCCGCGGGGAGTGGTGAGCCGGGAGATCCGGCGTGCGAAAAGCCGTGCCACATCGCAGCCGTAGGCTGCGATGTGCGGATGACGGAAGGCGTCACTTTCTCCCCGCGCGGGATCGCCTCCCTGCCCTTCTCCCTCCGGGAGAAGGTGGCCGGTACTCCGGCCGGATGAGGGCGTGGGCCACAGAAAACTCTCGGGCAGCAACGGCATACGCAAGCGGAATATTCAGGCGTTTGCTGTTCACTCACGCCCTCACCCGTCACGGATGAGTACATCCGTGCCACCCTCCCGGAGGGAGAGGGGCTCGCGACACGGCACGCGCCTGCCGTTGGCCGGCACACAGCAGACTTCGTCTGCGGTGTGGCACGTCCCAGTGTCGCGCGTCGCAGGGTTGATCGAGCGTCGCGGCCGAGTTCCCACCTCACGGCACGGGCTTGACCTTCACGCCGCGGGTGTCGGTGCGCGTCAGCGCGTCGGCCAGGAAGAGCTTGGCCGTGACCAGGTACTCGCCGGGCTTGTCGAACTTCACCCGCGCCACCCGGTTCTCGTCCTCGGTCGTGAGCGTCCCGCCGTTGGTCGACCATTCGACGCGCGGGTTCCGCCCGATCACGTTCGCGGAGCTCAGAGTGAACGTCGCGGTCTCGCCCGCGAGCAGCTCGCTCCGGCTCGAGAGCACGGCGAACTTCACGCGGTCATCCGGCGTGGCCTGCGCCCACTTCGCGTCCTGGCAGGCCGCGCCCAACAGCCCCGCGCCGACGATCGCCAGCATCATCGCCGCCCGGCCCATCCTGGGAAGCAAGGCTGATCCGCCTGACTGACTGGTCATCTTGAGTGGCATCGCCATTCCCTTCATGTTGATGAATTCGGCCCTGATCGATCGAACCATCGCAACCAAGTCTCCCAGACCCGGTCGTGTTTCGCGGGAATCATAGGAACAACGGAGCATGAATCACTCCAGGGCAATGGCGTTGCCTGGGGAGGTCGCCTTCGGCAATCCCGCCCCGGGGTTTCACCTATCGCAGCCCTTTCAGGCGCCTTCAGGCCAAGTGGGGTTGCTGGGAGTCGACGCGGATGTCGCCCACACCGTGATGTGCAACGCCGCGCGCAACAAAAAACCCCGGACATCGCTGTCCGGGGCTTGATGATTCAGATTGCTCGGCGGAGGCCGGGCGGGCTCAAATCACTTGAGCTCGACCGTGGCGCCTTCCTTCTTGAGCTTCTCGGCGAGGGCCTCGGCCTCGGCCTTGGGCAGGCCTTCCTTGACGGTCTTGGGGGCGCCGTCGACGAGGTCCTTGGCTTCCTTGAGGCCCAGGGCGGTCGCCTCGCGGACGACCTTGATGACCTGGATCTTCTTGTCGCCCGCGGCCTTGAGGACGACGTCGAAGTTCGTCTTCTCCTCGGCGGGGGCGGCGGCAGCGGCGGCGGGGCCGGCGGCGGCGACGCCACCACCCGCGGCGGGCTCGATGCCGTGGACTTCCTTGAGGTAGTTGCCGAGGTCGACCGCCTGCTTGAGGGTCAGGCCAACCAGCTTCTCGCCCAGTTCCTTGATCTCAGTCGCGAACTCTGCCATGGGATGCTCTTCTTTCGTCTGCTGCGGAATACTCCGAAAGGTCTCGGCACACGCCGGGATTTAACCCCGAGGGGCCCGTCGGAGACGGTGTCAAAATCGGACATTCAAAATCGGATCGATCAGGCGCTGGCCGCGGGAGCCTCGGTCGGCGCTTCCTTTTCCTTCTTGACCTCGATCGCCTTGACGATCGCAGCCAGCTTGCGGCCGGGGCCGAGGATCTGGCCGGCGAGCTTGCGGCCGGGGCTGACCACGAGGGTGATCGCCTGGGCCTGGGCCTCGCGCCGGGTCGGGTACTTGCTCAGGACCTCGATCTGGTTGGCCGGGAAGACCAGGCCGTCGAGGATCGCGCCGGTGACCTTGACCGACTCCATGCCCTTGATGGCGGCCAGGAGGTCGCGGGCCACGTTGACGACGCTCTCGCCGCCGTAGACCAGGGCCGTGGGGCCCTCGATCAGGTCGGTGAGCGCCTTGAGCTTGGTGTCGCCCAGGGCCTTGCGGGCCAGGGTGTTCTTCACCACCGTGACCTTCACCTTCTTGCCGGCGAGGTTCTGGCGGAGCTTGTTGTTGTCGTTGCTCGACAGGCCGCGGATGTTGATCAACACCGCGCCTTCGAGTTCGCCGAAGCGCTTCTTGTAGGAAGCGGAGATCAGATTCTTGACGGGCTTGCTCATGGGAGACCCTGTCGGTGACCGGTCGCGGGGTTGGATCCATCCGCGGCCGGAGTTGTTGCTTGTGCGGCGGTCCGCCCCGGAGGGCGGTGGCCGGCGGGGTTCAGATCTTCACCTGCACGCCGGGGGTCATGGTCCCCGAGAGCGTGATGCGTTTGATGTAGACGCCCTTGGTCGCGGCGGGCTTCATGCGCGTGATCGTGTCGATGAACGCCTGGGCGTTGTCGACCAGTTTCTGCGCGTCGAAGCTCTGCTTGCCGATGACGGCCTGGACGTTGCCGCCCGTGTCGTTGCGGAACTCGACCTTGCCGGCCGAGTACTCGCGCACGGCCTTCTCGATCTCGGGCGTCACGGTGCCGCTCTTGGGCGAGGGCATCAGCCCCTTGGGGCCGAGCACCTTGCCGAGCTTGCTGACGACGCGCATCATGTCGGGCGAGGAGATGGCGACGTCGAAGTCCATCCAGCCGCCCTCGATCTTCTTCACGAGGTCGTCGCCGCCGGCCTCGATCGCGCCCGCGGCCTTGGCGGGAGCCACAAGGTCGTCGCGGCAGAACGCGATCACCTTCTTGCTCGCGCCGATGCCGTGGGGCATGGCGATGGCGCCGCGGATGTTCTGGTCGGCCTGCTTCTGGTCGACGCCCAGATGCATGCAGAGCTCGATCGACTGGTCGAACTTGGCCTTCTTGAAGGTCTTGAGGCGGGCGACCGCGTCGGGCAGGGCCACTGCCGCTTCACGATCCCAACCCTCGATGTCGGCGCGGTAGCGCTTCCCGGGGCGACGAGACATGGTCTTCCTTTCGATGAACCCCACATCGGGGTCGATCTCCCACGGTCACAGCCCGTGGTTGGCCGGGCGGCGAGCGCCGCCATTCCTTCTCCGACTCCGATTCTCCTCCGGCTCCGAATCTCAAATTGATCCGAAACCGGCCCTCTCCCTACTCATGCCCTTCTCCGACTCCGCCTTCTCGCGGCCCCGGCCCATTCGCCGGCGCCGCCTCTGCCGATCCGGCTCAGCCCTCGATCGTGATGCCCATCGAGCGGGCGGTGCCCGCGATGGTGCGCATCGCCGACTCGAGCGTGTGGCCGGTCATTTCCTTCATCTTCTCTTTGGTGATCACCTCGAGCTGGGCCTTGGTGATCTTGCCGATCTTCTCCTTGTTCGGCACGCCCGAGCCCTTCTCGACCTTCAGGATGTCCTTGAGGAGGACGGCCGCCGGGGGCTGCTTGACCTCGAACTCGAACGAACGGTCCTTGTAGACCGTGATGACGCAGCCGACGACCTTGCCGGCGAGCGCCTTGGTGCGCTCGTTGAACTGGCTGATGAACTGGCCGGGGTTGACGCCGTTCTGGCCCAGCGCGGGGCCGATCGGCGGCGCGGGGGTCGCCTGGCCGCCGGGCGCCTGGATCTTGAAGACGGTCGTGATCTCTTTCTTGGCCATGATCGAATCTCCTTCGCTTTCGTCCGGGCGTCACCCGCGGTCTTGTTCCGCGGGCCGCTCCGGAAATCCCGGCCCCTGCGGCGGCCTTGGGGGCCGTGCGGGAAAACCGGTCGAGTCAAGCACTATAACACGTTTCGCCGGCGAACGCTAATGCCGCCGGCAGGGGTGGGGTCAACACGGGTCGACGCGGCCGCCGGATCAGGCCTTGGGGGCTTCGGGGGCAGCCTCGGCCTTGGGAGCCTTCTCCGACTTCTTCCGCTTGGGCTTCTCGCCCTCCTCGGCGGCAGTCGGGGCGGCGGCCTCGGCCGGGGCCTGCGCGGCGGGCTCGCCTTGGTTGCCGAGCTGGTCGGAGGGCTTGTCGGAGACGACCCAGAGCTTGATCTCGGTCTTCATGTCCGACGCCAGGACGATCGGGATCTGGTACGAGTCGAGCCGCTTGATCTGCTGCCCGATGCGGACCATCCGGTCGTCGATGATGGTGAAGCCGTCGGCCTTGAGGGCGTCGGCGATCTCGTGCTGCGAGACGCCGCCGAAGAGCACGCCCTGCTCGTTGGCGGAGCGCTGGACGGTGATCTCGTGGCCTTGGAGCTTCTCGAAGATGCCTTCCAGAATCGCGCGGCGGGCCTTGAGCTCGCGCTCGACCTCGGCGCGGCGCTCGGCGAGCCGCTTGATGGCGCCGGGGGTCGGCTTGGTCGCCAGGGCGCGGGGCAGGAGGAAGTTGCGGGCGTAGCCGGAGCGGACCTTCACGACGTCGCCCACGATGCCCAGGTTGTCCACGGTTTCGGTCAGAAGCAGTTCAATCGACTTCGACATGTTGTCCTTCCGTTGCCCTTGGCAACTGGTGGGGAGTTAGGCGTCGGCCCGGGGCTCGACATGAGCCGCGGCGGTACACCAGCATGGGTCGCGGCTTCGATGCACTCGAAGGCCGCGACGGAACCGGCCGGGGTCTTGGCCCGGCCGGGATGTTGACTCAGAACGGGATGTCGTCCTCCTGGACGGGTTGGTGCGGGTCGCCGGCGTTGTCGTTCCCGCCGCCTTGCCCGCCGCCGCCTTGGTTTCCGCGCGGGGCGTTGCCGCCGCCGGAGGGAGGCCGAGGACTGGAGCTGCGCGGAGCGCTCTGCTGACGCGGGCCGCCGCGGAAGCCACCTTCGCCGCCCATCTCGCCTCCGTCACCGCCTTCGCCGCCCTCACCACCGCCTCCGCCACGGGAGTCGATGAACTGGAACGTGTCGATGACGACTTTCATCTTGGAGCGAGCGTTGCCTTCCTTGTCCTTCCACTGGTCGAGCTTGAGCCGGCCTTCGAGATAGACGGGGCGGCCCTTCTTGAGGTACTGGTTCAGCACCTCGGCAGTACGGCCGAAAGCCTCACAGTCGACGAAGGTCGTGTCTTCCTTGCTCTCGCCCTGCTGGTTCTTCCAACGATGGTTGATCGCCAGGCCCAGGCCGACGACCGCCATGTTGGTGTTCGGCAGATAGCGCAGCTCGGGGTCGCGCGTGAGGTTGCCCATGAGCATGACGCGGTTGAGATTGGGCATGGGGCGTGCTCGCGATGGAGGCGAAGGCCACGGGACCGGAATGAGGGCTCACGCGACGAGGGCGGGCGTCGCGGTGGGATGATCAGGCGTTGGCGACCGGGGCAGCGACGGCCGGAGCGGCGGCGACGGGAGCCGCAACGGGGGTAGCGGCGGGAGCGGCCTCGCCGGCGGGACGGGGAGCGTCCTCGCGGGGAGAACGCAGCTTGGCCTCGAGCGACAGCTCGGCGTCCTTCTTGACGACCTCGAGCTCGATGTCGCCGACGTGGTCGGCCCGGAGGATCAGGCAGCGGATCACCTGCTCGGAGAGGTTGCAGTCGCGCTCGATGTTGGCGATCTGGGTGCCGCGGGCCTTGAAGTAGGCCAAGAGGTAGACGCCGCGCTTCTGGCCGCGGATTTCGTAGGCGAGCTTGCGCTCCTCCCACTTGCGGAGGACGATGACCTCGGCCTCGGCGCGGCGGAAGACTTCGCGCATGAACTCCACGGTCGCGCCGAAGTCGGCCGCCACGGAGTGCTGGTTGAGCAGGAAAAGACCTTCGTAGAGTGCGACACGAGCCTCGGCCATGGGAACCGTCTCCATACACCACACCGCTCGGTGGCCGCCTGTCCGACGTGGACGCGGCTCCGGACCTCGACGGACGAATTCAACGGAATCCGCCACGGGAAGGCCGAACGGCAGTGAAGGGGAACAATGTTACCGGAAACACGGTGGGCAAGCAATCGAAGGGAATCCGAGGGAACGAACTCAAGCCCATCGATCCCGACGGTACTCCGTTGGGTTCGGTGGGGTCGATCGCCCGATGACCAGACCCCCTCACGCCCTGAAGATCGCCCCCATCCTCTTCCCCAGCATCAGCGACGCCCCCGCCAGCGTCGTCGTCAGCAGCACCATCGCCCAGACCCCCATCGCGCTGGCGATGAAAGGCCCGTCGCCCAGCCGGTTGAACAGCTCGAAGATGGCCTTGGTGATCGGGTAGTGCCGCTCCTTCTGGGCCAGCACCAGCGAGTCGCTCACCTCCAGCATGGCGAAGCTGAAGGCCAGGATCGCCCCCGCGATGACGTTGGCCATGATGAGCGGGATGACCACCCGGCGGAGCGCCATCGCGGTCGAGGCACCGAGGTTCAGGGCCGCCTCCTCGAGCTGGCCGGAGGTCTGCTCGAGCCCCGCGGAGATGGAGCGGACGACATAGGGCAGTCGGCGGACGGCATAGGCGACGACGAGGATCGGGATCGGGTTGGGCGTGGGGCCGACGATGTCCGCCCAGCCGTCGAGCGGACCGCCCTTGAAGGGCCAGGCGAGCGACATCGCGACGTAGCCGAAGGCCAGCACGAGCCCGGGCACCGCGAGCGGGAGCATCGCGAGGCCGTCGAGGATCCACCCGCCGCGGATCTTGGCCCGAACGACCAGGTAGCTGATGGCCATGCCCAGCGCGACGCTCAGCGACATCGCGGCCGCGGCGTAGCCCAGGCTGTTGCGGATCGAGCCCATCGCCAGTGGGTGTTTCAGCGCCCCCTCGTAGTGGGCGATCGTCCAGGCCTGCGGGAGGGCGGAGCGGTACCACGACCCGGGCGGGCTGAAGGAGGAGAGGACCACGCCGATGTGCGGGAGAACCGCCAGCGAGGTCAGCCCCAGGAAAAGGCAGGTGACGGCGAGCCCCTTGACGCCGCGGAGCCGGGGCGTGACCGCGGCGATCGAGGCCTTGGACTGCATCTCATAGGCCCGCCTCGCGAAGGCGAACCGCCCGAGGAAGTAGAGCCCCACCGCCACGACCAGCAGCACGATCACCAGCGCGAACGGCCTCGGGTTGTCGGCCACCTCGTTTAGGCCGTAATAAATCTGCACGGGAGTGACCGTGTAGAAGTCGAACATCAGCGGCGTGCCCAGTTCGGTCAGCGACCAGATGAAGACGATGGTCGCGCCGGCGAAGACGCCCGGGACGATCAGCGGGAGCATGACCTGCGTGAACCGCCGCCAGCGCCCCGCGCCCAGGCCCAAGGCCGCCTCGTCGAGCGCGGGATCGATGTTCGCCATGGCGGCGACGATGTTGAGGTAAAGCACGGGGTAGAGGTGGAGCGACTCGATGAGCACGACGCCCCAGAAGCGCCCGCCGAAGCCTTCGCCGGCGAGGAAGTCGATGCCCGGGCGGTGCGGGTCGATGATGCCCAGTTGGCCCAGCAGCGCGTTGATCGCCCCGAAGCGCCCGAGGATCGCCCGCATGCCGATCGCGCCGACGAACGGCGGGAGGATCAGCGGGACGAGCAGGACCGCGGAGACGATCGCCTTGCCCGGAAAGTCGTAGCGCGAGGCGAGCAGCGCCAGGGGCAGCGTGAAGGCGAGGCAGACCGCGGTGGTGCAGGTCGCGATGAGCAGGCTGTTGCCCAGCCCGGCCATCCAGACGGGGTCGGCGAAGACGCTCTGCACATGCCGGAAGGTGAACGAGCCGTCGGCCTCGCGGAAGCCGCCGTTGATGGTCAGCAACATCGGCCAGATGAGGAAAGCCAGCAGGACCGCCAGCAGCAGCCCGAAGAGGCCGTAGCGGTAGACATCACGAGCGCGGGGGGCCTGCGGCATGGCCGCCAATGTAACGGGTCGGGGTCATGGAAGAAATTTCCCTGCCCGTGAAACCGGGATATCCCCTAGACGCACTTATGAGGTGCCAGCCAGGGTGGGTCCGCGGCCGGGCCCAAAGAACTCCTGCCTTCTTCAAGGAGCCGCGCATGTTGAGCAACCGGTGGGTCCAACGTCTTCCGGGCGTCCGTCGATGGATGCGGTCCACGCGGTCGTCCGCCCTGCGAGCCGTCCCCGCGCAGGCCCACCGCCTCTGCGAAGCGCTCGAATCGCGCGTCATGCCCTCCGTCGCCGTGCCCTCCATCAACGGCACCGGCAACAACGTCGACCACCCCGAATGGGGCTCGGTCGGCGTCGACCTGATCCGCACCGCTCCCGCAGCTTACGCAGACGGCGCATCCACCCCCGCCGGAGCCGACCGCCCCAGCGCCCGCGCGATCAGCAACGCCCTCGCGGCCCAAGGCGAAAGCATTCCCAACGACCGCGACATGTCCGACTACGTCTACGCCTGGGGCCAGTTCCTCGACCACGACCTCGACCTGACCACCACCGCGGCCTCGCCCTCCCAGCCGTTCAACATCGCCGTCCCCACCGGCGACCCCTCCTTCGACCCCGCCTCCACCGGCACGAAGGTCATCCCGCTCAACCGCTCGTCGTCCGACCCCGCGACCGGCACGTCGGCCTCCAACCCGCGCCAGCAGGTCAACACCGTCACCGCCTTCATCGACGGCTCGCAGATCTACGGCTCCGACAGCGTCCGCGCCGCGGCGCTGCGCACCTTCTCGGGCGGGCTGCTCAAGACCAGCGCCGACAACCTCCTGCCCGTCAACGACGTCGGCCTGCCCAACGCCAACGACGCCCACATCGCGGCCGACAACACGCTCTTCCTCGCCGGCGACGTCCGCGCCAACGAGAACGTCGAGCTCACCGCGATGCAGACGCTCTTCGTCCGCGAGCACAACCGCCTCGCGGGGATCATCGCCGCCGCCCACGCCGACTGGACCGACGAGCAGGTCTTCCAGCACGCGCGGTCGATGGTCGTCGGCGAGCTGCAGGCGATCACCTACAACGAGTTCCTCCCCGCGATCCTCGGCCCCGCCTCGCTGGGCCCCTACCGCGGCTACAACCCCGACGTGAACCCCGGCATCGCCAACGAATTCTCCACCGCCGCCTTCCGCTTCGGGCACAGCCTGCTCAACGACGACGTCGAGTTCCTCGACAACCAGGGCAACGACGTCCACGACGAGATCGCGCTTGCCCAGGCCTTCTTCAATCCCGATGTCCTGCGCCAGACCGGGATCGACCCGGTCCTGAAATACCTCGCCTCCGACGAGGCCCAAGAGATCGACAACAAGGTCATCGACGGGCTGCGCAACTTCCTCTTCGGCCCGCCCGGCGCCGGCGGGCTCGACCTCGCCGCCCTCAACATCCAGCGCGGGCGTGACCACGGCCTGGCCGACTACAACACCACCCGCGCCGCCTACGGCCTGCCCAAGATCACCTCCTTCGCCCAGCTCACCAGCGACGCCAACCTCCAGGCCGCCCTCGCCTCCACCTACGGGAGCGTCGACAAGATCGACCTCTGGGTCGGCCTGCTGGCCGAGGACCACCTGCCCGGAGCCAGCGTCGGGGCGCTCGAGCGGCGGATCCTCGCCAGCCAGTTCCGCCGCCTGCGCGACGGCGACCGCTTCTGGTACCAGGCCACGCTCTCGCGTGCAGAGCAGCAGGTCGTCGAGAACACCAAGCTCAGCGACATCATCCGCCTCAACACCACCACGAAGAACATCCAGGACAACGTCTTCTTCTTCAAGACCGCGGTCTACGGGCAGGTCTACGCCGACACCAACGCCGACGGAAAGCGCCAGCCCGGCGAGGCCGGCGCTCCGAAAGTCACGCTCAACCTCGTCGACGAGGACGGCCTCGTCGTGCAGACCACGAAGACTGACCCACGCGGGCAATTCGAGTTCGAGGGCGTCGGCCTGGGCACCTACAAGCTCGTGGTGGTCCCCGACGCCGGGTGGACGGTCAGCGGCAAGGCGCCCGACCCGATCACCTTCACGCGCGGCATGGAGATCCGCGGCCTGATGTACAGCGTCGTCCCGCCCGCAGGCACGCAGACCCCCGCCCCGCCCACCACGCCCGACCGTCCGCATCGGCCGCCGCCGCGCGACGGAGGCGGGTTCGTCCAGCAGACCACCACGAACGGCACGACGCCCCCGCCCCCCGGAAACAACAACCTGCCCCCTGGCACGCCGCCGGGAAATCACCCCGGAACGCCGCCCGGAACACAGCCGGGAACGCAGACCGGGCAGACCCCTCCGGGCCAGCCGCCCACGGGCCACGAGAACGCGCCGCCCCCGCCGCCCCAGACTCCGCCCACCGGCGGCACGACGCTGGGAATCCATCCGCCCGTGCGGGCCGACAACTTCCACCTGACGCTCGAGACGGATGACGACGACGACATGCTCGGGCTGAGGACCCTCACCCGCGCCTGATCACTCGGGCCCGGGCAAGCACCAGGCCCGGAGCCTGCAATCCCGCCCCCGCGTTGGCTGAGCGGCCTCCGCGGGGGTTTTGATTTGGGGGTCGCGGGAGATCCCGGAAGGCGGCGTCCGATCACCGCGCCCCGCCGAAGATCAACCTCCGCGGCGCGTCGATCGTGAGCATGTCCAACGTCCGCGCCCCGAACTCCGCCTGCAGCTTCTTCAGCCCCTCGAGCCGGCTCTCGAGCGTCTTGAGCCGATGCATGTCGAGCCCCGCGAGGTGGTAGCCCGACACCTTCAGCAGCGACCGCGCCACCGACAGCGCCGTCGGCCCCTCCATCCCCGCGACGCTGTTGGCGTTGCACTGCAGCCAGACGCCCATCTTCGAGACCGCGACGAGCCGGTCCATCAACTCGTCGTTCCACTTCATCCGCTCGGGGTGGGCCATGATCGGCTGGTAGCCGCGGTCGATCATGGCCTTGAACGTCGGCAGCACCCAACTCGGCCAGCGGTCGACCCAGAAGTCGACCAGCAGGCAGCGCGAGCCGGCGAGCGTCGGCGCGCCGTGCTCCTCGATCCAATCCTCGACTCCCTCGAACAGCCGCAGCTCGCCCCCGGGCCAGACGCGGTATTTCAGCCCCGCGGCGTCGAGCCTTTGCTGCAGCTCGGCCGTCCAACGATGGATGTTGGCCGGGACATTCTCGGGCATCTCCTCGGCCCAGACGTGCGGCGTGCAGACCGTCCCCGAATAGCCGGCCTCGATCAGTCGCCGCACGCAGGCGAACGACTCCTCGATGTCGGCGCAGCCGTCGTCGATGCCGGGCAGCAGGTGGCTGTGGATGTCGATCCGCCCCGTTTCCGGGGGCGGGGGCGTTTCGGTTTCGCGTCCTGCTTCACTCATGGGATTCCCCTCGCTCGCCCGGGTCACTCCGCCACGCGCTTGCCGAAGCTGAACTGGTCCAGCGGCATGCCCAGCAGTTGGAAGCGGAGCAACTGCATCGCACTCTTGGTCGCGCGGTCGCGCACCATCTCGCGCCCCGAGCCGAACTCGCAGCGGAGCGCGTCGGTCTGCGTGCGCCCGGCCTTGTCCTTGAAGGCCAGGGCGATCCAGACCAGGCCCACCGGCTTCTCGGGCGTGCCGCCGTCGGGCCCGGCCACGCCGGTGATCGCCAGCGCCACGTCGGCCCCGCCGCGCTCCAGCGCCCCCGCCGCCATCGCCCGCGCCACCGGCTGGCTCACCGCGCCGTGCGCCTTGAGCATCGCCTCGGGCACGCCGAGCTGGCTCTGCTTCATCGCGTTGGCGTAGGTGACCCACCCACCGACATAGGCCGCGCTCGACCCCGCGACATCGGTGACCATCTTCCCCAGCGCCCCGCCCGTGCAGCTCTCCGCCGTCGCCAGCTTGAGCCCCTTGGCCTTGAGCAGCGCGACCAAGCTCTCCTGCAGCCGCTGGGCGTCGCGCCCGAAGACGATCGAACCGAGCCGGGCCTCGACCTGCGCCAGCGTGTCGTCCAGCTCCGCCTGGGCCTTCGCGGCGTCGGGGAATTCGCTGCGCACGCGCACGCTCACGAAGCCGTCGGCGACGGTCGTCCCGACCTTGGGGTTGCGCGTGCGGTTCATCAGCTCGCCGAGCTTCTCGCCCACGGTGCTCTCGCCCATGCCGAAGGTGTTGACCTTGGCGGTGAGGATGACGTCGCGCGTGCCGGTGTGCTTCTGCAGGTCGGGCAGGACCGACTTCTGGAACATCGCGAACATCTCGCTGGGCACGCCGGGCATGACGTAGATCGCCGCCTGGTGCAGCCGGGCGTGGATGCCCGGAGCCGTCCCGCAGGAGTTGGGGATCATCTGGCTGCCGGCGGGGTGCATCGCCTGGACCTTGTTGCGTTCGGGCATTTCGCGCCCGCGCTTGCCGAACATCGCGCGGATCACCTCGACGCTCGGCTCATGCAACACCAGTTCCTCGCCCATCGCGTCGGCGAGCGCCTGGCGTGTCAGGTCGTCTTCGGTGGGGCCGAGCCCGCCGGAGATCAGGATCAGGTCGACCGTCTTGGAGGCGCGGATGACCGCCTCGGTGGTCGCCGCCTGGTCGTCGGCGATGGTCTGGTGGAAGAGGGTTGGGATGCCCAGCCGGACGAGCTGGTCGCTGAGGTAGGCGCTGTTGGTGTCGACGGTCTGGCCCAGGACCAGCTCGTCGCCGATGGAGAGGATGGCTGCTTTCATGGGCGGGATTGTAAGGTCTCGCCCGCGGTCTGCAGCGACACCCAACGCCAGCGTTCAACCACGCCACAGCTCGTGCAGCAGCTTGGCGGAGGCGTCGACGATCCGCTGCCCGACCTCGGGCCCGAGGCGGGACCAATAGAAGGCGTCGCCCGAGTAGCCGCCGCCCATCTGCCCCGCGAGCGTGGGGCAGTAGCCGTGCAAGCCGTCGGCGATGCCCAGGACCGCGGTCTGCGTCGCGGGGCTGCGGCGCTTGATGTCGAGGGCGAACTGGCAGTAGAGCTCGACGGGTTGGGTGAGGACCGCGAGTTGGCCCAGCCGCAGCGCGTGGAGCGAGAGCGTGTCGACCGGGTGCTCGCCGAAGCGGTCCTGCAGTAACTTCGGGCCGTGGGCGAACATGATCTTCCACGCGTCGATCTTCTCGCCTGCGTCGACGCGGGCGAGGAGGGCCCGCGCCTCGGCGACGCGCTCGGGCGTGGGCAGACGCACCGGGACCTCGAGGTCGACCTGCCGATGGGCGAAGGCCGGCTCGGCCTCGAACCTCGCCTCGTGCAGGAGGCGCAGCGTCTCCCCCGCGCTGATGCTCCCGGCCCGGGTGATCTTCTGCACGATCGTCTCGCGCCAGCGCGGGTCGGCCTGCTGGTCCTCCAGGCTGATGTCGCCCTGGGCCCCGTTGAAGAAGAGCACGGGGATCGGCCCGAGCGCCTCGCGCAGCAGCCGGCGGGCGACGCCGGGGTAGTCGGCCGAGAGCACGTCGCCGCCGTAGAAAGCCGTGGGGTGCGACGAATTGTGGTGCAGCACGGCGATGAGCTTGCCTTCGAGGTCGCGGGCGAAGATCGCCATGTGCTGCGGGTCGACGGGCCCCTCGAGCCCGGTGTATTCAGGTCGCCTCGTGTCGCCGAGCATCGAGTGCGTCCCGTCGGCCCAGCAGACCCGGCGGTTGTAGCCCACCCTGGCCGTGCCGATCCCCGTGCCGACCAGCGCCGGCCGCGCGGCGGCGACCGCCTCGGCGCAGACCTTTGCCAGCCACGCGCCGAGGCGCTCGTGGTAGGCCTTGTCGACCGACTTCACGTAGTTCGTCGGGAGCATCGACGGCCCGCCGTGGGTGTGCGTCCCGGCGATGATCACCGCCCGCGCCGGCACGCCCGTCGCCTGGGCGACCTGCTCGCGGAATCGCACCGCGTCATCGGGCTCGATGCCCACCACATCGCAGCTCACCAGCAGCACCCGAACGTCCCCGCGGCGGAAGTAGAGCGCGTTGGCCTCGAGGTCGTCGCGGACGGCCCGCACCACTTGGTTGACGCTCGCCCCCTGGATCGGGGTGCCCAGTTCGTTGTTGATGACGATCGATGCGGCGCCGACTTCGATCATGGTCGTTCCTCCCGATGGGGATGCAATCGTTCCGCTCGCCCGGCCGTTCATCCGGGGCGGCCCCGCCCGATGTTATCGCGCGACGCGCCAGCTCGACGCACGGAAGTTTGGTCCAAACCCGGAATCGAGGATAATCAAAGGTCCGCTCCGCCCCACCTCCACCGCCCGCCATCGGAACACGCATGCATCGTCTCCTGACCCTCTTCGCGGCGATCCTCCTGATCCACGCCTCCGCCATCGTCCAAGCCGCCCCCGCGTCCCCCGCGGGCAACGACTGGCCGACCTACATGCACGACAACTCTCGCAGCGGCGTGACGCGCGAAGCCCTGCCCTTCCCGCTGAGCGAGCGGTGGACCTACCGCTCCCCCGCCCCGCCGAAGACCGCCTGGCCTGAGTCGCAGGGCAACGTCGAACGCCGGCAGCAGAACTTCGACGACGCCCTCTACACCGTGGCCGTGGGCGAGAGCGTCTACTTCGGCTCGTCGGTCGACCATCAGGTCTACGCCCTCGACGCCGCGACGGGCATGATCCGCTGGCGCTTCTTCGCCGACGGCCCGGTCCGCCTCGCCCCCACCGTCGCCCAAGGGCGCGTCCACTTCGGCTCGGACGACGGCGTCGCCTACTGCCTCGACGCCGCGGACGGCAAGCCGCTCTGGACCCTCAACGCCGCGCCCGACGACCGGCGCGTCGTCGGCAACGGGCGGATCATCTCCCTCTGGCCCGTGCGCACCGACCTGATGGTCGACGGCGACAAGGTCTTCTTCGGCTCGGGCATCTTCCCTTACCACTCGCCCGCCCTCTTCGCCGCCGACGCCAAGACGGGCAAGCAGATCCCGTGGGCGGGCCTCACCCCCAAGGCCTGGCTGGGGCTCTCGCCGCAGGGCTACCTCCTGCGCCACGCCCGCGGGCTGGTCATCCCCAACGGGCGATCGGTGCCCATCGTGGTCGACGCCCTCTCGGGCAACCCGCCCTATGAAAAGGCCCGGCTGCCCACCCATCAGAAATTCGGCGGGGGCGACTACGGCTTCATCGCCGAGGACATCCTCTACTACGGCTCGCAGAACTCGCTCTACACCTACGACCTCAAGACCGGCGCGGACCACGGAGAATGGCTGGCGGCCCATCGGTTGATCGTCGCGCCCGACGCCTGCTACGCCTTGAGCATCCCCCCGCTGCTGCCGCCCCTGCCAAGCAAGCCCGCCCCGCCTCCAACCGGAATCACCGCCTACTCGCGCGACGGGTTCGACCTCAACAAGGCCGTCGACAACGACGCCATCGCCGCCCGCATGCGCTGGCGCAACGACAAACCCGGCGCGGTGGCGATGATCCTCGCGGGCGACCACCTGATCGTCGGCTATCCCAACGAGGTCGCGAGCGTCGACACCCGTACAGGGAAAGAGGACTGGAGCGCCAAGGTCGACGGCGACGCCGTGGGGCTGACCGTCGCCCGCGGGCGGCTGCTGGTCAGCACGACGCGCGGGGTGATCCACTGCTTCTCTGAAGGCGCCCCCGGAAAGGTCACAAAAGCCACGGCGGCTTCCGCGCCTCCATCGCCCGCGGACAACGCAGCAACCGTGACGCCCTCGGCGGAAACCCAGGCGCTCGCCGCCGCGATCCTGCGCGACGCCGCCGCCCACAAGGGCTTCGCGTTGATCACCTCGCCCGGCTCGGCAGCGCTCGCCTGCGAACTGGCCCGCAAGTCGGAGCTGCACGTCACCTGCCTCGAGCCCGACGCCGAGCAGCGCCGCCTCGCCCGGCTCGCGGTCGACGCCGCGGGGCTCTACGGCCACCGCGTCAGCGTCGACGCCGGCACACCCGACCGCCTTCCCTATCCCGACTACGCCGCGAACCTCATCGTCCACCTCGAGCGCCCCGGCCAACCCGCGCCCGCTGCCCCGGAAATACTGCGCGTGCTCAAGCCCTGCGGCGGGGTGCTCCTCGTCGGACATCCGGCCAGCGAATCGCCCGCCAAAGGACTCGCGGCGAGCGTGAACGAACTCGACGCGAAGGCCGGCGTGTGGTCGCATGATCTGACGATTGTTCCCGGCGCGCAGCCCTGGTCCCGCCTCCTCCGCGGCCAACTCCCCGGCTCGGGCTGGTGGACGCACAACCTGGGCGACTCGGGCAACACCGGCTCCTCCGGCGACCAACTCGTCAAGGGCCCGCTGAGCGTCCTCTGGTTCGGCGAGCCCGGCCCGGGCGAGGCGCCCGACCGCCACATGCGCTCCGTCGCCCCCCTCGCGAACAACGGGCGCGTCTTCATGCAGGGCTGGACCTACAGCCCCCGCCGCAACATCATCCTCTGCTTCGACGCCTACAACGGCGTGCGCCTCTGGGAGCGCGAGATCCCCGACGCCCTCCGCATGAGCCTCCCGGGCGTCGCGGGCAACCTCGCCTGCTCCGACGACAGCCTCTTCGTCGCCGCCGGCCCCAAGTGCCACCGCCTCGACGCCGTCACCGGCGAGACCAAGGCGATCTACGAGACGCCCGCCGAGGCGGACGGCAGCCACCTCGGCTGGAACTACCTCGCGGTGAGCGGCGGCCTGCTCGTCGGCTCCACCGTCATGCCCGACTTCACGCCCGATCCCTACGGCAGGCGCCGGACGGAGCTCTACGGCGGGCAGAACAGCGGCTCGCGCTACAGCGGCTCGCTCTTCGCCATCGACCTCGCCACCGGAAAGCCGCGCTGGGCCTACAAGGGCAAGGAGATCCGCGACACCACGATCGCCTTCGCCGCGGGGAAGGTCCTCTTCGCCGAGAACCGCGGAAGCCCGACCACCCGCCCGTCGCTCACGGCCCTCACCGACGAGGAGGCGAGCTGGCACGAAGGCCCCGAGCCGGATGACGAGCCCGCCCCCGACGCGAAGTTCAACCGCCTCGGCGCGCCCATCCAGCCCGACAAGATCTCCAAGCTGGTCCGCTTCGTCGTCGCCCTCGACGCCGCGACGGGCAAACCCGCGTGGGAGAAGGAGGTCGACCTCACCGGCTGCGGACGCTGGGAGGCCTCGTCGCCCTCGCTGCACCAAGCCGAGGGCTACCGCGAGCTCCAGGCGCTGAGCAACGGCTAACTGCTCATCTTCGCCGGCGCCTACCACCAGCACGACCGCGCCGACCCGCTCGACAAGGCCCGCCGCCGCGCCACCGCCCTCTATGTGCGCGACGGCAGCGTCGCCTGGACCACCATCGTGGGCAACCTCAACCGCCCCATCCTGCTCCGCGACTCGCTCCTCGCGGGCAACGTCCTGCGCGACCTCGCCACCGGCCTCCCGCTCGAGAAGAAGGACCCCAAATCCGGCAAGGACTTGCCGTGGACCGTCTACAACGGCGCCGCCTGCGGCACGCCCTCGGCCTGCGACAACACCGTCTTCTGGCGGGCAGGCTCCACCGGCTGGCGCGACATCCGCGACGGCACGCTCTCGCAGTTCCTGGGCGTCCGCGCGGGCTGCTTCATCAACATCCTCCCCGTCGGCGGCGTCGTCGTGGAGCCCGAGGCCAGCTCGGGCTGCAACTGCAGCTACGGCTACGGCTACTCGCTCAAGTGCAGCGTCGCCTACAGCCCCGCCCCGCCGGCGAAGCGCGTCGTGCCGACCATGCCCTGAGCCCCTCCGCGCTCAGAACGTCCGCACCTCGTCGCCCGCGAGCGAGCCGACGTTGTCCTTGATGATCACCGACGCGTCGTTGTCGCCCAGGTCGACGAGGAACTGCCTGCGCACGCCCATCTCGAACGTGTTGTCCTTGATGACGCAGTTGCGCAGCGATTGATAGACGATGCCGTAGGAGGGCGAGTGCTGCCCGTTCCCGCCGTCGTTCACGCCGGTGGTCATCGTGTTGCCCGAGCAGACCACGCCCGCCTGGTGCTCGAGCCAGATGTGGCAGTTGTCGTGGCTTTCGAGCGGGACGCGGGCCCCGCTGCGGTGGATGACGTTGCCGCTGATGCTCACCGACCGCCTGCGCCCGTAGGTGCGGTCGACCTCGTTGCCCGGGTCGAGGCGGATGCCCGGCCCGCCGGAGCGGTCGATGTAGTTGTCGTTGAGGCTGACCATCCCGCTCGCCCCCAGGCGGACGCCGCCCGCCTGGTTCCACTCGATGCGGTTGCCCAGGATCGTCAGCGCGCCGTTCCACGGGCGGGCGTGGATGCCCCAGCCCTCGTTGTTGTTGAAGATGTTGTCGTTGATCCAGCCGTCGCAGCGGTTGAAGTTCAGCCCGTCGCCCTTGTTGAAGATGAACATGTTGGAGCGGACGGTGAAGCCCCAGACGCAGAAGAGGTGGGCCGCGTCGCCGGTGAAGCCGCTGACCCTGCAGTGCTCGATGAAGAGCGTCTCCTCCTGGTTGTGCGTCTGCCCGTCGAGGAAGATGCCGCGCACGCCCTGCCCGAGGTTCTGCCCGTCGAGGCCCAGGCCCGAGATGCGCACGCCGTAGGCCGCGGTGATGTCGATGAGCTGCGGGGCCTGCGGGTCGAGCAGCGCGAGGCGAGTCCCGCCGAAGTTGTGGTACGACCAGGTCGGGTGCGCGAAGAGCCCGACGTAGGGGCGCAGCCGGAGCATCGCGGTCATGTAGCGCCCCGGGGGGAACCAGACGCCTCCGCCGCCCGCCTCGGCCTCGGCGTCGATCGCCTTCTGGATCGCGGCGGTGTCGTCGGCCTTGCCGTCGCCCTTCGCGCCGAAGCGGTGGACGGAATAAGGCGTGTCGGAGGCGGGAGCAGGCGACGGATGGGACGGACGCGGATGGGTCATGGCCAGATTCCTGTCACAAACCTGATTCGAGCGGCGATCTGGGCCCGGACATCTTCCCCCGCCACGGCGGGTTCCGCCACCGTTGGGGGCCGGCGTGTGTAAAAACGCCTCGGATACGCGAAAAACGTGGGTTTTCAGGGGTGCAATCGCCCGTGCAATAAGCCCGCCCCCGCCGCGTTCATCTCTCTAGAGCCGTGCGGCCGAACCCGCCAGGGACCCACCCCGGCCGCCCAAGGCAAACCCAAGAGTCAACGCCCCGTCCGGTCGGTTTTCGTGAACCAGGGTCGATCAGTCTGCGCGTCCCCAACCCGTTTGAAGAGGAGACCAGTCATGTTCACCACCGCTCGTCTGCTCGCCGTCGTCTTCGCCAGCGCCTTGGCCGCCGCACCTGCGATGGCGTGGGACCGTGATGACCGCCGAGACGACCACCGCGACAACTGGGACCGCCATGACCGCCGCGAGGTCGTCGTCCGCGACCGTCATGACGACCGCTACGACCGGCGCGATGACCGCCATGACGACCGCTTCCGCCACGACGGCGGACGCGTCGGCTTCGGGGTGCAGATCTACTCCGCCCCGACGATCGTCCGCAGCGTGCAGTCCTGCGAGACCGTCGTCGTCGCGCCCCCGCCGGTCTGTGCACCGGTCTGCGCGCCGGTTTGCGAACCGGTTTGCGAACCGGCCGCACAGGTCTTCTACACGGCCCCGCCCACCTGCGCCCCGCAACAGACCGTGGTCTACCAACCCGCCCCGCAGGTGATCTACCAGCCCGCCCCGCGCGTCGTCTACCGTCCCGCCCCCGTGGTCTACTGCCCGCCGCCCCAGCCGAGCTTCAACATCAACTTCGGCTTCCGCATCGGCCGCTGACCTCCTCCTCCCCGCGGCGTGCGCGGCAGCAACGAGCCGCGCCCGCAGCACGTTCTCCGGCCCCCCCCCCAACCCCGCTCCCCTCCCGTCCGCGGCCGGCGCTTCCAGCGCCGACCGCGGCGTTTTTTTCGTTCGCGTCCCACGCGCCGACCTTGAATCGGCGCTTCGTTTAGAATACCCCGCCCCTCTCGCGAGTACGATGACATGGGGGATCGCCCAAGCGATAGACTGGGGCCCGCGCCTCCCGGCCCACGGAGCCCGGCATGTCCGAACACCACCACGAAGAATCCCGCCAGCGGCTGCAGACCGCCTGCCTGCTCATCCTCACCTTCCTCGCCCTGGGCGTGGTGCTCAACGTCCTGCGCCCCGTGATCGTCCCCTTCGTCTTCGCGCTGCTCTTCACCTACTGCCTCACCCCGATCATCGATTTCCAGGTTCGCAGGCTGAAGCTCCCCTGGGTCGTGGCCGTGCTCTCCACGGCCCTGCTGGGCTTCGTGCTCCTGCTGGGCGCGGGCATCATCGTCGCGATGTCGGTCTCGGAGATGACCAGCAACCTGGGCGCCTACAAGGCCAAGCTCACCGAGTTCACCACCTGGGCCCTGCACCACCCGCTCCTGCAGCGCCTGGGCGTCAACCCCGACACCGCCCCCGAGGAGCTCTTCAACGTCCCGCGCGACACGGTCACCGCGCTGCTGGGCGGCGTGCTCGCCGAGGGGGCTCGCCAGGTCTCCAACGGGCTGCTGGTGATGGTCTTCGTGCTCTTCCTGATCATGGGGCGCGGCGCGTCGGCGGCGGAGGCCTCGCGCCCCGGCGTCCTGCGCGAGATCGAGCTGCAGATGCGGCTCTACCTCATCCAGCTCGTGCTCTTCTCGGGCGTCACCGCCCTCCTCGTCGGTTTCGTGCTGATGCTCCTGGGCGTGCCCTTCGCCTGGGTCTTCGCCTTCCTGACCTTCCTGCTCAACTTCATCCCCAACGTCGGCTCGGTCGTCGCCACGCTGCTCCCGCTCCCGGTGGTGCTGCTCAGCCCCGAGCTCTCCACGTTCGCCAAGATCACGGCGATCGCGGTGCCCGGGGCGATCCAGGCCGTGCTGGGCGCGGTGGTCCAGCCGCGCATCCAGGGCAAGTCGTTCGACCTGCACCCGGTGACGGTGCTGCTCTCGCTGCTCTTCTTCAGCATGATCTGGGGCTTAGCCGGCGCGTTCCTCGCCACCCCGATGACGGTGGTGACCAAGATCATCCTGAGCAAGATCCCCGCGACACGCCCGCTCGCCGCCATCCTCGCGGGCAAGCTCGACTCCTTCGACAGCCCCGAGGGCGAAGTGCCGCCCTGCCCGACGCTCGCCGACGGCGGCGCGCCGATCAGCCCTCCGGCCCAGCCTCCCGCGCCTCAGCCCTCCGCCGCGACTCCCGCCGCCTCCACCACCCAAGGCGCGACCACGCAGCGCCCCTCCTCCTCGAACTTCAAGTAGTCCGACACCTCGTAGAAGATGAACCCGCCCAGCCGGGCGTCGGCCCGCACGTGGCGCACCTCCTCGCTGAGGCGCTCCTTCCCCGCGCCGTTGACGTAGCGGTTCACCGCCACCGGCAGCCCCGCGGCCACGCTCGCCTCGATCATCGCGTGCGCGATCGGGTCGAGCAGGACCTCCTGCAACGGCGCGCTGTAGCTGCGACCCGGGAGGCTGTAGGAGCGCAGGATCACCCCGTCGAGCAGGCCCTCGTCGATCCACCGCCTCCACTGGAAATCGATGTTGAGCGGATAGGCAAGCAGGCGCTCGGCCGGGGGATCGGGGCGGAAGAAGTCGGCCTGCAGGTTGTAGCGCATCGCCTTGCCCGCGCGGGAGAGCCGGCTCTTGCAGGCACGGAGGAACTCCGTGTAGGCGTCACCGCGGACGGCCGCGACCTTCTGGCGCAGGGCCTCGCCCTTGAGGCTGCCGCACTGCGCGAGCACGACGTCGTTGAAGCCGTATTCCTCGGGGTAGTCGGTGTGCGTCCCGTGGTTCTCCTCCCGGAGGTCGACGCCGTCGACGCCCGCCTCGATGATCTCCTCCAAGCAGGCGAGCCAGTAGGCCTGCACCGCGGGCTCCGTCTCGCACAGCGGCCCGGGCAGGAATTCATTGCGCCCGCGCGCGAAGGCGATGAATCCCTGCTGCCACCCCTTGTCGCCGGAGTTGAGCTTGTCGAGCGTGACGACCAGCCGCCCCCAGCCGAAGTCGTAGGTCAGCCCGCGCTCGCGGAAGTCGATGAGCGACCGGCAATAGACCGTCCCGCCCGTCGCGGTCACGCCCTCGATCGCGCGCCCCTGGGCGTCGAGCGCCTCGATCATCGAGGCCCCGGAGTTTGAGAAGTCGCCCGAGGCGTCGGTGAAGTCGGTCGTGACCAGCACGTACTTGTCGCGCAGCGAGAAGCCCGAGAGCGTGAGCACGCGCACCGGCGCGCCCTTGGCGGTGACGAGCCGGCCCGTGTGGTCGCGCACTTCCTTCGCCGAGGGCTCGACCGACTGCGTCATCTCGAATGAAACGTCCTTGCGCTGGTATTGCCAATTGCGCTCGCTGGTCCAGATCTGCAGATGCTCGCGCGTGATCCGCGTGGGCTTGTCGTCGCTCTTGACGAGGCGGATCGCATGAATGGGCTCGTCGACCGCATGATTGGGCCCGTCGCTGCGCCGCCGCCTCATGCGCAGCCGCGGGTTGTCGCGCACGAACGCCTCCATCCAGCCGAGCCTACCCCCGAGGTGGTCGAGCAGGCCGTTCTCGCGCGCGGCGGGCGAGCCCTCCGGCATGAGCATGGCCGGGCCCATCTCGTAGGGCTTGAAGTAGGCGTAGACCTCCATCCCGTGGCGATGACCCGCCTCGACGGCGACCTTGAGCGGGTTGCCCAGCGTGCGGTAGGTCGTGGCCAGGCGGGGCCAGCCGCCGTTGTAGTCGTCGAGGTGCCTCTCGGGGCAGAGGAACCCGCCGTGGCCGTCGCCGTAGTAGCCCCAGCTCACGCGGCGGATGCCCATCGCGGCCAGCTTGGCCATCATGGCGTCGACGTCGCGCGGCGTGAGCACGCGCGGGGCGAGCAGCGCGTCGTCGACGAAATCGACGAGGGCCTCGGGGACGAACGGGCGAGGTTGGGTCATCGGGGAATCCGCCGCAGGCCCAATTCAGTTCACCACCGCGCCGAATTTCCGCGTGCGGCCGGCGTAGTCGCGCAGGGCCTTGTGCAACTGCTCCACGTCGAAGTCGGGCCAGCAGACGTCGGCCACGTGGATCTCCGCGTAGCTGATCTGCCAGAGCAGGTAGTTGCTCACGCGCATCTCCCCCGCGGTGCGGACCAGCAGGTCCGGGTCGGGCAGGCCGGCGGTGTAGAGGTGGTCGCCGACCATCTGCTCGGTGATGGCGTCGGGGTCGAGCCGGCCGGCCTTGGCCTCGCGGGCGAGGGCGCGGACGGCGTCGGTGATCTCCGCCCGCGAGCCGTAGTTGATCGCCAGGGCGAGGATCAGCCCGGTGTTCGACGCGGTGATCTCGCGGGTGCGGTCGAGCTCCGCCAGCACCGGCTCGGGCAGCCCCTCGCGGCGCCCAACCTGCATGAACCGCACGTTGTTGGCCATCATCTCCTCGCGCTCGGCGACGAGATATTCGACGTAGAGGCTCATCAGGAAATCGACTTCGTCGGCGGGGCGCTTCCAGTTCTCGATCGAGAAGCTGTAGAGCGTGAGCACCTCGATCTTGAGCCGGGCGCACTCGGTGACGATCGCGCGGACCGCCTTGGCGCCCTCCTGGTGCCCGAGCATGCGCGGCATGCCGCGTTGCTGGGCCCAGCGGCCGTTGCCGTCCATGATCACGGCGATGTGCCGCGGCAGGACGTTCACGGGCAGGCCCAGCCGCGCCATCGAGGCGGCGGTCTGCTCCGCGCGCGACCGCTCGGGGTCCGCGCTGGCGCCGGTAAGGCCGATGCTGCTCATGAAGTCACCGAGATTGAGGCCCGCACGGGATCACCGAAAAGCCCACCGCTTCGCCTTCGTCGCGTCTGCCCGCGATCGGTCTTCACCGCGGGCGGACCAGCGTCTGGTCCCGGCGGGGCCCGATGCTGACCATGCAGACCGGCACGCCGACGTAGGCCTCGATCCGGCGGATGTAGGCCTGCGCCTCATTGGGAAGGTCCTCGAACCGCCGGCAGCCATCGATCGGCGCGGGGAAGCCCGCGACCTCCTCGTACACCGGCTCGACCCGTGCTAGTACGTCGGCGTCGGCGGGGAAGTTCGCCAGCGTCTTCCCGGTCGACTTGTCGCGGTAGCCGACGCAGATCTTCAGCCGGTCGAGCCCCGCGAGCACGTCGAGCAGCATCAGCCCGATGCAGGTCGCGCCGCTGACCGTCGCGGAGTATTTCACCGCGACCAGGTCGAGCCACCCGCAGCGGCGGGCCCGGCCGGTGGTCGTGCCATACTCGCGCCCGACCTTGCGGATGCGCTCGCCGGTCTCGTCGTGCAGCTCGGTGGGCATCGGCCCGCCGCCGACGCGCGTCGAATAGGCCTTGACGATGCCGACGATGTTCGTCACCCGCTGCCCGGGCACGCCCGTCCCCGCGTAGACGCCCAGCGACGAGCAGTTGCTCGAGGTGACGTACGGGTAGGTGCCGTGGTCGATGTCGAGCAGCGTGGCGTTGGCGCCTTCGAAGAGCAGGTGCTTGCCGGCCGCCATCGCGTCGTGGAGGAGCTGCGTGGCGTCGCAGATGTGCGGGCGGAGCGATTCGCCGTAGGCGAGGTACTGCTTCGCGACAGCGTCGGCATCCTCGGGCGTGAAGGGCATGCCCGCCTCCTCGGCGAGGGCCTTGAGCATCGCGTTCTTGATGCGGACGATCACGCGGAGCTTCTCGCGCAGGGCCTCGGGGTGGAGCAGCTCGCCCACGCGGATCGCGGTGGAGCGGATCGCCTTGTCGGCGTAGCAGGGGCCGATGCCCCGGCCGGTGGTGCCGATCTTCGCGCCGTCGCCGCGCCCCTTGCTGAGCGCGGCCTCGGTCAGCGCGTCCTGCACCTTGTGGTGCGGGAAGACGACATGGGCGCGGTCGCTGATGCGGAGGTTGTCGCCGATGGCGACTCCGCGGGCGCGGAGGTGGTTGATCTCGTCGAGCAGGCTGGCGGGGTCGATGACCACGCCGTTGCCCAGGACGTTGACGGTGTCGGGGTTGAGGATGCCCGAGGGGATCAGGTGCAGGGCGTAGCGCTCGTTGCCGACGACCACGCTGTGCCCGGCGTTGGCCCCGCCGTTGTAGCGGACGACGCAGTCGAACCGCGGCGTGAGCAGGTCGACGATCTTGCCCTTGCCCTCGTCGCCCCACTGCAGGCCGACGACGGCGGTGTTGCCGGCGCTGACCTGGAGGTCCTCAAGGGCGAAGTCGACATCGGAAGGACGCGCGGACGGGGCTTTCGACGCGGGCATGATGCGTTCCTGGGGGCCATGGGGCCAAACTTGGATTGTACCATGCCGGGGTCGCGCTCCGCCCCGCCGGAGACCCCAAGTCCGGATTTTTCCTCGGCTGGTCCGGCGTCATCACTTGGTCAACTCCGTCGAAGCCATTCACGAAGCGATACGACCGTCAACAACAGGACGACCGCAACCATGGTCCAACCGAGAATTTGAAGCCCAATCGAGAACCGGTCGTCCCTGACCCGCGTCCCTGCCGGGAACACGATGTCAAGCTTCGCCACGGGCACGTCGGAGTTCACTTCCGCTGAATGGATCCGGTAGTTCACTTTCGCGAGGGCAGGTGATGTCCAAGCCCAGGCATACGGGAGCCATAGGCCGTTTCCCACCTCACGAAGGTCGGTGGCCTCGTACACCATCACGCGCCGCTCCTTCCCGCTGCCGCCCGCCCTGCATTCGCCGCTGACCGGCAAGTAACCATGGCTTGCGTCGATGTGGAGGATATACATCGACCCCCTGTCATCGACGCGGGACGTCAACGTGTAGACATTGGTCTTCGCGTCGAACTCAACCGTTGAATTGGAGTCGTAAATGACTCCCGTCCACATGTCTCGATGAAACGGCTGCCAAAGGACCTCCGCCACATTCATTTGTTTTCCGGCCAATGTCGTGGGGTCATACGAGACAATCCCCGAGCGGCCCCCATTCTCTTCACGGTATTTCTTGTACACCGTTGGGCTGCTCGACCAGCGGGTGAAGGTCTTGTGGCCGCCTGCGCCAGGCAAGCCGACAGTTTCGCTCTCTTCGGTATAGCCGAGCGCACCCGCTTGTCGCCACACGATGTCGGCCGTTGCAGTCGGCGTCGCAGGGAAGCCGCCATCCTGCCACATGTGGCGATCCATGGAATACGACACGTCGAAGGTCTTGTACTTCGCGCGGGTTTCCTGGACCCGCTTGACGAGTTCGCCCGGCGTCAGGATCGCTTCGCCGCGGCAGGGCGGACACGCAAGCAAAAGCATCGTCAATGAAATCGCGGCCAGTCGGAAGCGGATCCATTGAGACGTGGTAGTCATGCGATCACCTCCGTCTTGCCCCCGTCGGCTAGGTATCGTAGACGAATCTGTCCGATTCCATCGACATCGGGCGGCGCGGCGTTGGCCGGCTCAATCCCCCATGCTGGTTCCGACGTCGCGGGCGACGGCGACCAGCGGATGGTCCCGCGTGACCAGCCGCTGCTTGTTCTCCACGCCCGCCAAGTCGATGTCGCCGATCAGCCCGCCGCGCAGGACGACCAACCGGCCCGACCCGCCGCGGGCGACGAGTTCGATCGCGGCGCTCCCGAACTGTGTCGCGAGCACGCGGTCGGCGGGCACGGGCGTCCCGCCCCGCTGCACGTGGCCAAGGACCGTCGTGCGGGTCTCGATCCCCGTCCGGCTTTCGATCGCCTCCGCGACGCGCTGGCCGACGCCGCCCAGCCGGATCGGGTCGACGCTGGTGGGATCGACGCGGGAGACCACCTGCGCGCCGCCGACCGGACTGGCGCCCTCCGAGACGCAGAGGATGCTGAACCGCTTGCCCCGGCGCGAGCGCTCCTCGACCGCGGCGCAGACCTTGGCGATGTCGAAGGGGATCTCGGGCAGGAGGATCACGTCGGCCCCGCTGGCGATCCCCGCGTGCAGCGCGATCCACCCGGCGTTCCGCCCCATCACCTCGACGATCATCGCGCGGTGATGGCTTTCCGCCGTGGTGTGGATGCGGTCGAGCGCCTCGCTGGCGATGCTCGCCGCGGTGGCGAAGCCGAACGTCACGTCGGTCCCGGGCAGGTCGTTGTCGATGGTCTTGGGCACGCCGATGCAGGGCAGGCCCAGGCGCTGGAAGTGCGCGGCGACGCTCATGGTCCCGTCGCCCCCGATCACGATCAAGGCGTCGATCCCGCGTCGGCGGACGTTCTCGACGACTCTGGAGGAGACGTCGCACGGCTCCGCGCCGCGCGTGGCGAAATGGCGCCGGGGGTCGCAGCGGTTGTTGGTGCCCAGGATCGTCCCGCCCAGGGTGAGGATGTTGCTGACGGCCTCGTCGCCCAAGGGACGCATGCGGTCCTCGATCAAGCCCTGGAATCCGTCCTCGATGCCGAGCACCTCGAAGCCGCCGCGGTGCAGCGCGCTCTTGGCCACGGCGCGGATCACCGCGTTGAGCCCGGGGCAATCGCCTCCGCCCGTGAGCAGGCCGATGCGGCGAGGACGGGTCGACATCCCAGGTCTCCTGCGAAGCGGGAAATCAGAAGCGTGAAAACCGCCCTTGGTATAGTGGACGCACAAGTAGACTAATTCGTCCGATTCCCGTCCACAAATCGGACCGAATCGTCCCGAGAGGAACCGACCCGCGATGATCTACTCCAACGCCTGCGCCTACGCGATCCGCGCCCTCGCCCGCCTGGCGCTGCTCCGGCCCGACGGATACGTCCTCCTCGACGAGCTCTGCGAAGGCACCGACCTCCCCCGCCACTTCGTCGCCAAGATCTTCCAGGACCTCGTCCGCCGCGGCATCCTCCTCTCCGCCAAGGGGCGCGGCGGCGGCTTCGCCCTGGCCCGCAAGCCCAGCCAGATCTCGCTGCTCGACATCGTCGAATGCGTCGACGGCATCGAGGAGCTCGACCACTGCGTCGTGGGCATGACCCGCTGCGACGACTTCCAGCCCTGCCCGCAGCACGAGCAGTGGAAGGCCCTCCGCCAGCAGTTCCGCAAGTTCTTCACCGAGACGTCGCTGGAGAAGATGAGCAAGACGCTCTCGAAGAAGCTCGACATCCTCGGCGAGCCCGTGCCGGCCCTCAAGGGGCGGTCGAAGCCGGTGAAGAACGCACGCTGAACGCGCAAAAATGGCGATCCGGATCTCCTCCACCCGATAAGCATTCCGCTCGTCGGGCCGGGTTCTCCACATCAACGCTGAAATCGCCGGGGTCAGGGATTCACCGATTGCGGGAATCCGTGCGACCCTCGAAGCTGCCCCAGAAGTGCGGTGGAGGCTGGTTCAGTGCGAGGTGATTCGCGTCGACATCGATCCATGGCCGTCGGTTTCGCAGAGTCCCCTCACATCTGGCCGCGGACTTCCCCGACTCAAGGAACAGGAGCTCCCATATGTTGGATTTCCTGCGAAGGCTGTTCGACTCCTCAGGCTTCCCCGCGCGATGGAACTGCGGGGCAGGCTGGAGCGACACCCCCGCGCTGGGTTGGCTCCACATCATCTCGGACCTCCTGATCTGGGGGGCCTACACCGCCATCCCGCTGGTCCTCGTCTACTTCGTCTCGCGCCGGCGGGACCTTCCCTTCCCGCGCGTCTTCTGGCTCTTCGGCGCGTTCATCTACTCCTGCGGCACGGCCCACCTGTTCGAGGCCCTCATCTTCTGGCACCCGATCTACCGCTTCCAAGGCGTGCTCAAGCTCGTCACCGCGCTCGTCTCCTGGGCCACCGTCGCCGCCCTGATCCCCGTCATCCCCAAGGCGTTGATGCTTCCGGGGCAAGCCAAGGTCAACGAGCAGTTGGCCGCGGAGGTCGCCCGCCGGCAACAGGCGGAGGAGGAGCTGCGCGCCAAGGCCGAGGAACTGCAGGCGACCAACGCCCAGCTCGACCGGTTCAACCGGCTCGCCGTCGGGCGCGAGGAACGCATGATCGAACTCAAGCGCGAGGCCAACCGCCTGGCCGAGCGGCTGGGGCTGACGCCGCCGCACAACCTCGATTTCGTGGAGAGCGCCGGGGCGTCGGGCAACGGTGGCGGGGCCGGGGGAACCGGGGGGACGGGTGGTTCCGGGGCGCCGCAGGTGTGAGCGGAGAGTGAGGCCGACGTGGAACAGCGGGTGGACACAATTTGGCGGGTGACGAGCTACGCCTTCGCAGCGGCGACGGCGGGCGTCATCGCCTACGTCCTGCGCGAGATCACCGGCGAAGCCAGCGACGCCCTGCCCGCGATCTACGGCATCCTCGCCCCTTCCGCCGCCGCATTCGCCGGGCTGGTCGCCCTCACGCGCTATCACGCGCGCCCCAACCACGCCTTCCTGCTCCTGGGGGCCGGGCTCATCGCCGCCGGCATCCTCGACGCCGCCCACGGGCTCTTCAGCTTCTCCGACTTTGCCCGCCTCGCGGTCTCCCGCGGCAGCATCGGCTGGACCTGGGCCGCCGGCCGGCTTGTCCTCGCCACCAGCCTGCTTCTGAGCGTGGTCGCCCACTGGCGAGCCCCCTCCGAGCGTCCGCCTTTCTGGCTTCGGCCCAACATCGTCTACGGCGCGACCTTGGTCTACGTCGTCGCCATCATCCTCGTCTGCGTCCACGGCAGCCTTCCCAGCGTCCGGAGGGAGAGCGGCCTGATCGCCCGTCCGCAGGAGCTCGTCCCCGCGGCCCTCTTCACCCTCGCCCTCGTCGGTTATCTCCACGCAGGCCGCTGGCGGCGCAACGCGCTCGACCATTGGATCGTCCTGAGCCTCGTCGTCCTCACTTCGGCCCAGGTCTTCTTCATGCCCTGGTCGTCCAAGCGGTTCGACGCCCTCTCCAACGGCGGGCATTTCTTCGCCTTCGTCGGCTACGTCTTCCTCTTCGTCGGCCTGCTCGTCGACATGCACCGCCTCTTCGTCAACGCCGAGCGCAGCGCCGAGGATCTCGGCCGGGCCAACGCCACGCTCGCGGGCCAGATCGAGCAGCGCCAGAAGGCCCAGGAGGAGCTCTCCCGACTCGCCCAGACACTCGAGAACCGCGTCGCCGAGCGGACACGCGAGCTTGAGTCGGCCCGCCTGGCGGCGCTGAACATCGCCGAGGACGCCCACGGCTCCCGCCTCGCCACCGAGCGCGCCGCCGCCGCCCTCGCCGAGAGCGAGGCCCGCATCCGCGCCATCGTCGACACCGCCGCCGACGGCATCGTCGCCCTCGACGCCGCCGGCCGGATCGAGACCTTCAACCCCGGCGCGGCCGCCATCTTCGGCTACAGCCCCGACGAGGCCGTCGGCCTCAACGTCGATGCGCTCCTGCCCGGCTCAGAGGTCGCCCCCTCCTTCTGGCGGGGCGCCTCGGCCTCCATAGCCCACGGGCAGGAGACCACGCAAGACCACCTGGGCCGGCGCAAGGATGGCTCGACCTTCCCGCTCGAAGTCTCCGTCGCCTCGATGAACATCTCCGGCGCCGACCGCTACGTCGCCATCCTCCGTGATGTCACCCAGCGCCGCCGCATCGAGCAGAGCGCCCGCGAGGCCCACGCCGCCCTCGCCCGCAAATACGAGGAAATCGAGGAGTTCCTCTCCATCATCGCCCACGACCTCAAGCACCCGGTCGTGGGCATCCGCGGCCTGCTCACCCTCGTGAAGGAGGACGGCTTCGCGGTGCTCGACCCCGTGAGCAGGCAGAACATCGACATGTGCCTCAACGAGTGCGAGCGCATGCGCGAGCTGCTCTCCCACCTCGCCCAGCTCGGCCGGATCGAGGGCATCAAGCCCAAGCTCGAGCGTGCCCGGCTCGACACCCTGGTGCGCGGCTGCGTCGACCGGTTCCGCGCCCGGTTCCAGGAACAGGGCGTGCGGGTCTCTGTCGAGGCCCCGGCGCTCGACGCCACCATCGCTCGCAGCCACATCGAGGAGGCGCTGATCAACCTGATCGACAACGCCCTGAAATACGGATGCCCCAAGGCGGGCGCCGCGCTGGACGTCTTCTGCAAGGTCGACGGGGACCGATGTGAAATTTCCGTGAAGGACTACGGCGCGGGCATCGATCCGCGCTTCCACACCCGCGTGTTCCAGCCGTTCCGCCGCCTCGCCACCGACGGCCCCGCGGGCGGTTCGGGCATCGGGCTCACGGCGGTCCAACGATTGATGGCAAGAATCGGGGGCTCCGTCGCGTTGGAATCACAATCCGGCCACGGCGCTAGATTCACGCTTCGGTTCTCCCTAGAATCAACCGAGTATTAAGGAAGAATGCGCCGTTTTTTTCGCCTATCTCCCGCAATCGCCTCTCCCGAGACATACGCAGCACCCGCAACCGCCACCGCGAACCGCCTGCTTTCAGCCTGCAAGGAGTGCACGCCATGCTGATCGTTGAACGCCGCGTGTTGGAGAGCATCCGCATCGGCAACGACATCCGGGTCGTCCTCGTGGACGTCCCGAGCCGGAACCGGGCCCGCATCGGGCTTGAGGTGCCTCCGGGCATGCCGATCTGGCGCAGCGACAGCTGCCCCGAGGAGAGCGCCGACCCCGGAGTGGTCGTCGACAACACCTTGCGGGTGATGCTCGTCGAGGACGATCCGATCCACGCGCGGCTGGTTTCCAAGGCCCTGGACCAGGCCGGCGCCGTCGATACAACCCATTTCCCCACCGGCGAGGAGGGGTTGAGCTTCCTTGAGCGCGTCGCCCACGAGCCGGACCTTCGGCCGCACCTGATCCTCCACGACCTCACCCTCCCGGGCATCTCCGGCCTGGAGGTGCTGGGCGCGATCAAGGCCAACCCGCATCTCAAGTCCGTCCCGGTGGTGATGCTCAGTTGCTCCGACAACGACGCCGACATCCAGACCTGCCTCAACGCCGGCGCCAACGCCTTCGTGACCAAGGCCCACGACTACGACGAGCTTCGGCGGTCGATCTTCAGAATCGCGAACTTTTGGCGACATACGCAACAGCCGCGGGCCGAAGCGCGGTAAAATGCGGCTGCGACACCGACCCTGAATGAAGTGCACAGGATGGTAGCGTCACCTCTCGCCGAACGGGCAACCCCCCGTTTGCGACTCGGGCGATCAAGTATGGAACAGCCAACGTCTCCGCAGTCCGCTTCGGCGCCGGTCGAAACCCCGGCGGGCCCCGTCGGCGCCCAGCGCGCCATCCGCAAGAGCGAGGCCCCGCAGCGCCGCGCCCGCATCGTGCTGGTCGACGACCACCCGATCGTGCGCCACGGCCTCGCGCAGGTCATCGCCCGCGAACCCGACATGGAGGTCTGCGGCGAGGCCAGCAACGCCGGCGAGGCCATCCAGCTCATCAGCGCCTGCATGCCCGACCTGGTCGTGGTCGACCTGACCCTCCAGGACGGCGACGGCATCGAGCTCATCAAGGACATCAAGGCCCGCCACGAGCCGATCAAGATGCTCGTCTCCTCGATGCACGACGAGACGCTCTACGCCGAGCGCGCCCTGCGCGCCGGGGCCGCGGGCTACATCAACAAGGCCGCCAGCCGCGAGCAGGTCACCGGCGCGATCCGCCAGGTCCTCCGCGGAAAGATCTACCTCAGCGACAGCGTCTCCAACCGCCTGCTCCAGCGCGTCGTCGACCGCAACGACGACGCCACGCAGTCCCCCGTCGAGAAGCTCTCCGACCGCGAGCTCGCCGTCTTCGACATGATCGGGCAGGGCCTCTCCACCCGGCAGATCGCCGAGCGGCTCCACCTGAGCGTCAAGACCATCGAGACCTACCGCGAGCACATCAAGAGCAAGCTCAGCCTGTCAAAGAGTTCCGAACTCGTCCGCCACGCGGTCCGCTGGCAACTCGAGCAGAAATGAGCCCGAGGGCCGGCGGACCGCGCGGACGGACGGCCTTGCTCGTCGCGAAGCTTCGCGACGATCCGCGGATCTCAATCGGCGGCGCGCTGGATCGCCTCGCCGCCCTTCTCGATGTCCTTCCCGGCTCCCTCCACGGTGTTGCAGCCGGCGACGACCAGCACGATCGCGCCCAGCAACGCCAACCCCACGCAGTTTTTCCAGTTCCTCATGACTCGCTCCCTTTTGAATTGGGCGTGACGATCCTCCCCCCGAGCCCACGGCTCCAGGCGGTTGCTGGATCGTAGCGCTCCAGCATGGAAACACCGGCTGGATCGCGGCGGCCGGCCTGATTTTTTTCGGCGAAAACACGCCTTTCGGGCATTCACCGATCCGGCGCTCGGGCGGTTCCCGCGGGTCGGGCGGTCCGCGCCAAGCCCGGCGAGGCGCCGAGCCGGCACACGCCACGGTGCTAAGATCCTCCAACGGCCTTCAAGCCGCGGCGGCGAACAGGCCGATCAATTCTCGCGTCGCCGCGCCCGCCGCATGCGGCCGTCCGTCCCTCGCGGGCGAGCCCCAAGCAAGGAGCAACCGATGAAACGCCGGATCACCGCCTCGATGCCTGCGGCCAAATCGACCATCAAGTCCTCGGCGTTGACCCTCGCACTCGCCGCCGCCCTGCTCGGCGCCACGGCCTTCAACAGCGGCTGCATCCTCGCCGCAGCGGCGGTCGGCGCCGGGGCGGCCGCGGGCGGGGTGCTCTACGTCAAGGGCGAACTGCAGGCCGACCTCTCCGCCCCGCCCGACAAGGCCACCGCCGCCTCGAAGAAAGCGCTGACCGACATGAGCATGATCGGCGTCGCCGCGACGGGCACCGCCGTCGACGGCCTCGTCACCGCCCGCACCGCGAACGACAAGCGCATCGAAGTCACCATCAAGGGCAAGGGCGGCAACCAAAGCAGCGTCGGCATCCGCGTGGGCATCTTCGGCGACGAGGAGGTCAGCCGCTCGATCCTCGCGCGGATCCAGGACAACCTCAAGGGTTGAGCCGCGCCCCGCCGCCCCCTCACCTCCCCAGCATCCGCATCAACCGCGGCTCCGCGCCCGCCAGCGCCTCCGCCGGCAGCTTGCACCCGTTCTCAGGCAACCCGAAGCGCGTGTTGCACACTCGCTTCGAATACTGGTTCTGCATCAGGTAGCGCGTCCGCGTCCCGGTGATCGGCCCGCCCTGGTGCCAGAGCTGGTGGTTGAACAGGTAGATGTCGCCCGCCTTGCAGAACAGGTGCTCCGGCCCGCGCCCCTCCCACGTCAATTGGTCCAGCGGCGGGACGTTGCGACCCGAGTAGTGCGTCCCGCGCACCACCTGCGTCGGCCCGTGCTCGGGCGCCTCGATGTCCGAGAGCGCGATCTGGAAGCTGAACCAGACGATCGGCATGCGCATCCGCGCGTCATGCCGGGGAATCTCCGGCGGAAGCGGGAACTCCAGGAAGTCGTCCACGTGCCACCGCGCGATCGCCCCGCCCGTCTTCCCGCGGATCACGTTCTGCCCCACGAACCCGCAGTCGACCCCCAGCACCGCCTCGGCCAGGCTCAGGAACGGCTCGCGCACCAGCATGTCGCAGAACAGCCGGTCGAGCGACTGCGTGTAGCGCAGCACCTCCGCGCCCATGTAGTTGTCGACCTTCGGCCTTGGTCCCGGCGGATTGTCGATCCACAGGTCCGTGGCGTCGACGATCAACTTCACCTCCGCGGGCGTGAGCACGTTGCGCACGAAGGCCACGCCCTCGCGGTGGAACTCATCGAGCACGGCCTGCTGCGCCGCGGCGGCGAGCGGCTGGCCGCGCAGGATGCCGGAGGCGAAGGCGGGGGCGGAGGCGGCGGGTGTTGCGATCGTCATGGTGAAAGGTCCGGGGATCATGGGTTCCGGCCTGGTCCGCGCCGGGCAGCGCGGGGTCCAGCCGCCATGATTGTCGGCGTTAACCAGAGCGTTGTAAAGTCGAGGCCTGCAGTCCAAGCCCCATTCCGCGGCCCCCGCTCACGAGCGGGGCACAAACCACCCCGGCCCGCAGAGTTCCGTATGCATGTCGAGGTCGTTGGGGTTGAAAACCCATTCGCCCGCCAGGGCGAGCGGAATCTCCTCGTCTCGCGAGAAGTCCGAATCTTCCAGACCGACGCCGAGTTCGATCTCCTCGTCGGTGCGCTCACCTACGTTCATCACCAAATCCCCCTCCACCGAGGCGAAGGAACGGCGGACCACGCCCCTCTCCGCGCGAGCCCAAGCGTAATAGCTCACGGTTCCAAGCGTGGCGAAGTAGAAGGCTTCGCCAAACTGATGGCTGGCATTTTCCAGCAGAGCCAAAAGAGCTGGGTCGCCCGCGGCAGGCAGATGCCCGACCACCATGGTCCAGCCCTCCAAGGGCGGGCTGAGAAACGTTCCCTCGAGTCCATAGACCTTGATGAACCCCTCACGCCACGAAAGGGGTTGCATGGGTCCAAGCCCGATCAGGCTTGCGACCCTTCGTGCGTCTTCGCACCCCACGGCCAACCACCTCGCCCCAAGCCCAAAGGGATAAGGCCGATCGCAAGGATCAACCTCACGAGGCACCGCAGAACCGGATCGCTTTTTTGGCGGACGTATCGGCCGCGCTGTCCGCGGCTCAAACGCAGGAGCCAATTCCAACACGGCCGTGCCGATCGCTTCGATGCCTTGGACGCGTCGCCGTGGAAGCGAGGCGCTGGCCCTGTACCCTCCCGGAGTCACACGCCACCCCCAAACCTCAACCTGTTCGGCGTTGAAGTCGACGCGGAGACGCCTCGCGCCATTCTGCAAGTCACCAAGGCTTTTGAACCCGGCCTTCTGTGCGGAGTCGGGCTCCGTAGCGACTTCCTCCGGGGTTCGCCTGTCGAGGCCGCACAAGCCTCCCGCCGCGACAATCGCCTCGCCGATCTCGCGAGGCCCCGCGCCTGGGGCGACTTTGATCGCGGGCGAGCCCATGACGCCTCCCCCTCCCATCGCCTGATTCTCTGGGAACACATAGATTCCGTCGTCACGTACGTACACCTCGCAAGAGTGCGTCGAGTCAAACCGGCCCGTGTCCGGCCGCCCATCCCCGCCCGATCGAGATGGAGAGCTTGAAGTGTTCTCTGTCATGTTGTCCCATGCGTCTGAAATGATCAGTCCCCATCATGATGGCCGCCCCAGCCTCGCCACGCCACCCGCGACGCCGAGCGTCTCACGCGCGAGCGAGTCGTAGTCGAGCGTCTCGGTCCTGAAGGCCATGCCTCACATTCGTCCAATGCCGTTCTTGCATGAGGAGCTGCCGTGGGGCATGCTTTGAATGAGAGCGTCACCTTTCGCAAAGGCGAACCCATGCCGCATTCCAAAGTCTCGAAGAAATGGCAAACGACCATCCCAGCCGAAGTTCGCAAGGCACTGGGGATCAAGCCCGGCCAACAACTCATTTTTGAGTTCCAGGGAGATAAGGTCACGATGCGGGTTCATCCGGGCGCCGCGTCGTTTCGAGGGGCGCTGAGGAGCGACAAGGGCCGCGGCCTTTCCTTCGCGCAGATCCGTGAAGAAGCCGCGCGGCTGAGTCTGTTGCATGATCCGCGATGGGCGAAGTTCCCTCCCAAATCCAAATGAATCCCGCCGCGCAGGAACCCTCCCCATGCCCGACATGCTCGTCAAGCTCTACGATCTCCCCCCTGCCGCGCCGGTGCTCGACAAGCTCCGGCAGGCCGGCATCGAGGTCCGCCGCCCTCTCGCGGGCGAGAAGCAGCGCGTCGTCGAGTGGGTGAGGCGCACCTTCTCCCCAGGCTGGGCGAGCGAATGTGACGTCGCCTTCTCCTACCAGCCCGTCGCCGCCTTCATCGCCCACCGCGGCGACGAGATCCTCGGCTTCGCCTGCTACGACGTCGCCTGCCGGAATTTCTTCGGCCCCACCGGCGTGGCGGAGTCGGCCCGCAAGCAGGGTATCGGCACCGGCCTGCTCCTCGCCGCCCTGCACGCGCAGCGGGCGCTGGGCTACGGCTACGCGATCATCGGGTGGGTCGGCCCCGCGGACTACTACGCCCGCGTCGTGGGCGCGAAGGTCATCGAGGGCTCCGAGCCGGGCATTTACCGCGGGATGCTCAAGGGCGGGTGACCTTCCCTATCGCGACAACGGAGTGACCTTGGACGTGCCACACCGCAGCCGTAGGCTGCTGTGTGCCGGTCGACCAGAGGCGTCGGGACGCGCCGTTCATCCGCACATAGCAGCCTACGGCTGCGTTGTGGCACGCCTCTGGGCATTCGTGGGATCGCAACAGAACAGAGCTGACCACATTCGTCACAAGATCGCATGAAAAAACCCAGGCACGTGGTGCCTGGGCTTTGAGGTTCAATCCGTCTTTCGGCGCTCGTCGCGAGCCGCAGAGAGGCCCTTATTTCGGCTTCTCGATCACCGAGTAGATGATCTTCGCCAGGGGCGAAGTGTTGGTCGCGCTGCCGACGTTGAGGGAGTTGGCGGAGGAGAACCCGCGGGCCGTGCCGTACGCGGCGATGGTGTCGCTCACCGGGGTGACGTCGACGGAGTCGGCCTGGCTCACGCCGCGGGCGCTGCCGTCGATGAAGGCGATGTTGTTCACGCCGCCGGGGTGGCGGGCGTAGAGCTTCGCCTGGGCGTCGAAGACCGGCACGCCGGCGGTGAACTTGCCCTGGGCGTAGTCGAAGACCGCGGTGGAGCGGGTGTTGGCCGAGGGGCCGAAGGAGTAGGAGCTCCACGCGCTGCCGTTGGTCAGCACCGCCGAGGAGACGCCGCGGATCTTCTGGTAGCTCTGCCCGTCGACGGCGGTCTGGCTCGCCACGCCGTTGCCGAAGGCGTTCGCCGTCCAGACCGTGCGCGTGCCCGGGAGGTTGGCGAAGGCGGTGCGGTATCGGAGGAAGAAGCCGTAGGTGCCGGTGGCGTTGTCGGTCGGGTCGGCCGAGCCGACGGTGGCGTTGACGTCGTAGGCGAAGCCGCGGCTGTTCACCCAGCCGTTGTCTGCGTAGACCAGCGTCTGGCTGGCGAACTGATACTGGTCGAGCTTGTTGGCGTTGACCAAGTCGAAGCGCGTGTTCGGCACGGTCGCGCCGGTGTTGTTGGCCTGGAGGGTCAGGTTGGTGTTGATGCCGTAGCTGATGCGGGCGGAGATGCTGTCGTCGTTGTCGCCCGTGCCGTAGAGGTTCCCGACGCCCAGCACGTTGGCGGAGAACCCGCCGGCGGAGGTCGCCGAGTGGTCGGCGCCCCAGGTGATGGGCGAGCCGGCGCCGCTGGAGTTGTAGGCGGTGTCGCCGCCGAGCGGGTGGATGTGCGAGGCGTCCTTGTCGGCGGGGTCGGCGAAGAGGTTGAGGTTGCGGGTGCCGCCTTCATACTCGATCAGCTTGCGCGAGGACCAGAAGGCGCCCCACACGCCGCCGCCGCCCACCGCGCCGTTGGGGCGCAGCGGGAAGTAGCTGTTGTTGTCGGTGGCGTAGAGGTGCGTGAGCTGGGTGAGCCCGCGCACGTGGGCGAGGCACTCGGCGGCCTGGGCGTTGGCGCGGGCGGCGCCCAGCGCGGGGAGCAGGATGCCGATGAGCAGCGCGATGATGCTGATGACCACCAGCAGCTCGATGAGGGTGAAGCCGCGGCTCGCGAGGGTGCGGGCACGGGCGAATCGGGAGGGACTGGGACGCATGGCAGGGTTCCTTGGAGAAAAAGTTTCGTTCATCGTTCGGACGGGAACCTCTGGTCGTCCAGTGGGCTCGGTCGTTTCAACGCGTTTGGGAATCCCCGGCCGCCGCATGAGCGGGTCGGGCGGGGTCGGTTCAGACAGTGTCGATTCGATGCGGTCGGTTCGGGCCGGGCACTCCGGGCCGGAACTGGCGCGGCGGAGGTCGCCGCGGCATCTCAGAGTCCCCCACCTCCTTTCACCGAAGCGCCCGGTCCGTCGAGCCGAGTCCGCTCGGTGCGGTCGATCTGCACGACGCGGGAGTCGTGCACGACGATCTGCACCACACCGAACCGCAGTTGCCGGACCTGCCGGCGGACGATCTCGACCCAAGCCTCGGCGTTCGCCTCGGCTGCGGCCTCAGCCGTGGGGGACTGCGATGGTTCGGATGACTGGCTCACGGGACGGTCTCCTGATAATCAGGCCTCGAACTGGGCGAGGCGGATGACGCATTCTTGTAGGGTGGGTTGAGCGGTACTCCGCGAAGCCCACCGGTTGGACTCACGGCCCCACGGCCAGCACTTGACAAGACGGGCGACCGAGAATGAATGGTGATTTCGATCGTCGATGACGGACATTCGTCGATGACCGCCGAGCGTCCGTGCCGATGGCGACGCACATGGTGGGCTTCGCGGAGTACG
>JAPLMQ010000109.1:0-19149 GCA_026386955.1 Planctomycetota bacterium
GATCGCTGCGCGCCAAGGCGGCGGGAAACCGAATCCCGCCGCGGAAAAACAGCGGGGAACGCTGCGCAGGCCGACCGCCCGGCCCGGCGGTCGACTGGTTTCAAGGGAAAAAGAAAACGAAGGCGTTATTCAGGACTCCCTTAAGTCAATGCGCTCGATGACCACTGATACAATCCCGCCCTCGAATCCGCCCCCTCCCGGACCGTCCGCATGCCAGCCCGCCCCCCCCGGAAACCCCGGAAACCCCGGATTCTCATGGTCGGCCCGCTCCCGCCGACGCGGGGCGGCGTGACGACCTACATGCTCAACGTGATGGGCTCGTTCCTCAACGAGCGGTTCACGTTCCTGCCCTTCACGACCTCCCGCCCGCCCAAGAAGAACGTGGCCGCGAACTGGGGCTACACCGCGATCCTCCGCGGCGGGGTGATGCGGCTGATCTCCGGCGCGCTGATCACGCTCTGGCATGTCCTGATCTTTCCCTTCGTCATGCTCATCCGACGCCCCGCCGTCGTGCACGTCATGGCCTCGGACTACCTGGTCTTCTGGGAGGCGACCTATTACGTGATGATGGCCCGCCTCTTCCGCAGGCCGGCGCTGCTGCGCGTGGGTGGCGGATTCGACGTCTTCTACGCCGACTCCTCGCCGCGGATGAAGCGGATGATCCGCGGGGCGCTGCAACTACCCGACGGCGTGATCGTCCTCTCCGACTATTGGCGGGAGATGTTCGCCGAGCTGGGGCGGACGAAGAACCTGTTCGTCATCTACAACGCCGTGGGGGAGGACGTCCTGCTGGACGCCCCGCCGCGGCGCGAGGGGCGGCCGATCTGCCTCTTCCTCGCGGGGCCCGAGGCGCTGCGGAAGGGATCTCGCGAGGTCATCGCCGCGATCGCGCTGCTGGAGAAGCGAGGCATCCACGCGGAGCACCGGCTGCTCGCCATCCCGCCCGTGGTGGAGGAGGAGATCCATCGCGCGGGAATCAGCCGCGCGGGGATCAGCCAGACTGTGCGGATCCAAGGCTCGCTCGACCGCCAGGAGGTCGTGCGCGAGATGCGCCAGGCCCACATCTTCCTGCTGCCCTCCCACGGCGAGGGGTTCCCCAACTCCCTGCTGGAGGCCATGACGGCCCACATGGCGGCCATCGCGACCCGCGTCGGAGCCGTGCCCGAGATCATCAGCGACGGCGTGGGCGGCATCCTGATCCCCACTGGCGACGCGGAGGCCCTCGCCCAGGCGATGGCGACCCTCATCCAGGACCCGCAGCGCTGCGAGGCGATGGGGCGGCACAACGGGAAGTCGGTCCGCGAGCGGTTCGCCAACAGCGTCGTGCTGCCCAAGCTCGAGGCGGTCTATCGCCAGTTGATCGAAGAGTCCGGCCGCTGAAATTCCTGTTTGGCGGGACCGCCCCTGGCGCTGCGGCGCGAGGCCTGGCGAGGCCGTCTCTGACGATTGCACCGATCGCGAGGCAAGCGACGGCAGCCTTCTTGCCGATCACCGGGTCAACCCAAACCCCCGGGTCAACCCACGCCTCACTTGGCTCGATAACTCCAATGTTGGCCGCAGCTTTCGCGCCGTCCGGCGCGATCCCGGATACCCCCTCCGGCAACCGGTGCCCCCGCCGGTCCCTGCCCTCCCTTGCGGCCCGAGGAGTGAAGTCATGCGTCGAGCCTCAATCATTCGCTTTGTCGTGTTTGTGGCCCTGATCCTCGCCGCAGCCCGCTCGGCCCCGATCGGCCAAACGGGCCTGCTCCTCACCCCCAACGCCGCGATCAACACGGCCCAGGCGGCATCCACCGGCAACCAGTACTACGTCAACCCCGCCACCGGGTCCGACGTCTGGGACGGCAAGTCGCTGATGTTCAACGGCGTCAGCGGCCCTTGGCGGTCGCTCGACAAGGCCAACCTCGCCCTGCGCCCAGGCGACACGGTCTTTCTCGCCAGCGGCACCTATGGCGTGACACCCCAGCCGGCCGCCTCGGGCACCGCGGCGGGCGGGTACGTGACCTACGCCGCGGCGCCCAACGAGCACCCCGTGGTCGTCCGTCCCGCCAACCTCAACGACCGCAGCTACATCCGCCTCCAAGGGATCGACTTCCAATCCCCCACCGGGATCGCCTGGATCGTCAGCAACACCGGCACGCACCACATCGAGCTGATCGAGAACAACTTCAACTCCGCCGCCACCGCCGCCGACGCCTTCGGCGGCATCAACATCGCCGGCAGCGCCTGGACGCTCCGCCGCAACACCTTCGGCCAGTGGCGCGGCAACACCATCCACGCCAACGACGTCACCGGCCTGCTCATCGAGGACAACGACTTCTCCCAAGCACTGGGCGAGCATGCCCTGGTCGGCGTGGTGGGCAACAACGTCATCGTCCGCAACAACTACTTCCGCAACCCCTGGGCCCGCGTCCTCCACATCACCTGGAACGGCGCCAAGTCGGCCACCAACATCCTCGTCGAGAACAACCTCTTCATCGACAGCGACTGGAACGGCCAGACCCCCGCGCCCGGCATCGCCAACCCCGGCTCGAGCGAGACCATCCGCCTCCTGGCGACCCGCGCGATCTTCCGCAACAACCTCTTGCTGGGGAACCGCCAGGGCTGGAACTGGAACACCTACGCGACGATGAGCTTCCAGACCTTCAGCAACCCCGTGATGACCTCGGAGCACTACGAGAAGATCCGCGTCTACCACAACACCTTCGCCCAGAACCGCCGCAGCTCCGTGATCTTCGTCAAGAACTCCAAGAAGTTCTACATCTCCGACAACAAGTTCAAGAACAACATCTTCAGCGAGCCCGAGAACTTCGCCATCGCGATGCCCGACAGCTCGATCCCCTGGAAGACCTACCTCTTCGAGGCGAACCTGTTCTTCAGCTCGCGCACCGACCAGACGATCTACCTCAACGCGCAGGCGAACCTCGGGCAGGTGCAGACGGCCGCGCCGACGGTCTTCAAGGCGAACCTGGCGGCCCTCCCCCGCTTCGTGAACCCGCAGATCCTCGCGGCCGCGTGCGCCACCCCCGCCGCCTACTGCAAGAGCAACATCGGAGGCTTCTTCAACGCATTCGGCCTCACCGCCGGCACGCCGGGCACCAAGGTCGCCACGCCCCTGGCGACGGTCTCCAGCACCGTCGCCAACACCCGTTCGCTGGGCGTCGACGACGCCCTGTACTTCTCCGACGGCATGGGCATGATCGCCGGCGACCGCATCGTCATCGGGCGCAACCCCGCCGTCACCGTCACCAAGATCGCCTCCGCCACCACGATCGAGGTCGACAACCCCGTCACCGCCTCGGCCGGCGACAAGATCTTCCTGGAGCGCGGCTCGACCACGCCCGACATCGGCGTGTTCCATCCCTGAGGCGGTCCATGAGAGCGTCGCGCAGAGAAGGTTTCGCGGATTGCCGGCCAACCCGATCCGCAAAACCCGCCTCCGCTTCGGGCTAGACTGTGGGGACGCCACACTGCCCGGAAATGGAGCGGACCATGCCCAGCATCGAAGAGCTGTATGCCGAATTGAAGCCGGACATGGAGGCGGTCGCCGCGCCCCTGTTCGAGTTCTCGGAAACCTGCATCGACAACCAGGGCGACTTCCTGCCCCACGGGGCGGGGATCGATGAGGAGGGCGAGGTCCGGCTGATCGCGGCGGCCCCCGAGGACGGAGCCGACCTGACGACCGCGGAGGCGGTCCTCCCCGTCCTGCACCAAGGGCTGCGGAAAGCGGCGAAGGCCGACGGGCTGCTCGCGGTCGGCGTGGCCGAGAGCGTCACCATCGAGCCCAACGGCGCGAAGCGGACGCGGGCGATGAAGGTCCTCTTCGAACACAAGCGGGGCCTGACCTTGGCGCTCTACCTCCCCTTCACGATCGGCCCGAAGGGCAAGATGAAGCTCGGCGAGATGCTCATCATGCCGGCCGATCCCGAGGTCAATGCGTGGGGCGGCAAGCCGCGCGGATGAAGTGTTTTGCAGGGTGGGTTGAGCGATGATCCGCGAAGCACACCGGCGCGGCGCACGTGGGCGTGCGATCCCAAATCAATCGGCGAGCCTTGCCTGATCAGGGAAGAGGCCGACCCATCATCGCCGCGCCAGCGCGCACTCATACGCCTTGAGTAGCGGCGGCACCGAATGCCGCCACGACAGCTCGCGGTCCACGCGGTCGCGGCCGAGCTGGCCCATCATCTCCCGCCGGGCGGGGTCGGCGAGCAGGTCGACGATCTTGCGGGCCATGTCATCCTCGTCGCCGGGCGTCGCGTAGATCGCCGCCTCGCCGCCGGAGAACATCGTCTCCTTGAGGGCGTAGGCCACCACGGGCCGGCCGAAGCCCATGTACTCGATGGTCTTGTTCATCGTCGATACGTTGTTGAGCGGGCCCGGGGGGTCGGGGCTGACGCAGACGTCGGCCGAGCAGAAGATGCGGGCGAAGCGGTCGCCGTCGGGCACGCGGCCCGTGAAAGTCACGTAGGGCTCGAGCCCCATGCCGTGGGCCATCGCCTTGAGCGAGTCGAGCTGCGAGCCGCCGCCGACGAGCTTGAGGTGGATGTCCTTGCGCCCGAGCTTCTCGACGAGGACCTTCTGCACGCGCAGGAGTCCGTCGACGCCGTCCTGCACGCCCATGGTGCCGAGGTAGGCCAGCATGTAGGCGGCGCCGTTGCGCTCCTTGGGGTCGGGCTCGACGAGGCGGACGCGGTCGCCGTCGGGGCCGCTGCGGACGATGAAGACGCGCGCGGGGTCGACCCCGCCGCGCTGGATGGCGAAGTCGCGGTAGGAGCCGTTGGTCGCGATCACCGCGTCGGCGAGGCGGTAGGTCCGGCGTTCGAGGAAGAGCAGCCCGCGGTGCATCCGGTCGCCGGCGCGGGTGGGGTACTTCTCGAGGTAGAGCTCGGGGCAGAGGTCGTGCTGGTCGAAGATGAACCTCTTGCCGAAGGGCTTGAAGAGCATCGCGATGGCCCAGAACGTGTCGGGCGGGTTGCAGGCGTGGATCACGTCGAAGCCATGGGCGAGCAGGACCCAGAAGGCGAGGATGAGCGTGCGGATCCAGCAGTAGAGGAACTCGGCGACGAAGGCGGCGCGCATGGCCCCGGCCTCGAAGGTCAGATAACGGTAGATCCGGACGCCCTCGATGACTTCGTGCGACTTGGTGTAGTTGAAGCCCTTGGGGCAGATGACGGTGACCTGATAACCCGCGTCGCGCAGGGCGCGCGACTCCAGCCAGACCCGCCGATCGAAGGGAAGGGGCAGGTTCTGGACGAGGATCAGAACCCGTTTGCCGCGTTTCGCATGCGCTCCATCAACTGCCATCAACCGCCCCAAGCCCGGCTCCACTGATGCGTCCTTGCCCGCGCCAGCACGACGTCCGATCTCGCAAGATCATCGAAGCCCATAGACTCCGATATCGGCTGACGAGCCGGCCTTCTCCAGAAACACCCCGTCGCCGACCTTGACCGTCACGACCTTGTCGAGTTGAAGTGAATTCTTGTCGAGCACCTTGGTGACCGTCGCGGCGGCGTTCCCGCCCACGATCACGCGGTCGCCCTCGACGACGCCAAGGCCGTCGTGGAACCAGAGGGCGTCGTCGACGGAAATGCGCTGGACATTCGCGCCGGCCGCGGTCACGCTCGCCAACGCCGCCGCCTTGCCCTTGCCCGGGCTGCCCGAGGCGAGTTGGAACCCCGCAAAGAGGCTGCCCAGGTCGGCCAGCGAACGTTGCCCGGCGTGCTGCAGGGCGTTGTCGAGCACGCCCGCCGAGGCGAAGGCAGGATCGCCCAGGATGTTCCTCTGGAAGACGCCCGGGAAATTCTGCTCCGCGGCCTGCAGCGAGACCGCCTCGCCGCTTCCGCTGAGGAAGATCGGCGTCGCCTTGCCGGGGTACGAGAGCAGGTTCGACTCGAAGCGGTAGGTCTTCCAGGGCACCTTGTCCTCCTTCACGCAGAATGCGTAGGCGCCGGACTGGCCGATGATGTTGTCCTTGAACTTGTTGTCGTTGGCGTAGAACGGGGCCATGTTGGCGGTGAAGGTCATCCCGTTGTGGAAGTTGCGGAAGATCGTGTTGTGGTAGATCCGCATGCCTTCGTAGTGGCGGGACTCGCACGACCCGCTCTGGAACGACTGGAAGGAGAGGGCTCCGTCGATGTCCCATCCGGTGCCGGCGTTGGTGGCGAGGATGAGGTTGTTGCGCAGAATGCTGTCGGAGGCGAGGAAGCGGAGGGCCTCGCAGGAGCCGCGGTCGTCGCCCGAGGCGGGGTGTGGGCGCTTGCGGTCCCAGGCGGTCTCGACGAAGGCGTTGTTCTCCACCACGATTCCGCGGGTGGGGATCGAGCCGTTCCAGGTGATGTGGAGCGTGCGGGCAAGGGGGTTGGTGAAGTAGTTGTTGCGGATGACGCAGTCGGTGCCGACGATCGTGAGGATGGCGTGCTCGCCGGCGGCGCGGGAGAAGTCGTTGTTCTCCACGAGCAGGCGGGAGACGCCCTCGATGGCGTAGATCATGTCGCCCAGCCAGCGGCCGAAGGAGTTGCCGCGGATGACGTGGTCGTGCCCGCGGAGGTTGATGCCGCCGAAGGCGTCGGCGTGGGAGGTGCGGCTGTCGAAGACGCAGCCGGTGATCTCGAAGTGGTGCGAGCCCTGGTCGCTGTCGAGCCAGTAGCTGCCGGTGGGCGACTGGACGCTCAGGCCCTGGAGCCGGATGTAGGAGCGCCCCTTGAGGTCGATGGTGGCGTTGATCGTGGGGAGCGTGGCGGAGGCGTTGGCGTAGGTGACGTACCCGCCGGCGGCTGAGCCGGAGTTGGCGGGCTGGATGGCGTCGTCGTAGGAGCCGGGGCCGAGGCGGATGGCGACGCCGGGGGCGGCGGCCTGGTTGGCCCGACCGAGGGATCGCCAGGGGCCGTGGCCGCCGGAGCGCGTCGCGGCGAGGCCGTCGGCGCTGTCGTCGCCCGCCTTGGCGTCGACGAAGTATTCGACCCGGCTGGCGGGGACCGCGGCGGCGGTCCTGATGAGCGACGTGGAGCTTGCGTTCGCCGAGGCGGTGCTCTTGGGCGTGGAGGCGGTCGGCGGGAGCGGCGCGGGGGCGGGCTTGGCCTCGCTCGAAGGCGGGGTCGGCGGCGGAGCGGACTGGGCGGTCGGCGCGTCGCCCCCGCCGGAGTTGTTGCCGATGCTCCCGCAGCTCTGGGCAAAGGCGGGCAACGTGAGGGCGGCGATCATGACCCACTTCACCATGGCAAGCTCCCAATCGAGTCGTTTTTTTCGGCGGAATCCGCACGCGACGACGTCGATTGTATCACACGGGTTTGGATGGCCCCGGACGCCCATTGGGTTGTGGGAATTCCGCCCGCCTCAGCGCCGCCTCGCCCGCCCCTTCTCGATCTCGCGCATGAGATGCCCCTCGAGCTCGCGCAGCGCCCGGGCCTGCGAGTAGTTCACGCGGACATGCTCGCGCCCGATCTCCCCCAGCCGCTGGGCATACTCCGCGTCATCGAGCACGCGACAGACGGCCGCGGCCAGCTCGTCCGCGCCGCGCCCCTCGACCAGGATGCCATGCCCGCCGACGAGGACCTCGGTGTTGCCATCGTTGGCGGAGGCGATCGCGGGAAGACCCGCCGCCATGCCCTCGAGCAGCGCGAAGGAGATGCCCTCGAAGATCGAAGCCGTCATGAAGACATCCGACGCGAAGAGCAGCGCCCGCACGTCGTCGCGCCGCCCGGCGAAGATCACCGCCTCGCCGAGGTTGAGCCTCGCGGCCTGCGCGCGGAGCTCGTCGCCGTTGGGCCCCTCCCCCACCAGCATCAGCCTCGCCTCGGGGTGCTGCGCCCGCAGCTTGGGCATCATGTCGAGCAGGAACTGCTGCCCCTTGTTGGCGACCAGCCGTCCGACGCAGATGAGCACCTTCGCCTCGGGCGCGATGCCGAACTCACGGCGGATGCGGGCGGCCTCCTGCGGGTCGCGCGGCGGGGGCATCGCCACGCCGTTGGTCACCACCACGACCTTCGCCGGGTCGATGCCCATCTGGGCGACGGCGCTCTCCTTGACCGTGGGCGAGACGGCGATGCCCAGGTCAGCCCGGGCCATCGCCCAGCGCACGGCGATCCGCCACGCGCGGTGGCGAAGCGAGCCGGGGCGCAGGTCCTCGGCGAGGATGTTGTTGCTCTGCAGGTCGAGCACGAGGGGGATGCGCAGCCGCCGGGCGAGCAGGGCGCCGAGCACCATGCTGTCGGGCAGGTGGCCGAAGATCAGGTCGGCCCGCTCGTCCTTGGCCGTCTGGACGAGCGTGGTGTAGATCCGCCGGATGTCGCGCACGAAGAGCGGGAGGGCCCAGAGCTTGTGCCGCGGGAGGTTGGGGATGATCGTGCGCACGCCGGCCTGGTCGAGCAGCATCTTGGTCGGCCCACCGCGACGCCAGGCGCAGACCACCGGGCGCAGCCGCCCCTCCCGTTGCTGCACCGCGCTGACCTCGGCGACCACGCGCTCGACGCCGCCGGTGGCGAGCGTGTGGATGAGGTTGAAGACCGTGGGCGGCGAGGTGTCGTGCGGCAGGAAATCCCTGGGTTTCTCCCCCGCGAGGACGTGCGTGAAGAGTTGGTCCCATTGCTCGGCCGCGCGGTCGAGCTGGTAGCGCTGGACCACCCGCGCGTGCCCCGCCTCGGCCAGCCTCGCCGCCGCCTGCGGGTCGAGCAGGAGGCCGGCGATGCCAGCCGCCATCCTCTCGGGGTCGCGGTCCTCCAGCAGCAGCCCGGCGCCGCCTTCGAGCACCTCGGTGTTCCCGCGGTTCATCACCGCCACCGCCGGCCGCCTGGCCGCCATCGCGTCGAGCAGCGCCAGCGAGAGCCCCTCGTAGAGCGACGCGGTGGCGAAGACGTTCGATATCTCCAGGAGGACGCGGGCATCGTCGCGCCGCCCGGCGAAGATCACCGATCGGCCCAGGCCCAGGCGATTCGCCTGAGCGCCCAATTCGTCGCGCGTCACGCCATCGCCCACCAGCAAGAGCCTCGCGTTGGGCACCCGCCGGAGCAGCGCGGGCATCATCTCGATCAGATGGGCCTGCCCCTTGCGCGGAACCATGCGCCCGATGCAGGTGACCACGGGCTCGCCCGGCTCGATGCCCAGCTCGCGGCGGACCTTCGCGACGGAGGCCTCGTCGGGCGTGGGCGGGACCGCGACGCCGTTGAGCACCACCGCGATCTTGCCCGGGTCTACGCCCATCTCCTCGACGACCATGTCGCGCACGGAAGGCGTGGCGGCGACGAGCAGGTCGGCTTGGGCCATCGCCCAGCGGACAAGCAGTTTCCACGTGAGATATCGCGGCGTGCCGGGGGTGAGGTCCTCCGCGAGGATGCGGTTGCACTGGAGGTTGAGCACCAGCGGGAGCCCCAGCCGTCGCGCGGCCATCGCGCCGAAGACGTAGGCGTCGGGCAGGTGGCCGCAGATGATCCTCGCGTCCTCCCGCTGGGCGACGCCGATGACGGCGCGGCGGATGCGGATCACGTCGCTCGCGAAGACCGGGCCGGTCCAGACCGTGCGCCGCGGGAGGTTCAGCACGTGCGTGGGCACGGCGCTGGCCTTGAGGACCGCCTCGGTCGGCCCGCCCCGCCTCCACGCGCAGACCACGGGGCGGAACCGCCCGCGTGACTGCTGCAGCGCGCTGGAGTGGGCGAGCAGCAGTTCGACCCCGCCGGTCGCGAGCGTGTGGGTGAGGTTGAAGATCGTCGGCGGGGTGGAGTCGGGCATGAAATCTCGTTGGCGGCGGGGCCTGTCGGAAAGCCTACGCCAGCGCTTGGCTCCCGGCCTCCAGGCGAACTTCGTCGCCCCCGGGGGCCCCGGAAGCCGCGGGGGTCGCCGCGGCCAGGGCCATCCCCGCAACCGCGCCGAGCAGGACGTAGACCTGGTTGGTCGCGTGAAGGAAGAGCGCGATGTCGACGCTCAGCCCGTTGAAGAGGTACATCACCAGTGTCGCCAGCGCGATCAGGGCGACGACGCGGCGGAGGTCGGCCTCCGGCCGTTCGCCCGCCACGGCCCCGGCGCCATCGTCCGCGGCGAGATTGCCGACGGGCAAGGCCCGCAAGACGCGGAGCAGCATGCGGAGGTTGAAGACGATGATCGCCATGAAGGGCACGAAGCCGACGATGCCCAGCAGCACGAGGATGTGCATGAACTCGTTGTGCGGGACGCCGGGGTCGCTGAACCGGGCGGGGATGCCGCCGAAGTTGCTGATGTACTCCGGCTTGTTGAGGACGAAGGCGATGCGGTAGAAGCCCCAGCCGAAGAGCGGGCGGGCGGCGATCATGTTGACGGAGGTGGCTGTGAGGGCGATGCGGTTGAGGATGGGGGAGACCTCGGTGACGCGGGCCTCGAACTCGCGCGTGTCCATGACCTGCGGGAGGATGACCGCGGCGGCGACCAAGGCCACCGCGCCTGCGACGCCCACGGCGATGATCGCCCGGCGGAGCTGGGGGTCGTAGACGCTGACGACAGCGGCGCCCAGGGCGAGCCCGATCCACGGGGCCCGGCTCTTGGCGAGGACGATGGCGACCATCATCGGCAACGCCAGCCCCGCGAGCACGAGGCGCAGGCCCGCGGAGCGCGTGCGCATCCAGAGGACCAGGACGATGATGAGCCCTGTGGACATGCAGTAGCCGAACTCGATGGGGGAGGCGAAGACGCCCATCGCGGGCGCGCGCGCGCCGGCGAAGGCATAGCGGGTGGGCTGGAAGGGGTAGACGCCCCCGCCGATGCCCGGCGAGCCGCCGCTGGCGACCATCGAGACGAAGGCGATGCCGATGAAGACGCCCATCGCCCCCTCGATCGCGCCGGGCTTCTGGAACCGCGCCGGCCGGCCCAGCCAGCGGACGGCCGAGACGCCGGCGACGACGATGATCAGCACGCGGTCAGGCGTGAGCGCCGGCACGCTGTCGCCCAAGGCGGTGCCCAGCCAGCCCGAGAGGAGCGGGCCGGTGGCGATCCAGGCCATGAGCATCAGGACGGGCATGTGGAGGGTGATCGCCAGGGCCCAGACGGAGCCGAGCACGACGGCGATCCCGATGTAGAAGCCCATGGCGGTGCAGAGCACCAGCGCCCCCGCGAGCGCCGCGGAGGCGAGGTAGAACGGCGACTTCTCGATGAGGCTGGTGGTCGGCCACATGCCCGGGCTCACCCCGCCGCCGCCGTGGCGTCGGGCTTGGACGGTTTGGGGGTCTGCGGTTTCTTGGGGCCTTTGGCGGGCCGCGGGCCGCGCGTGCGCAGGAGCCAGCGGGCGCCGTTGGTGTGGCGCACCGAGCCGAGCACGGGGACGTCGAGCCGGCGCGAGAGGTCGCTGGGCATGTAGACGGTGTTGTCGAAGTACTCGAGCACCAGCGCCAGGCCCACCGCCAGCACGAAGCCGCCGACGAGGCCCAGGATCATCACCACCAGCGGGTCGAGCGTGCGCACCTCGGGCACGCGCGGATAGTCGACCACGCGCACGTTGACCAGCGAGCGGTCGGCGGCGGCGTCGGAGCGCCCGCGGTCATACTTCTCCTTGTAGAAGAGGTACGAGGCCTCGAGGGCGCGGATCTGAAGCTTGATGCGGTCGGTCTGCGGCTGCTCGGTCTCGCGCGTCAGGGCCTCGCGGGCCTGGTCGAGCTCCTTCTGCGTCTCCTCGGCCCGCTGGAGGAAAAACGAGGCCGTGTCGTCGGCGTAGATCTCCCGCCGCTTCTCGAGGTAGGTGTCGATCACGGTGCGGACGACCCTCTCCGCCAGCACGGGGTCCTGGGCCGAGTAGGTGACCTTGAGCATGACCGTCAGCGCGGGCTGCTTGATCTTGAGCGACGACTGCAGGGCGCGGATCGCCTTCTCATGCCGCGGGATGCGCGACGTGAGGTTCCAGTCCATCAACTGCTCCTGCACGTCCTTGACGAAGTCCTGCACCTTGTAGAGGGCCAGCTTGACCTGGTTCGTCGTGGGCTTGCGCAGCTTTTGCGGGAGTTTGTCGAGCTGCAGCTTGTCGACCACGGCCTCGGCGACGCTGCGCGACTTGAGCACCTCGCTCTCGGTCTCCACCATCTCCGCGCTCTGCAAAGGCCAGGTCGTCGGCTCGGAGCGGATGGTCGGGCTCTTGCCGTACTCGACCAGCAGCATGCCGTTGGCGGTGTAGCTCGCGGGGAGCACCATCGCCAGGCCCGAGGCGGCGGCGGTGACCAGGATCGTCACCAGCGCGATCAGGATCATGTGCTTGAAGGCGAAGCGCGTCAGGTCGCGGAACGACGTGCCGTCGGCGGCGAGGGCGGCGGCGGAGGGGGAAGCGGACCGCGCGGGGGCCGATGCCGCTGCGCCGGAGTTCGGTTTGTCAGGGGTCGCGCCCAAGTCAGGCCCTCCCGTAAAGCAGGGTGGGGATGGGGTACCGGCGCTTGGTGAGCGTCACGCCCAGGACGGTGCCGCCCCCGCGGCGGACGCGCTCGACGCTGTGGATGACCGACTGCCAGGGCGAACGCCCCGACTCGACGACCAGCAGCGCGCCGTCGGCGGCCGCGGCGGCACTGACGGAGCCGGGGTCCTTGATCCGCCCGGCGTCGACGATCACCACGGCCGCCTCCTCGCCAAGGCTGGTCAGAAGCTCTCGCCACGCCGTCGTCGAATAGGTCGTCCCGCGTTGTTTCGGTTTTCCCGCAGGGAGCAGCGAGATGCTGTAGCTCTCGAGCGGACGGAGGGCATCCTTCGACGCGCTCGCGCCGTCCATCATCTCCATCGCGCCGGGGCTGAGGGCGACCCTGCTCATGCAGTGCAGCCGGGGCGAGCGGCGGTGGGCGTCGACGAGGATCACGCTCTGTCGGGCGGCGGCGAAGGAGCGGGCCAGGCCCATCGCCATCGTCGTCACGCCGCAGCGCTTCGTGTGCCCGATAACGCTGATGATGCGGGTGGATGAAGGCTGCCCCGACGGGTTCTGCGCCGCCTGGGCGATCACCAGCCGCACCGCGTCGATGTCGGCCTCGAGCTTCTGTCGACCCATCCAAGAGAGCACGATCAACCTCGTTTTCCGGCCAAATGCGGCCAATTCGCCGCCTCGGCTCCGCGAATCCCTCAGTATATCGGCCCTTTTATCACCCACTGATGAACGCACTTGCGTTCGCTTGCCGGGCCCGCTCGACGTTGTAGGCGCAGGCGAAGCCCCAGCGCTTGTTCAGGTCGATCCGCGGCCAGAGCCAGCGCGGCGCATCGGCGCGGACGACGCCCAGATCGGTCGTCACCGCGGCCAGGCATCCGCCTCGCTCCAACGCTCGCATCGCCACTTCGCCGCGGTTCTCGCGGGCGCCGTACGGATAGGCGAAGGTCCGCACGGGGCGGCCGAGCTTCTCCGCGAGCGTGCCAAGGCAGTGGGCGATCTCGCGCTCGATCGTCGCGGGATCGCCCGCGCCCAAATTGGCGTGCGTCGCGGTGTGGCCGCCGATCTCGAAGCCCTGGGCCTGGAGTTCCAGCACCTGGGTCCAGTCCATGAGCCGGTAATCGCGCCCTTCGGAGCGGGACTCGACGCCCAGCGCCGCCGCCAGTTGTCCCAGCGCGGGCCAGACTTGGTCGTGGGGCCAACGGGTCATCGCACGGGTCATGGTCCGGTGGGCCTCCTGCCTCGCGTCGGGGGAGTCGAGCGGGAGCGGGCCCGCGAGGCCCGCGAAGTGCGGGACGATCTCCGCGGGAGCGATCTTCGCCGCACGCGTCCGGCGCAGCATCTGGGCGAGCGTCTCCCACCAGAACCGCTTGTCGGTCCCGACATATTCGGAGACGACGAAGAAGGTCGCGGGGATGCCCATCGCGCGCAGGAGCGGGGCCGCGACGGTGAGGTTGTCCTCATACCCGTCGTCGAAAGTCACGGCGAAGGAGAGGCCTTTGCCCTTGGCGAGGCCCTTGGCGAGGCCGGTCGGGTCGGCCATCTGCGTGAGCGGGACAGGGGCGAAGTGGCGGGCGAGGAACTCCATGTGGGCCCGAAGCGTCGCGGCGTCGATCCCGCGCTCGGCCTCCATCCACGCCTCGCCGATCGGCTCGCCCTGGCCGCGCACGCGGTGATAGGTGACGACCACGCCCCAAGGCCCGCGGGCCGCGACGTCGGCGCGCCACCGCCGGGGCCACGCGCCGCTCTCGTACAACAGCGGGCTCAGCAGCTTCAGCGTGCGGTCCTGCATCGGCCGCTCCGGGCGCGAATGGGCGGGGTCACTTGACGATGGGGTACGTCGCCGCGGCGCCGAACTGCACGGGCGTGACGTTGCGGAGGTATTGCTCGACGAAGATGTTCACGTCTGCAATCGGGCTCTTGGGCACGTAGACCAGGTCGTTGATCGCCAGGTCCGCGCCCCAGCCCTTGGTGCCGTTGGTCGCGAGGCTCTTGCTGAGGTTGACCACGCGGACCCAGATCTTGTCGTCCTTCTGCCGGCGGACGATCAGCACCTGCTCGGTCCACGCGCGGTCGGTCAGCCCGCCCGCGGTGGCGAGCGCCTGCATGAGCGTCATCGGCCCGCTGCGCGGGAAGACGCCGCTGCGGTTGACCTCGCCCAGCACGGCGAAGGTCGCCTCGCGCCGCTGCTTGAGGGAGATCGTCGCGTGCAGCCCGGGCAGCCGCTGTGCGTAGGCGGCCTGGATCTCGGCGCGGGCCTGCGCGAGCGTCTTGCCCGCGACGGTCACCGGGCCGACCACCTGCAGGTCGATCACGCCCTCGGTCACGCGCGTCTCGCGGACCGAGCCTGCCCCGGAGAGCTGGAGTTGCAGGAAGAAGTCGGCCAGCCGGCTGCGCGTCTGCAGCACCAGCACGCTCACCTTCGCACTCTTGAGCTTGAGCTGCGTGGCGACGAATTCCGCCAACGCGGCCTGCACCTCCGTCGCGGTCTTCCCCCCCACCGCCATCGCGCCGACCTGCGGCAACGTCAGCGTGCCGTCGGGGAGGACCGCCCCCTCGTGCGAAAGCTCGGGGCGGTTCTCGACCTCGACCTTCACCTTGTCGCCCGCCTCGAGGCGGTAGGCACCTTGGTAGGAATAGTCCTTGTAATAGGCGACTTCGAGCGTGTCGCCCTCGTTGAGCGGGAAGTGCTCCTCGAGCACGATGGGCGCGTCGGCGGGCATCGTCGCGGGGACGATGATGACGTCGGGCTGGGTCGTGGGGTCGTTGCGCCCGGCGGAGCGCTGCGTGGCGGGTTGCGTCCCACTCGGCTGCGTCTCAGGCGGACGCGGGGAGATCAGGAACGAGCCCTCGGGCATCGGGTCCTGGCAACCCGTTGCAAGCATCGCCGCGGCCAGCACTGCGCCGCAAAGCGCAGCAACACGCGGTGCGCGCCAAGCGCGCACCGTCACGGGGGATGCGGGTCGGATGGGAACATGCTTCATGGCGGGCAACACACTGATTCTCCGCGGTGCATGTCTCATCGGCTCGGGACGGGGCCCGCATGCCGAAATTAGGCGGACACGGGAGGTTGCGCGATTTGTGAGGGAATTCCCGGAGACTTCTCGACACATCGCGACCGATAACCCGTTTCGCCGCGGATCAGGCCGCGCAAGCCGCCTCCCGCTGACCGATATAATCCGGCCTCTTACTCGTGAGGGGAGTCGTTCGCGTGTGCGGCATTGTCGGAGTCGCAAGGCTCCAGTCCTCCCAGCCCTGGTCCCTCACCCCCGCCATCGCCTCGCGCATGGTCGATTCGCTCCGCTACCGCGGGCCCGACGGGCGCGGCGACTGGGCCTCGCCCGACCAGAACTGCTGGCTCGGCCACACCCGCCTCGCCATCATCGACCGCGCCGCCGGCCACCAGCCGATGGCCAACGAGGACGACTCCGTCTGGGTCACCTTCAACGGCGAGATCTACAACCACCTCGACCTCCAGCGCGAGCTCATCGCCGCCGGCCACCGCTTCCGCACCCACTGCGACACCGAAGTCCTCCTCCACGGCTACGAGCAATGGGGCGAGGAAGGCCTGCTCTCGCGCATCCGCGGGATGTACGCCTTCGCCATCTACGACATGCGCCGCCCCCGCCCCGCCCTCTTCATCGCCCGCGACCGCCTGGGCAAGAAGCCGCTCTACTACTGGTCCGACGGCTCGCTCCTGCTCTTCGCCAGCGAGATCAAGGCCCTGCTGGTCCACCCCGCGCTGCAGAAGCGCAGCGTCGACCTCGACGCCCTCTGCCAATACCTCACGCTCCGCTACGTCCCCTCGCCGCTGACGCTCTTCCGCGACATCCGCAAACTCCCCGGCGGCCACTTCCTCCACTTCGACCTCGGGGCTGGACCGACGCAGATGTCGGCGCAGAAGCCCGAGCCGAAGCGCTATTGGGACGTCAGCTTCCACCGGCACGACCCCGAGCCCTCGTTCGACGCGGCCTTGGAGAAGACCGACGAACTGCTGCAGGATGCCGTGAGCAAGCGGCTGATGAGCGAGGTGCCGCTGGGGGCGCAGCTCTCGGGCGGGGTCGACTCCAGCCTGATCGTCGCCCACATGGAGCGCCTGCGCCTCGCTGCGGGCCTGCCCGAGAGCGTGCGTACCTACGCGATCGGCTTCGACGAGCCGGGCTTCAGCGAGCTGCCCTACGCGAAGTCGGTGGCCGACCGGTACCACACGCGCCATCACGAGATCACCGTGGGGTTCGACGACTTCATCGACCACTTCGCGAGGCTGTCGTGGGTCTACGACGAGCCGATCACCGAGTCGTCGGCGATCCCCACCTACCTGCTCTGCCGGTTCGCGAAGCGCGACGTGACGGTGATGCTCACCGGCGAGGGCGGCGACGAGCTCTTCGCGGGCTACGCGAAATTCGCGGCAGACCGGTATTCGCAGTGGCTCGATTGGCTCCCGCCCGGGCTGCGCTTCGCCGCGCTGCGGGCGGCGGCGGCGGCGATGCCCTTCGGCGGGCGACGGGCCCGCATCGCGATGGAGAGCCTCTCGATCGCCGACCCCGCGGAACGGTATGTCTCCTGGTTCAGCGCCTTCGACGGGGCGGGGCTGGCGGAGCTGCTCACGCCGGAACTGGGCAAGAAGCTGGCTTCCGGGGGCGCCGCGGCCCGCCTGCGCGTCGAGCTTGACCGCTGCGATTCGCCCGTCCCACTCGACCGCATGCTCTACAGCGACCTCCACACCTGGCTGGTCGACAACCTGCTGCTCAAGGGCGACCGCATGAGCATGGCCAGCGGCATCGAGGCCCGCATGCCCTTCCTCGACCAGGCTCTCGTCGAATACGCCGCGGGCTTGCCGCCTCAATACAAGGTCAACGGGCGCACAACGAAATTCCTGCTCAAGCGCCTCGCGGAGAAGTACATCCCGCGCGAGACGATCTACCGCAAGAAGGTCGGCTTCACCGTCCCGCTCAACCCCTGGTTCCGCGGCCCGCTCGCGCCGCTCGTGCGCGAGCTGCTGCTGGGCGAGCGCTCGCTCGCCCGCGGCTACTACCGCCCCGACGTGCTCCGCCGCGTGGTCGAGGACCACTTGGACGGCCGCGTCGAGCGCAGCCGGAGCATCTGGTCGCTCCTCGCTCTGGAGATCTGGCACCGGCTGTTCGTGGACGACGACGGGACCGAGGCGGCGAGCGACCGGCTGCGCGGGACGATGCTGGCGTTGATCGGGCGCGAGCCGGGCTCGCTCAAGGTCAAGGCTTCATAAGGGCGCGGGCCGATGTGCGGATTCGTCTTCAGCCTCGCCCTTCGCCCCTCAGGCAGCCCCTCAGGCAGTCCCGCCGACGCCCCTGCGTTCGCCGAACGCCTCGCGCGCATGAGCGCCGCCATCGCCCACCGCGGCCCCGACCAGCAGGGCCAACTCGCCCTCGGCCCGGCCGGTCTCGCCCACCGCCGGCTGCGCATCATCGACCTCGACGGCGGCAAGCAGCCGATGTCCAGCCCCGATGGGCAAGTCGCGCTGGTCTTCAACGGCGAGATCTACAACTTCAAGGAACTCGTCCACGAGCTGCGGGCCCTGGGCCACACGCTCTCGGGCAAGTCCGACACCGAGGTCCTGCTCGCGGCCTACCTCGCCTGGGGCGAGGCCTGCGTCGACCGTCTCAACGGGATGTTCGCCTTCGCCGTCTACGACGCGCGGACGAACAAGGTCTTCGCCGCCCGCGACCGCTTCGGCGAGAAGCCCTTCTATTTCACGCAGACCAACGACGCGATTTACCTCGCCTCCGAGCTGAAGGCCCTCGTCGCCGGCGGGGTCGTAGAGCCCGTGCTCGACCGCGTCGCCCTCTACGGCTACTTCACGATGGGCTATGTCTCGGGCCCGCGCACCGTCTACGCCGGGGTGCACCGGCTCCAGCCCGGGCACGCGCTGCGCATCATCGATGGCCAACTCTCCACCTGGCGCTACTGGTCCCCGCCCGAGCCCAGCGGCGAGATCGACAATGAGCGCGACGCCATCGCCCGCACGCTCGACCTCCTCCACGACTCGCTCCGCCTCCGCCTCGTCAGCGACGTGCCCCTGGGCTTCTTCCTCTCGGGCGGGATCGACTCCTCCGCCGTCGTCGCCGTCGCCCACGACCTGCTCGGGTCGAACCTCGACACCTTCACCATCGGGTTCGACGTCGCTTCGCACGACGAGCGCCCCCACGCCTCCTACGTCGCCAAGCGCTTCGGCACCCGCCACCGCGAGTTCGTCCTTCGCCCCGAGAGCACCTCCATCCTCGAGGATCTCGCCTGGCACCTCGACGAGCCCTTCGCCGACGAGTCGGCCCTGGCGACGTGGTTCCTCTCGCGGATGACGCGCGAGCACGTCACCGTCGCGATGTCGGGCGACGGGGGCGACGAGCTCTTCGCCGGCTACGACGTCTACAAGGCCCACATCCTCTCCGAGCGCGTCCGCATGCTGCCCGCGCCGCTCCGCCAGGCCGCCGTCGCCGCGCTGCGGGCGACGCCCGCCCACAGCGCCGGGGCCCGCAGCAAACTGCAGAAGCTCGCCCGCAACATCGAGGACGCCGGGCTCGAGGCCGCCCCGCGCTTCATCGCCAAGCAGCAGACGATCTTCCGCCCCGAGCTGCTCGCCGGGGCCTCGCCCGCGCTGGCCCCAGCCTGCAACGGCGCGACCGACCGCCTGCTCGTCCCCGAGCTCTTCGACCCGCGCCTCCACCCGCTCGACGCGATCGCCGCCTGGCAGCGCGGGCACAGCCTCGTCGACGACATGCTGGTGAAGGTCGACCGCACGAGCATGGCCTTCGCGCTCGAGGTCCGCACGC